>JAPLUN010000385.1 GCA_026397715.1 Verrucomicrobiota bacterium
AATGCAGGCACTCTGGAAACCTCCGGCAATGAGCGCATTGCGAATGCTTCGGATCTCATCGTGGCTTCCGGCGCGACCTTCCTGCTCGGTGGCTTTGAAAGCCTCAGCAGCATTTCAGGTGCAGGCAGCATCAATCTGCAGTCCAACACCCTGGTCACCGACTCAAACGTGGACACCACGTTTTCCGGCGTCATCAGCGGCACCAACTCCTCGGTTCTGACCAAGACGGGCACAGGCAAGCTGACGCTCTCAGGCGCGAACACTTACACCGGCACCACCAACTTCAATGGCGGTAGTGCTGATCTGACAGGCAGTTTGGAAAGCAAGTTCGTCAACGTTGCTACCGGTGTCATTCTGGACAGCAAGACAGGCGGTCTCTCCTCGGCAGCAGATCTGAGCAACGACGGTACGATCAATCTCGGTTCCACCGATGACACGGTCAAAACCTACACTAGCACCGGTACCATCAACGGTCCTGGCACTCTGACTGCGCTGAACTACAACCTCAATGGCGGTTCGGTCGTGAAGGCCAATCTCGGCACTGGCACCATCACCACCAATGGAAACGTAGACCTCTACGGTACAAGCGCAGCTGCGACCATTGTCATCAATGCTTCGAGCGTTCTCAACCTGAAAGGGCCTGAACTGATCTTGAACACCGCGTCTGTCACGGTGAACGGCACGCTTAATCTTGATTACACACCTGCAGCAACTGAAACGTTCCAGACCCTGCTGGGTTCTGGCACCATTCACACCAATGGCAATTCGATCATTGTGGCTGACGGTGGCAACTTTACCGGTATTCTGGACGCAGCAGGCTCAACTCTCACCACGGGCGGCGGCAGTGGTGGTGGTGGCGGCGGCGGCGGTTTGACTCTGGGCGGCGGCACCACCACCACGCAGAGCACCAATATCGAGAGCGGTCTCACCATCGGCAGCGGCGCGACGCTCAACAGCGGTACGATCACCATTGCCAAAGGCAGCACGCTGGATCTCAGCGGCGGTGGCACGATCATCTTCACCAAGCTGACCAGCGTCCAAGGCGATGGCCCAGGGATTATCAACATCGGCAGCAATGATTTCATTGTTCCGGTGGGTTCCACGATTGCTGGTAACATCAAGTTCGTCGGCACTGGCAACGTCATCATTCTTGGCACCATCGCTCCAGGCTTCTCTCCTGGTGTGACGGACCTCACAGGTGCAGGCGTCAGCCCCGTCTTTGGCGGCGCGTTCAAAGCTGAACTTGCCGGACTCGGCGGAGTGGGCGGCACTGACTTTGACCAGATTCAGCTGGCACCGGGAGCGACGCTCACGATCAGCAACGCACTGAACGTGGCAACCTTTGCCGGGTTCACGGCGGTTCAAGGCAACAAGTTCCAGATCATTTCCGGACCTGGCGGCGCAGTGCCGATCAATCACCTCACCGGCACCTTCTCGACTGTGACCTTTGATGCCGATGGCATCCTGGGCGTGAATCCTGCCGTGACCAATGCTGCAGTTGTCTTCGACGTGAACACCGGTGCTCTCACCGCCACCGGTCTTAACGGCCCCACCAGCACCTTTGCTGATCTGGGCGGCAATGCCAACCAGCGCGCAGCAGCAGCATCGATCTTCAACGCGGCCTTTGTGGGCCAGAACCAGATCGACTCCTCCACCACGGCCGGTAAACTGGCCCTGCAGATCACTGACGCCACCGGCGGCTCCGCAGCGGACCTCGCTAAGTACACGCCGGACTACTACGGTTCTCTGGCTGATTACGCCTTCATGGGCAATCAGGTGCTGGCACGCAGCATCCAGGCCACACGCAGCGACTACTATGCCGGGGTCAACTTGCTGGCATCAGAAGACTATGTGTTCGGCATCGCCGGCAGCATGAGCCAGGGCAGCATCAGTGCAGCACTGGGCAGCGCAAACTCCGATGGCTGGGGCGCTATGGTGTTTGGCCGCTACACGCTGGCGAAGAGCTTCACGTTCTTCGGCAGCTTTGCACTCAACCAGCAGAACATGGACCTGCGCCGCCAGACAGTGAACGGCACAGTCACAGGCTCCACTGACGTGTCAAGCTATGTGGGCTTCCTCGGGGTGCAGTACAAAGGCTGGCGCGTGGGCGGAGTGTCCATCGCACCACGTGTGTCGCTGAGCTACTCGAACTCCCAGGTCGGTGGGTTCAGTGAAACGGGAGCGATTGATGCGCTCAACGTCGGTGGTTACCACAACAACCGGTTCATGGGAGAAGCTGGCGTGTCCGCGCTGTGGAGCACGGATATTGCGGGTCATGGGTTGAACCTGGAACTTGCAGCCTCGGTGCAGCAGTACTTCCAGAACACGAAGAACCAGATGGCGGTTAATGTGGCATCGGTGCCATCAGCAAGCTACGGCGTGAACTTTGCCAAGATGGGCAACACGCAGGCGGTGATCCAGTTCAACGCAGGCTACGAACTGTTCAAAACAGTGACGAGCTACTTGGGCTACGAAGGCCACTTCGGCAACCAGGCCACGCAGTACGCCAAAGCGGGAATCCGCGTCAACTTCTAAGCGGTTTGGAGCTTCCCCGCCGTTGGCCAGGATGATCTGATGATCATTCGCCCGGCGGCGGGGAACGCCTCGGATAGCTTTGAGACCAATGCAGGCGCGATCTTTTCATGGGGGTCGCGCCTGTTTCTTTTTTTAAAGAGTGTCCATGCCATGGCTGATCACATCATGCAGCCATGCAAATAGCATCAAGCACAGAGCCGCCGTGACGTGGATCAAGGCAGATAAGGTTCTGAGAAGACCATGCCACCGGACAGGCGACAAACGGTAGATTACGATTCCAAATACCAGCAGGCTGCTGATCTGGAATACAGTAGTAGCGCTATCTGGGATACCGCCTTGGAGTGCACATGAAGATCTCTAAGATGCCAGTCAGTGCCCATCCAAACAAATTCCAGCACGAACAAGCCCAGCCAGGGAGAGAGTAACCTGGATAAAGACAATTGGTGCTGATTGATCTCTTGTCGGTTTGAACGGCGCATGATCGGGCAGATGTAGCTTCGATCACTTCTTCATCAGCTTCTTCACCATCTCCGCGACTTCCTTGGCACCTGCGGGATCATACCCGGACTTCACATACGCAACCTTGCCATCCGGACCGATGACGACGGTATGGGGAATGCCTTCGACACCGAAGTTCTGGCCGACGCGTTGATTGGCATCCAGGGCGACTTCGAACTTCCAACCACGGGTTTCGAGGAAGGTTTTCACGGTGTCTTTGTCCTCGGCCTGATTGATGCCGATGAAGCGGACTTGCTTCGGATCGAAGGCCGCCATTTCATCGATCAACTGCGGCAGTGATTTGATGCAGGGGCCGCACCAGGTGGCCCAGAAATCGAGGACGATGACTTTGCCTTTCTCCTTGGTCAGATCAAAATCGTCACCCGCGAGCAGCGGCAGCTTGAACGGCTTGGCATCCTGATTGAGCAGCGGCGAGCTTTGCCCGCCGGATTCGGGGAGCACGGGTTCGGGGGCGAACTTCAGTTTCCACTCACGCAGGGCTAGCATGGTGGCGCTCTCCGGTGGTGTGGTGGTGCGAATCACATAGATCTGCGGCAGCGGCACGCGGCAGCTGCCGAGAAGCGGGCTGGTGCCGAACACCGCGTCTTCGGCGAAACGATCCACCTTCAGGCCAAGGCGTCCGCCATTGTTCAGCTGCAACCAGTGCGTGATGACGGGCGGCACACCTGCTTTGTCCTGCGCCTCGAAAGCGGCGCTGACGGCGTCTGCCGGTTTGATCAACCACACGGCCGCCTTCACGCGGTCGCGTGGCACTTGGATCGTCTCCAAGCCGGAGCGGATGGCAAAGTGATTTGCCGTGGCCGCCTCGATGACGCCGCGCAGCAGATCACCGTTCGCAGCGAGCAGTGCGTGCCGTGGCGGATCCTCTTTGCGGAAGCGCGGGACGGTGAGCGCATTCTCCTTGGCCCGTGCATCCACCAGCGGCACTGCCACGCGTCCGGGTGCGATGCGTGCGCTGAAGGCATTGATCTTCACCGCACGCTCCCCATTTCCCCACAGGCTGAACGGCTCGATGATGATGCCGCTGCCGGAGCGCATTTTCGGAGTGAGCTGAATTTTGCGCGCGGAGACGCCTTTGAAGAAGACTTCGATGGAGTTCTCCGCGATGGCAATGCGGACGGGCATGGATTCGCTGGTGCGCAGGCGGAACTGCCGGTCCATCTGCTCATCGCTGGCTTCTAGGCCGAAGCACACCTCGCTGCCTATGTGGCCGAACAGGAGGTTCGTGCTTGGTGCGGCGGGATTGATGCCATCGCAGTACAAACGCATGCGCATGGCAGAGAAGCCGTTGTTGACCAGGGTGAAATTGATTTCATTCACCTGCATGAAGGCCGGATGCCCCCATGAACCACCGGTTTCGAAAGCGATCTCCGCCTTGCCGTTGCGTTTCACTTGCTCGGCATTGCCACGCACACGCTGCCAGCCTGGATCTTCGAAACCATCGAGATTCAAGGAGGCGCCGCCAAACTGAATCGCCTGGAGCTTGTCGGCGGGCAGGTGCTTCACCTCAGCCACGTCGGATTCCAGATCCACCTGTTTTGCGTCAATGGCCCGCAGCCTGCCGGGGACCACATCGCCATCCTGCAGGTAAAACAACGCTTCACTGCGCATGCCTGCCGGCTGGTCTGCCACCGCACGGGTGATATCCATCTCGCCGGTGCTGGCCATGGCTACGGGCTTGAGCGCGCCGACCGGCTTCCAGCGTGGCTGGGCCTCACCGCCGGCAGCGAGCGTGCCGTGCAGCACGTTGTTGTTGATGGAGAGAGTGTCGAGCGTTGCTAGGTCGATCTTCTTCTCAGCGGTCTCGAAGCCTTTGAAATCCAGGTGATGCAGCGCGGTGATCTTGAAATTCACCGGTGCCTCAGAAAAAGTGGTTTTGAACGTGGCCACTTCATTGTGGACCTGCAGCAGCGTGCCATTCACCCATTCACCATCGGTGAACCACATCTCCGTGAGGGGCGGTGCGGCTTGGAAAAACGGTGAGACCTCGGGCATCATCTCCACGGCCAGCACCTTGTCCCATGGCAGGCTTGTCTCGCTGCCATCCAGCATACGTACCGTGAGAGAAGCGGCGTCGGCACGCACGGCTTTCGCCTTGAGATAGTGTCCGTCTGTCAGTTCGATGCGCGGCCGCACATCGGTGATGTCTGCAGGCAGTGAGCCATCCCATTCACGGATGCGCAGCGCCTCCAGGGTCAGATCGGGTCCTTTGTTGAGCAGCGTCAAGCCGGTGGGGCTGTCTTCTTTAGCTCCACCGACTGCATTCGCCTGTGCCTGGGCCACAGCCTCTACCCGGACCTGTACCGCGCCTTGCACCACGCCCAGCAGCGCTCCAAAAAGACCACCGCCGCCACCGGCTCTCGCGGCCGGTTTTTTTTCCTCGGTCTTCGCGTCTTTGGACGGCTCGGCTGAGTCCACCGGCGGCTTGGTTGTCTGCGCCAGCTTTTTGCCATCTGCACCATAGATGGAGCACAGCCCGGTTTTACGATTCCAGAACAACGTCAGCGTGACACGCCGTGTCTCGTCGCTGAGCTTTTGCACACTTTCAAACACGCGGCCTTGCAGCACGACATCATCCGCCCAGGTCTCTACGATTACACGCTCGTCGTCGGGCGCCTTGAGTTCGATTTTAAACTCCGGCCTGACAGTCGAACTCAGGGTAAACTGCATTTCCACCTGCTCGGGAGCTTCGACGGGAAGAGTGGCGCGGTGATTCCAGCCCACCTGCTGCAAAGCCGCGCCCGGCACCATGCGCCAGAGCTTGCCGTTGGTTGAAACGCTGCTGTTCGAACTGGATTCAATCCAGCCGCTGGTGCTTGCCAGAGCGGGGAGTGGCATGCCTTCGGCCTTCAGGCGCTGCACGCTCACCACCGATTCACGCAGCACCTGGATGCTGCCAAAGCGCGCGGATTTCACGCTCAGGGTCTTCGCATCCATCCCGGTGACCGTGCCATACAGGCGGCTGCCGTCGGCAAGACGAATGCTGAAAGCTTCCTCCGTTTTGGCATCCGTCTTGAACCGGTTTACACGCTTCAGCACATCCATGCTGACTTTGAAATCTTCGCTGAACATGGGCGTGCGCCAGATCACATGACCGTCTTCGATGCCCACGAAGTGACCGCCGAGCCACTCACCGTTCTGCCAGTGCAGCTCGGAAGCACGGTTGCTGCTGCCCACCAGCATCAGCGCAATGATGAAGTGTCTAGCGTTCATAGATCGGCAGGAAGCGGTAGTTCAAAGCCAGGGCTAGCAGTGACATGCCAGTCTCATATGCACCAGTGCCAAAACTGCCGTCAGGAGCCTGGCTTTCGCCCAGCACACGTGCGGTGGCGGCATTCCATTTCTGCCAGGAGGTGTAGTCACCCTGGAACAAGGCCTGCGCCATGTAGTAGCGGAAGTACTCCTTGTAGCTGCCTTCGTTGTGCTCCAGCCGCTCGGTGATGTGCTTGAGTGTGGCCTTGAACTCCTCGCTGTCCTTGTGCTTTGAAACTGCGGCCACCAGCACGCTGCCATCCTTGCCGGTGCTGCGCTTCATGTAGTTCAGCGCATTGTCGATGACTTCATCAGAGACCGCCATGCCGGCGTTGCGTGCGGCGAGCAGTCCCATCAGCACTGCACCGGTCACCGAAGTGTCCGCGTCAGTCGAGTTTGGCATGTATCGCCATCCGCCCCAGCGGTTCGCCTTCTGCGCGGTGCCGGCACAGCGGATCGCAAGCTCAAGCGCCTGCCCGATCGTGCGCACCGGCTTGCCGCCCTCCCACAGCAGGGATTCGTCCACCGCGCCATAAGCCTCCGAAAGCGAGAGCATGGCAAAGCCGTGATGATACATGCTGTTCGGAAGGTAGCCGCTGGCCGCATCCTGACTGCGGATGATCGCACGCAGCGCCCTGCGGATGTTCGGTGCATAACGGCCGAAGTTCGGATCTTCACCACTCGCGAGAAAGGCCATGAGGCAGATGCCGTCGATGCCGGCTCCATCATGGCCGCCCTGCCAGCTTCCCGTATCGCTCTGCTTCGAAGCCAGCCACGCCAGACCGCGCTCATACACGGTTTCAACTTCCTGCGGGATCGCGCCGCCGAAACGCAGAGCGGGATCCTGCGAGAAGGCATTCGTGGTTACAAGCAGGCAGCAGAGCAGGAATGATAACAATCCGCGCATGCCTCGTTCGGCATCCACGCCGTATGGGGCAGTCGGTGCGGTCGTCGTCATGGATGGTTCGTTGTTCGTCATGTTGGTTTCGTCACTGATCAATCATGAGCCCGCCGTTGAAAAGGATCTGAGGGCCGTTGGCCTGCACGCCCTGCTTTTTGCGCTGTTCGTGATTGTTCTTGATGCCCTCCCAGTACTGCATCGCGTCGGGCAGGTCGCGTTCCTTGCACAGCTTCCATTGCTCAGGAGTGAGGATGGCCTGCATCTCTTTTTCCGCCACGCCCGCCAGCGGGACCAAGGCGTAGTAGTATTGCAAAAACCATTGCGGGGACATGTAGCGCTCGATGTCCGGCAGGTACTCGGCCAGCACTTGTTGGACCGCGGTTTCGAGTCTGGCGCTTTGATCGGATGAGAGCTTGCGGCGGCGGTCCAGTTCGGAGGTGCACATTGCGGCCATGGCCTTCAGGCGGTAGTCCTGCCGCTCATCGGCCACTTGCTTGAGCTTTTTCAACTGGGCTTCATTCAGGGTGGTTTGCAGCGTCGCTTTCCACAGTTCCGTGTTTTGCGGTTTGGTGTCGCCGCGGCTGTAATTCGCACGTGCAGTGCCTGCCAGCGTTTGCAGCAGGTTCTTGGGGGTCGCTGTCTGCACACTCTGACGCACGAAGTTCTCAGTGAACTGGCGCCAGTATTCCAGGCTGGTCTCCACCGCTCCTTTTGCCGCGGTGGTGAGTTTTGCGACGGCAGGTTCGGGAAGAGACAGCAGGCGGGAAGCTTCCTCGACCTGCGGCATCATTGCCGCCATGGTCCTGCTCCGTTCCGCGACAAACATCTTGTAAAGGTGCTGCGAGATCGCGGCCTCCATATCCGGAGCCTCAGGGAAGGTGCCGTTCATGTCGGGCATGATGTTGCGCGATGAGTTGTTGGTGGAGGCGATCAATTCCTTCCAGTGTTTCAACTGCACATCGTCCAGAATGGCGCGCGCCATCTCCTCCTTCACTTTGCCTGCGTTCTGATACAGCTGGGTGACATTGTAACTCCAGTACTGCTGACGGCGCTGGTCCATGAGTGGCTGCATCAGCTCGACCAGCAGCGGTTCCAGCTGCGTGCGTTGTTCCTTGGAGAGTGCGAGCATCTTGTCCATTTCCGCCAGGCAGACGCGCGAGATCGCCAGGCTGTTGCGCTGATCACGCTGCTTGTTTTCGGTCGACATGCGTGTGCGCTCTTCTTCAGTCAGCAGTTTCTTGATCCCCTCTTTCCAGATGGGCAGCTTGATGGCCTGGAGGTCTTCGTTGACGCCAAAATACACGTTGCCGCGGATGCGCTTGCGCTCCGTGACCGAATAATTCCTTGCCTGCTGCAGCCAGCCCTTGCGCGCCTGTTTCAGTGATTCTTGAATCGCTTCCTTCGACAGCTGCTCCAGCGCCTTTTGCCGCTCCTTGTTCAAACTCAGCGCCATGACCATGCCGTCGATCTCCGTACCCATGGCAATCTCCATCTGCTGCTCCGCCTGCTGCTCGGAAGGCTTGATCATGTCGGCCACCTCGGATTCCGCCTTGCTGCGTTCCTCCTTGTCGGTCTTTTGCCATTGGGCGATCTGCTCTGCAGGCAGCACGCCGGTCGCTGCTGCATCCCAGGCCTTGTCCCAGGCTTCGCCACGCGGACGATCAAAACGGATGTAGAAGTAGTTGCGACCCATCATGGTCTCACGGGCAGCGGGCGGCAGTGTGCGCAGCATCTCGGTGGCCCGTTTTCTCTCCGCATTGCTGAGCCGGTCCAGCAGGCTTTCCGCCGCCTTGTTCAAGGCCGTGGTCTGCGCGTCCGAGAGTTCGAGCTTCTTCTTCATCAGCTCAATCTTGGCCCGCAGGTCTTCATTCATCGGTCCACGTGATTCACGCACCCAGCGTTCAAGATAGGCGGAGATCTCCTTGTCCACCTTCTGCCTGGCCTTCACATCTGCTTCATGCCAGGTGGCATGCCGCGCTTCGCCGAGCGTTGCTTTCAATGACTCAAGCCAGACGGCGTCTTCCTCGGGTGGCGTCCAGTCTTCGATGGGCTCGTTGGGGCCTGCCACGTCAGGCTTCCACATGCCGATGTGCCGGATCGCCGCTGAGTCAGAGGTGCGTGACAAATAGGTGCGCATCATCATCACGGCAAGCGGCTGCCAGGATTTCACCGTCGCCTCCACGGCCTTTTTGGATTCCTCCTGCAGCTTTGTTTTTTCCTCCGGCGAAAGTTTGATCGCTGCGTCGATGGTTTTGACCACCTCCTGCATGTGGGCGGTGAGCTGCTTCTGCTTTTCCGGCACGCATGCTTGAACAAAGTCACTGAGCACTTTCTCGACCGCTTCAGAAAGCGGCTTCTTCAGGTCGGCCCGCGATGGTGCCTGTGCCTGCGTTCCACCGGAACTGGTGAGAACAACTGCCAGCAGCATCAGCTTGATCATTTCGCCCCGCCTCCTGCTTCCAGTTTGTTGAAATACGCATCCAGTCCAGTCTTGAATTCTTCCGGCAGCTCACGCCCGGTCTTGCCGGTCGCCTGGCCCACCGGACGTGCGTTCACATTCGTCTCTGCATCCGAGCCGGGTCCCAGATCCGACAGCGCAGCTTCAGCGCTTTCCGCGCCTGCGCTGCCACCACCCCCGGGATTTGAACCACCTCCGCCGCCACCCTTGCCCTGACGTTTCGCCTGCAGCAGCAGTTCGATGGCTTCTGTCTCCGCTGCTATCGCCTGTGCTCCGGTATCGGGTTTGTCGAGAATGCCCGCCGCTTCATCCATCACCGTCATCACCGCGCTGAGCAGCTTCAGTTCCTTGCCAAATTTTTCATTCCCCTGCGGCAGATGCAGGATGTCATCAAAGGCACCACGCGTGTTGGCCTGGATGCCAAACTGCTTCGAGGCGAGCGTGGCCGATTTTTTGCCATGCTCTCCCACTTTGAGCGCGGCCTTCGAATTTTCCAGCTCACGTGTTTCGTCGCGCAGCTTCATTTCATCGCGCAGGGATTTCATCACCTTCAGTACGATCTCCGGCGGCAGGCTGTCTGCGCTGCAGCTGCTGCATGATTTGCACTCACTCGCAGCGACCATCTCCTCCGCCCAGCGGTCCAGCGTGTCGGCCCAAAACTCCGCGCCGGCCATGCTGTTGCCGCTCAAATTAACCGCTGCCTGATCTCCCAGATACGTCAGCATTTTCACCACCTGCGTGTCTTTCATCTGACCGATGATGTTCTTGAAGTGCATGTCCGGTTTGCGGGCGAAGTAGGCCTCCAGGTCGCTTTGGATCACCCGCACTGTTTCGCTCTGCGTCTTCTCGTGGTCAGCGATCGCCGCCGCATCCTTCACCGGCTTGCGCTCCAGACCGAAGGCGCTGAGAGTCTTCGTGTTCAAATCCTTCGCCACCACCAGCTGCTGGCGGGAGGCCGCCTTGAGCCGCTTCACAAAGGTGCTGGCTTCCAGGCTGGCCAGGATTGTTCCCAGTTCATCCGAGACACGTGCAAACTCGGCCAGCAGCAGCTTCTGCTCATCGAGAGCATCCTGCATTTTCTTCTGTGCCTGTGATGCTGGCGGCTCCTGCGGCTTATCTTCAGGTTTCTCGTCTTTCTTTTTTCCCAGTGCCGCCGCCATCTGGGTTGTCGGCAGTTTCATCGTGCTGGGCTTGGGCGGCGAAGGCTTGGCATTGGGGTCCGCAGGCTGCGGCTCGGCCTTGCTCATCGAGCCTTCCTTGTCGGTGATGCTCGGCATGTTGTCTTTCTTCTGCTCCTCGGTGGAGGCTTTGCCACCCTTTGAGGCGCTTGGAATGTCCGGCCCGTTGGCAATCTGGGGCGCGCTGGGCTTGTTCTGGCCAGCTTTGCCTTCACCGGGCTTTCCTTCCTTCGGTGGCTGCTGGGATGAATTTGACGGCGGAGTGGCCGCAGTGGACTGACCGGCCTTGCCGCTCTGCGCATTTGAGCTCTGCTTCAACAAATCCGCCACGCTGGGCATCCGCTTGGCCGCGATGTCCTGAAGTGACTTCAGCATCGTCGCCCAGGATTCAAGACGCTTGGCATCAAACTCATCATTCCGTGTCGCCTGCTCCACCAGACTGCGGCCGCTCTGATTCAGCATGCCCAGCCGTGCCGCATTCGCATTTTCCGAGCTGGCCTGCTGCGCGATTTTGCGCCGGTTTTCCGGGCGGTCCAACTCCGCTGGAGTGAGTGCGCGCAATTCCTTGTTCGTCGCATGCAGCTGCTGCTCGCGCTCATAGCTCTCGCGGGCTGCCTCAAGCCATTTGCCGAATTGCTCAGTCAGCCACAGCGCGTGGTCTGACTTGTTCAGCACGTGCAGCAGGAATGCCGTGGAGTAGGCCCGTTTGCGCTGTGGCAGGTAATCCTCGGCCCAGGCGCGGATCTCCAGCGTCTGCGGTGCCACGCCGTCGCGGTCCGCACAAAAAGTTGCCTTGGCTGCCAGTGTCTTTTTCTCGGGCTCGCCTGCAGCCGCGATCTTGTCCCCCTTCGTCTTGTCATCATTCACGCTGCGCCATTCGAGCCCCGTGCGCTGGATGCCGAAGTCATCCTGCACATCCACATCGAAAACGACGACTTCGGAATCGAGCACCACCTGCTCCTGCGTCTCGCGCCGTGCCGCCAGCCGTGGGGCTTCATCGTCGATGGCGTTGATCTTCAAAACCAGCGGCTCGCGCGGTGTCAGGCCATCGCGGTCCTTCCACATCACATGCTTTTCAGCGTTGGCTGTGACGGGATGGAAGGGCGTCGTCACTTTGGAGCCCGAAACTTGCTCCGCTTCGCCATCCACTTCCGCCGAGGCCAGTTCACGTGATGCCGTGGCCTCCAGCGAAGCCTGTGCTCCTTTCAGCACGCTTACCGAACCGCCGCGCACTTCGGTCATCGGTTCCGTCTTGTACTTCAAATAGTCCGGTAGCCGTGTGCGCACAGAAAGCGCGGTCAATTCCGGCCGGGTGCGCGGCAGCACGTTCACCGTCTTGCGCACATCACCCAGCGAGAGGGACAGGGCCGCATCTTCCTTCTGCGGCGGAAATGCCAGCGGATAAGCGCCTTGTTGCAGGCCGCTCACCACGGCGGGCTGATCGCTGATCTGGGCCTTGGCCGAGGCCGGTGACCAGAGCGTGTCCTTGTTGAGCAGCACCTTCAGATCAAACGGTTCCGCATAGGGCACCACGAGGCGGTTGGGAAGCGTCTCGATCTTCGCAAAGGTGAAGCGCTCCACGTCACGCCAGGGCGTCGCCCAGCGGGACATGGCATTCCATGCGGCATCTGGAAGAAGAGTCAGCGCCACCACGGCAAGCAGCGCCGTTACCCCCGCCGCCCAGCCCCACTGGAAATGCTTCGCCTCCGGCACGGCATGGGAGAAGTCCTTGTCCTTCACGGCCTCCGCGGCCTGATCCATCGCCGCCTGCACGAGGCGCTCGCTGCGACCTGCGGAACCCGCCTCAACATGCGCCAGCTCGACGATGCCGAGCAGTTGATCCCCGAGGCGCGGGAAGGTGCGCTTCAGCAGCCGTGCCGCATCCTCCAGGCTGCGCTGACGCCACACCCAGCGATGCCACTTCAGCGGCAGGCCCAGACCTAGAACTGCTGCTCCGGCAACCAACAGCGTCGCTCGCAGCCACACCGGCGTTTCCATGACGCGATCCAGCGCGAAGACCAGGATGTAGGAAAACACGATCCCGAATGCCGCCGCCAGCAGGCCCTCGGTGAGCTTGACGATCCAGACGCGCTTGCGAAAATCCGCGAGCTTTGATTCGAGGATGACAGGCAGTGCTGTTTTCATAATAGGCGAATGTTATCCTGATGAAACGTCTCTGACGAGCTTTTGATTGGGTGTTTAGAACGTCCCGGCGGCCTTTCTTCCGACCCAGAAAAGGCTCATCAGCAGCACCAGCAGCCCCGCCCAGGTGGGATGCGACCAGATTTGCAGCCGGCGCTCCTGCACCGCCGGCTCTGGCATGGCGGAGATCGCGGCGAGTATGGCGGCAGGGTTGCTCGCATCGAGCACTTCGCCTTTGGTGAACCGGGAAATCTCACGCATCACGTCAAGCCGCGCTGGCTGACCGCGTTTTTCACGGCTGGTGCCTTGGATCGAAATCTTCGTTTCCAGCGAAGAGCCGGCCTCTGCGCAACTCAGCTGCACCACATGCTCGCCCGGTTCCACCGGACTGAAGACGCCGTTGAAGAGACCCCAGGCTTCTTCACCGGCGGGCATGAGGCGCACGCTGCTCACCTTGCCGCTGGGCGCTGCGATTTGGGCGATCACGACGCCGTCGCGCAGAGGCTCCCCGGTGAGGCTCACGACGTTTGCGTTCAATGTCAGCACATCGCCGGTGCGCGGGCGGTCGGGGGAGTAAAAGAGGCGCATCTTGTCGCCGCTGCTCATGTTGCGCTGATAGGCCATCCAGCGCACCACCTGACCCCAGAAGCGGTAGTGGTACTTGTCTTCCACGCCTTTGCGCCAGCGCCACGCGCCATCGGTGCCCATGAAGAGGATTTTGCCTGCGCCATAGGTCTTCGTCACGATCAGTGGCACGCGGCCAAACTGATTGGACTCAGTGCCGTGCGTGGCCAGCACCTCGCTGCCGGCTTTGGCACGCAGGGCGGGGGCATACCATTGAAAGCCCGGCAGATTGCCCCAAACACGGGAGCTGGCTTCGTCGCTGTCTTCGAGCTTGGTCAAAAGACTGTGCGTGCCTGCTTCGGTGAGTGCAAACTTGCCCGGTGAGGACGAACCCCAGCCGCGTGGCTGCGCGGCGTCCCAGATCACCGGCAGGAGATCGGCCAGCGGTGTGTCCTGCAGAGTTGATTGGAAGCCATGGAAGCCCGGCATGAAGACGAGGCCGCCCGCCTGATCGCGCACGAGCTTTTGCAGTGAAATGCATTGGTCTGCGGTGAGCTGGCCTTTCGCCAGACCGACGTCGCCGAGAAACACCACATCGTATTTCGTCAGCTCTTCATCTTTTGGAAAGGCTTTCAAATAGCCACGGCCATCCCCCACTTTGCCAAGGCCGGGATGCAGCAGCAGGCAGCTCACGTCCACGCCAGGATCGCGTTCCAAGGCATTGCGCAGGTAACGGTATTCCCAGCGTGGGAAGGATTCGATCACGAGCACGCGGAGCTGCTCCTTGCGGATCGAAAGCGGTGCCTCCTGCGAGTTGTTCTCAGGGTAGCGTTCGCTCGGTGTCTTCGGGATGGTGAGCGTGAGTTTGACCTCGCCGGGTTTGTCAGGCTTCCAGCCGATGACATCCTGGTAGCGGCTCATGGCGGGCAGCGTGACCTCTTTGGTGATGATCTCGCCGCTGGAGGACTTCATTTCCAGCACCACGACTTCATCACGTGGCAGCGAGCTTTCGATGGTGAAAGGAATGCGCAGCGGCTTGCCCGCCACCGCGAAGGTCGGCACGTCGAAGCTGCTGAGTTCGACATCCGGCAGCCGCGTCTCTGCCCCTGTGGACACAGCAAACACCGGCACCTCGCGCATGCGCAGCCGCGTGGTGGCCTGCGATGGCGCGGCCCCCGTGTTCCAGTCCCCATCGCTGATCAGCACCACCGCCTTGAGGTTCGGTTGCTTCTCCAGCACATCGGCCAGCGCCGCGTGGATGTCTGTGCCTTCCGTGGGAGGTGTCTGCGCCGAGGAAAACGGCTCAATCACCACATCCATGCGCTCCTTCAGCGGCTCCCACAGCTTGGCATCAATCAAAGGTTTGGACATCTCTTCGCGCGACTTCGGCTCTGCATTCGGCTGCGTTTTGTCAATGACATCCTTGGTCGTCATGCTGCCAGAGACATCGTGCAATACGGCCAGCGTAGGCTTTGTCTGCGGCTTGAAAGTCTCCAGCCACTCCGGCTGCAAAAGGGTGATAGCGATGCCGGTCGCGATGACGAAGCGCAGGAACTCCAGCCAGCCCACGATCACCCGATAGCCACTGCGCCGCCATGCCATGAACGCGAGGCCGCCCATCGCCACGACAAACGCCACCC
>JAPLUN010000367.1 GCA_026397715.1 Verrucomicrobiota bacterium
CGAAAACGCGGGTGCTGATGATCTCGGAGGCTGGATCTTGAGAATGGGGCATGAATTGGGGGTGAGATTGCTGGGGCTGGGCCGCTTGCTGGAGGGTGGCGATGTCGAGCTTGATCATTTTCAGCATGGCCTGGGTGACACGAGAGCAGACGGCGGGATCGGGCGAGCTGACGAGGTCCGTCAGCACCGTGGGAATGACCTGCCAGGTGACGCCGAATTTATCCTTCAGCCAGCCGCATTGGACGGGCGTGCCGCCATCGGCGAGAAGCGCCTCCCAATAACGGTCCAACTCCTCCTGAGTCTCGAAGGAGACCAAGAAGGAAATGGATTCATTGAAGGTGAACATGGGGCCGCCATTCAGAGCGGTGTAGTGCTGGCCGAAGAGTTCAAACTCCACCGTCATCACCGTACCTGCGGGAGGGCATGGCGGCCTGTCTTCCTGCGGCACCTCCGCGTAGTGGGTTTTGCGCAGGATCCTGCCGTTTTTGAAAACGGAGAGATAAAAGTCCACGGCCTCCTCGGCACTCTCATTGAACCACAGAAAGGGGCTGATCTTTTGCATGGCAGAGAGATGTGGGAATTCAAGCAGGTCTGGCATCCGCGGCGGGAGCCACAGTGACCATCCAGCCCATGCCAAACTTGTCCTGCAGCATGCCGAAGCGTGAGGACCAGAAAGTTTTGCCGAGGGGCATGTTGACGGCACCGCCTTCCGCGAGTGCATTGAAGGCACGCTCTGTCTCGGCTTCCGTAGGCAAAGCGAGCGAGAGCGAGAAGCCGCGAAAGCCTTTGCTCTCTTCACCACCGCAGCCGTCGGAGGCCAGAATCACGCTGTTGCCGACCTTGAAGCTGGCATGCATGATTTTGCTTTCATAGCCGGCAGGCAGAGTGTCTGGCGGCATGGGGTCGGGACTGTCGCTGTAGCGCATGAGCATCTGCACTTCGGCACCGATGGCGGATTTGTAAAACTCGAGGGCTTCCTCGCAGCGGCCGCCGAAGAAAAGGTAGGGTTGGATATAGGACTGGGACATAGGTGAGTTGAAGTGGAGCGGTGAGTGTTGCTGAGATGGATGTTACTTGCTCATAAGTTCAACGAGCTGATCGAAAGCTTTGCCCCAGCCGTCCATGAAGCCCATGGCGGCGTGCTTTTCGCAGGATTCCTTGGTCCAGTGGCGGGCGCGGGCGGTGTAGCGGGTTTTGCCATCGGGCAGGGTTTCCCAGGTGAGGATGGCGGTGAAGAAGTGATTGGGATTGGGTTCCCAGTTTGGCAGATAGCCGTCCGTGAAGACGAGCTTTTCGTTGGGGACGATTTCGAGGTAAACGCCGAGATTGGGGAAGTCCTGGCCTTCGGGGCTGCGCATGGTGGTTTTGCAGGTGCCGCCGGGGCGGAGGTCGATCTCGCATGCAATGGTGGTCCAAGGTTTGGGGGTGAACCATTGGACCACGAGGTCGGGCTGCGTCCAGCCAGCGTAGAGTTTGGCAGCGGGGACGTCGGTTTCACGAACGAGAACGAGTTCGCGTTCGGAAAGAGGGGAATCCATGGGAGCGGGCAGGGCCATGATGAGGATGAACTAAAGGAGAGGGTGATTCAGTTCCGTTTGGTAATCGGCGGGATTCGGCGTCGTGGACGGATCTGTCAGGTAGCGCTCCCAGAGATTGGGCGCACGGGTGAGGCTCTGGGCTTCGATCATGTCGATGAAGTCGCCCCAGGCATCACCCAGACCTTCATAGGGTCCGGTGTAAATAGTGCGAGCGACCTTGGCGGCGGGCAGTTCGCTTTGCTTCACCCGACCCACGGATGTCATGGGGCTGGAAATGGGTACGCCGACTTCGAAATTGAAGATGCCGGGTGTCATGCCGAAGTGATGAGCAAACACGGGCCCGATGGGGCCGATGCCCTGCGCCGAGGCAGCGGCTATTGTCTCCATGATCGCTGGGCCCATCACTTCCTGGATTTTGTCACGCGCCACGGTGATGTGAATCACCGCAGCAGGCTGGGCCTCGGTTTGAACAAGGGCGAGAGGAGCGAGCATGATGTGTGCTGTGCGAAAAGTTCAGGCTTTCGGTGCGGCTTCAGCGATCTTCTTCAAATTGGCGAGGCCTTCGAGGAACTGGTCGCCGCACATTTTTTCGCAGTCCATGAACATGCCCATGATCTTGCCGATGAAGGGCTTCTTGCTCTGCATGGCCCAGGTGATCTTGGTGCCGTTACCTTCCGGGGTGAAGGTGAACTGCACATCGCTCGTGCCGGCAAAGGGACGCACGAACTCCAGCTTCATGCCGACCTTTTCATTGGGCTTGCTCTCGATGAGCTTGGTGCTGCCTTCGCCGACTTCATTGTTGCCGGACCACTTGTAGATGGCACCCACGCCTTCGGACGGGCCTTCGAGGGTCTTCTTCATGCTGGGGTCCAGCTTGGACCATGGCGACCACGCATCCCACTGGCGGAAGTCGTTCACGATTTTGAAGACCGCTTCGGGTGTGGCCGTGGTGGTGGCGGAGCGGGTGATGTTCATGTCATCGGACTGAAAAGAGGCGATGACGCAAATGACGGCGATGATGAGGACGAGGCCGAGGAGAATTTTTTTGATCATGGTGTGTGCGTTGTGTGTTTGAGTTTGAGTTTGAAAGTGGATTACTTGGCGGCTTCCTCGGAGGGTGAGCATTTTCCGAGCATGGCATCCCAGCGCTTTTGCATTTCTTCGGGAGAAACTTTTTCGATCTCGTGCTGGAGCATCCACTCATGGCCAAAGGGATCGCGCACGGAGCCGCTGCGGAAGCCGTAAAATTGATCGCCTGCTGGCATGAGTGGCGTGGCTCCGGCGGCGACGGCTTTTTCAATGGCGGCATCGGCGTTATCAACCATGAGGCAGAATTTCACGGGCGTGCCACCGAGTGTTTGAGGGGACTTGTTCCACGCGGGGTTTTCATCCGAGAGCATGAGGAGGCTGCCTTGGAGATCGAGCTCGGCATGGCCGATTTTGCAGGACGATTCATCGGCAAGTCGAAAGCGCTCGGTGGCGCCAAAGGCTGCGTTATAGAAGGCGATAGCCTTGCTGGCATCATGGACGGTGATGTAGGGACTGAAGGAGGGGTAGGCGAGTGTGCTCATGGTGGTTGGGTGGTTGGAGTTGTGGGGTGTTTTGATCAGGACTGGGAGACGGATTTGACTTCGGCCATGGGGCGGCAGAGATCGGCGATGGGGCGGATTTCGATGGTGGCTCCGTATTGGAGGATGGGGCATTCCTGGGCGATGCGCACGGCTTCATCCATGCTGCCCACGGCGATGCGAAAGTAACCGGCGATGGCTTCTTTTGACTCGGCAAAGACGCCGTCGGTCACTGTCGCTCCCTTGGGGCCGGAGACGAGCTTGCCCTCCTCCATCAAGGGCTGTGCGCCACGATGGATGCCGGCTTTGCTAAGGCCATCAACCCATGCGTAAAAGTCAGTCATGACATGTTGGAGTTCGGAGGGGGACATGCCGTGGTTCCAGTGAGTGCCTCGAATGAGCAGCAGGTATTCATCGGTGGGGTTTTGGGGATTCATGCGGGCGGGGTTTCATTGGTGATGTCGGAGGCAGTACAGAGATCGGGATCGAGCGGGCGGACTTCATAGTGCAGGCCACAGGGAAGGGTGGGGCTGTGGGAGAGCAAGTCGGCGGCCTCACGCAGATTGGCTGCGCTAACAAACCAGTAGCCGCCCACGACTTCCTTGGCCTCGCCGAAGGGGCCATCGGTGGTGACGCCCGCCTTAGAGACGGTGGCGCGGTCCGTTCTAAGGCGGCTGCCGGGGCGCATCCTGCCTGCCTCGATGTGGCGATTCAGCCAGTCGTAAAATTCCGTGATGGCCGTGTCGATCTGTTCCTTTGACTTGTCTTTGTCCCAATGTCCGCGCGAGATGACGAGGTAGTCATGGAGGGGAGGTTCAGAGTTCATGTCGAGGGCAGTCGTGGGGTGTTGAGCGTGGAAGATGTCGTGGTTTCAAAAGGACGACGAACGGTCCGGACGGAAAAGGACATCGAAATAAAGAATTTTTTAGCGTGTGCTTTTTTGGGACTCGGCAGTTTCGCATTCGGCGATCAGGCGCTCAAAAAAACTGCGCTCAGAGGGAAGGGCCGCGAGGGCCAGCGCCCTGCTGTAATGAGCGGCGGCCGCCTGCGTCTGGCCGAGCTCGGCGGCGAAGGCGCCACGTGCTGCATGCAGGGAAAGGTAAGAATCCAAGCCCTGCACGGTTGCAATCGCCTCCAGTCCGCTCTGCGCGCCATGCACGCGGCCCACGGCGATTGCGCGATTTAGGGCCACTACCGACGAGGGCGTAAGGAGCACGAGCTGATCATACAGCGCGAGAATGCGTGCCCAGTCCGTGGTTCCGTGACTCGCCGCCGTGCTGTGGCATGCGGCGATCCCCGCCTCCAAATGATACTCCGTGAGAGCATCTCCGCGTGCGGAGAGCTGCAGGTGCTGAAGCCCGCGCTGGATGAGGGATTGATCCCAGAGGCTGCGGTCCTGCTCATGGAGACGTAGGATGCCTCCTGCTTCGTCCGTGCGGGCTGGCAGGCGTGCGGCACTCAGGAGCATGAGCGCAAGCAAGGCGTGGCACTGCGGCAGGCCGGTGTGCTGATGAGTGGCCAGCAACTCGGTGAGACGGATCGCTTCATGGCAAAGATCTGAGCGCACTAGGTGCTCTCCACTGCTGGCCTTGTAGCCTTCATTGAAGAGCAGATAGAGGGATGCCAGCACGGCATCAAGGCGCTGCGGCAGGTCATGCGCCGCAGGCAGTTCAAAGGGCAGTTTCAGCTCTCGGATGCGCTGGCGTGCGCGGACGAGCCGCTTTGAGATGGCGGCTTCGCTGGTGACGAACGCCGCAGCGATCTCCGCCGGACTGAGACCGCAGAGAGTTCGCAGTGCGAGAGCGATCTGTGCCTCGGCAGACAGCTGCGGGTGGCAGCACACAAACATCAGTCGCAGGGTGTCATCTCGCAGGTTGGCATCATCCGGTGCTGCCTCCAGGGGCACGGCCATCCAGCGCGCCTGCTCTGCCGAGATGCCCTCCTCACGTTCGTTCCAGCGTTGTTCGCGCCGCAGTTGATCCAGCGCCAGATGGCGTGCGGTCTGGGTCAGCCAGGCAGCTGGATTTTCCGGCACACCGCGATACGGCCAGGTTTGCAGCGCGCGAACGAGGGCCTCCTGCACCACATCTTCGACCCACTGCAGCCGCTGCGCGCCGAACTGACCTGCCAGCGTCGCGACAAGACGCGCCGATTCATGCCGAAAGAAATGCTCCGTGGCAAACTGGGTGCTGGCAGGTGAGTCAGACATCGTGGGTTTGTTTGTGCAGAGTCGCCACGTGGGGTTCAATTCGCCTGAAACAGACCATCCACATAGTCGCGGGCGAGTTTGAGATTGTCACGAATCAGTTGCTGGGAGCGGCAGGTTTTGCCGATGAGCATGGAACCTTGCCATAGACTGTTGAGTAACCAGGCCACTTGAATGGGATCAAATTTGGTCTTTGGCTTGTGCAGTTTCTTGGCGGCGGTGAGGAGCTTGGCGACGTTTTCGGTCCAGAGATTCAGTTCCTTCTCGCACGCAGCCTGAAACGCCGGATTTGTGGCGGACATCTCCTGGGACATCATGCCCACCATGCAGACGACGGCATCATCATTGCGCCGCGTGAAGCCGACCATGATGTCAAACATGCGGTGCAGCTGTTTCAAAGGATCGAGCGTGGAGTCCTGCCAGGACTCGGCGTAGAGGGCGGTGCCCATGCGGCCCCACCATTCGATGGCTGCGATGCCGAGGGCTTCTTTATTTTCGAAGTGGTGGAAAAAGCCGCCCTTCGTCATGCCTGCTTCTTTGCAGATCTGATCGACCGAAGTCCCGGCAAAACCTTGTTGCACCATGAGGCGCACGGTGGCGTCGATCAACCGCTGCCGTGTGGCGGCAGGATCGCGTTCGCGCTTGGTGCTGGTGGCTTTCTTGGACATACAAACCGGTCGGTATGTAAAGGTGTAATGACGAAAGGCAAACTTTTTGCTGAGCCTGTCAGGGGATCACTTTCCTGACTCGCCTACGCACCAAAGGTACTCCTGGCGAATGGGGCCAGTCTTGGCGGAGCGGAGGTAGATGCGATTGTCGCAGATGGCAGGAGTGCTGAAGGACTCGTCTCCCAGCTGGTTTTGTGATAGCAGGGCGAACTTCTCCGGTGTGGCCTCGAAGACGGAGGTGACGCCGCCTTTGCTCGTGACATAGATGCGAGAGTCGGCCATGACGGGAGAGCCGTAGAATTCGCGGTCCACCTTTTCCGACCACAGCTCTTCACCCGTGGCGGACTTCCAGCAGGCGGCGCGTCCGGCATCTCCCACGGCGAAGACATGGCCGTTCTTCACGATCATGGACGGCACATAAGTGCGGGTGACGTTTTCCCAAGCGATTTTGCCGGAGCCATCTGCCTCTACGGCCATGGTGTGATTCTTCGGATAACCACCGCCGAGGAAGATGCGGCTGCCATCGGTCACGGCGGTGACGACGGTTTCTTCGGTGCTGCCGTCGATGCTCCAGAACTTTTTGCCGGTGAGCGGATCAAAGCTCTCCACCTTGTTGCAGCCTGCGAGCACGGCCTGTGTTTTGCCTGCGGCGTTGACGACAGCGGGGGAGGCGTAGTTCGCAACGGGTGGGCGGTCCTGCTGCCAGACGATTTCGCCAGTGAGTTTGTTGAGGCCGGACATCTTGCCGCCGCCGCGATGATCTGCTGACACAAGCACGACTGACTGATAGATGACCGGCGATGAGCCAAAGCCCTGATGCACCTGAAAGTCGCACACGCGGCGCTGCCAGAGCTGCTTGCCGGAGAAATCGAGGGCGGTGGTAAAGATGGCGCCGTTGTTCAGGAAGTTGACGAACAGGCGCTCGCCGTCGCTCACGACATCCGACGAGGCTTGCGAGGAGATTTTATGCCCTTTGGTATTGAGGTTGCCGCGATGCACGACGGCTTCCCATTTTTTCTTTCCTTTCGTCCGGTCATAGCAGAGGACGAGCTGCTCCTCGGTCTCCATGTCAGCCGTGGCGAGATAGACCTGGTCTGCCACGATGGTTGGCGAGCCATGGCCACGACCACGTACCTCAGCCTTCCACAGGACGTTTTCGCCTTCATTCCATTTCAACGGAAGCTTTTGTCCGGCTGCTGCATGAC
>JAPLUN010000351.1 GCA_026397715.1 Verrucomicrobiota bacterium
CCGCCCAGCCCGGCTTGCCTTGGATCACGGTTGGCTGCGGGTCCTGCCAGCTGGTGACATTCTCCGGCTTGATTTCGGTGATCTGCCCGCGCTTCATGCTGGCAATCAGCAGCGGATAACCACTGGTGGAATCTCTAACTGGCTTGCCGTCAGTTTCCACTTCGCTGCTGGAAGGGCCGGCATCAGCCGCTGATGCCTCGGGCTGGCTCTGCAGTTTCTTGGCGGCAATGGCCTTGAGTTCCTCCGCACGTGTGATCTTCCATTTCTCATAGGACGCATTGAGCTGCGCCTTCAAGTCAGTGGCATCAATGGGCAACTGCGCACGTGCTGGCGAAGAGGCCGTCGGCGCGAGGGTGAGCACCCCGTTATCCGCAGCAAGGGCATAGGCCTTGCCACCTGCGGCAATCTTGCTCGAGCCCACGCTCATCTTAAACATCGCGTCCTGCACCAGTTTCACCTCCCGAGGAAAGGCGGATGCCGGAATCTTCAACCAGTTTCCGGTCAGTGCTTCGATGGGTTCAAACTTCGGACCTGAAGCAGCATTTGCAGAATTTGGCGCAGGGGCTTTTTCCACCGGTTTCTCCGCCTCAACAGGCTTCGCAGGCGCGGAGGCACTTTCCTTGACAACCACAACGGGTTTTTCCTCTTCAGCAGGCTTCGCAGTCACAACCTTGGGTTTTGCCGGCGGATTGAGACTTTTGAAGACCAGCTTCTTGCCGGGAGGAGCCCCGAAATAGTCGTATGCAAGAAAGGCGCCGCCAATGATGAGGATCGTATAGAATAGAGATTTCATGGGAGTTTTGATAGGTAAATGCTCACGCGCTACTGCGTGTTACAGCGGTTGAGTACTTCAATTTCTTGGGAGCGCAGTTACATTTTTCTGTAAACTTTGCGTCAAAAGCCTCATAGACCGGAAGCTTGCGGGAAGGAAGGGCTGCGCTACATAGCGCGTATGCCTCAAACCAACCTGCTCCTCGGAGTTAATATCGACCATGTCGTGACCTTGCGTCAGGCACGTTTCCGCGCCACGCCGGATTCCCCCAATGCGGAGCCCTCGGTCCTGGCTGCCGCCTTGGCGGCCGAGGTGGCGGGCGCTGATTCCATCACCGTTCATTTGCGGGCTGACCGCCGCCACATTCAGGACGCGGACGTGTATTTGCTCCGCAAAAGCATCGCCACCAAGCTGAACTTGGAAATGGGCAACACCCAGGAGATTTTGGAAATTGCACTTCAGGTGCGCCCCGACTTCGTCTGCATGGTGCCGGAAAACCGGGAGGAGGTCACAACCGAAGGCGGCCTCGATGTGGCCGCACAGCGTGATGCACTTCGCCGAACAGTTAAGGCACTCAGCGACAATGGTACGCGAGTCAGCATGTTTGTTGACCCAGACCTCGAACAAATTCGAGCCAGTGCAGAAATCGGTGCGGCCATGATCGAACTTCACACAGGCACCTTTGCCAACCATACCGGTGCAGAACGTGAGGCCGAGGTTGAGCGCCTCTGCGCCGCTGCGGAGTTGGGCCACACTCTTGGTCTTCAGGTCAATGCCGGACATGGACTGACCACGAAAAACCTCCCTGCCCTGTGGCCTGTGCCCCACCTAGCCGAACTGAACATCGGCCATCACCTCGTTTCACGCGCCGTTTTCATCGGCCTGCATGGTGCGGTTCGTGAGTTGCTCGCCGTCATGGCGACCTATCGCAATTGATCCCACATGAAAGCCACCGGCATCGGCATAGATCTCGTGGAAGTGTCCCGTATCCGCGAGATGCTGGAGAGGCACGGCCAGCGCTTCAAAGAGCGCACCTTCACCGCTGGTGAAATCGCCTACTGTGATGCCTGCGCCGAACCCGCCATGAATTACGCCGCACGTTTTGCCGCCAAAGAAGCGGTGGCCAAAGCACTTGGCACTGGCATATGGGCGGAAGGCGTGAATTGGACCGACATCGAGGTCGTTCGTGCAGACAACGGCAAACCCTCCATCCTCCTGCACGGAGCCGCCAGACAGCACGCCGGTGACGCCATCTGCCTCGTCAGCCTCACACATACGCGTGAGCTTGCCATGGCGCAGGTGCTGCTCGCTTGAGCTTTTGCTTTTCACTCCCCTTCCAAGCCGCTACAATCGGCACTCATCCACATGCGACGCGCGATCTATCCGGGCAGTTTTGACCCCATCACCAACGGCCACCTCGACGTCTTGCAGCGTGCAGCTGGCATTTTTGACAATCTCATCATTGCCGTCGCCCGCGACAATGCCAAAGAGAGCCTCTTTACCGTCGAAGAACGTGTCGAACTCATCCGCAATGCCGCCGCCGAGATTCCCGGCATTGAGGTAATGCCTTTCGATGGTCTGCTGGTGAATTTCGCCCGCAAGCACCAGGCCTGCGCCCTCGTGCGTGGCCTGCGCGCGGTGTCGGACTTTGAATTCGAGTTCCAACTTGCGCTTATGAACCGTAAGTTAGAGCCCAACCTCGAAACACTCTTTCTCATGCCCCGCGAAGAATACACCTACATCAGCAGCCGGCTGGTCAAGGAAATCTGCCGGCTCGGCGGCCACATCGAGCAGTTCGTCCCGCCCAATGTCGTGGCCGCCCTTTGCAACAAATTACAAAAGGCCTGATTTTTCACCCAATCCCCCTCTATGCACCGCCCCTTTTTCATTGACCTTCGCTCCCTGCCGGATGGCGGCAAGGACATCTCCGGGCAGGAACTGCCGGCTTTCTTTGACCTCGACCCCAAAGACTCCATCCAGGCCATCTCCCCGTTGAAATACGACCTCCATGTGGAGCGTGACGGCAGTGAGCTCCTCATCAGCGGTCGGCTGGAGGCCACTTTCAGCTTGGAATGCGGCGCCTGCATGGAACGCTTCGACTACCATGTCGATCTGGCCGACTACAATTCCGAAGTCGAGATTGCAAAGGATGAAACGATCAACTTGACGGATACGGTACGGGAAGATACTCTGCTTGCCCTTCCGAGCTACCCACGCTGCGATGCTGGCAATGTCCATCCTCGTCAGTGTCCCGCCGAAGGCAGGTTTGAACCGGAGTTGGAAACAACTCCCGACGAGCCTCAAAGTGCGGGTCCGGGTGTATGGGAAGCTTTGAACAAGTTAAATTAGAAGAACAGACCCCACCTCGATACTCTCATGGCCAATCCGAAGCGCAGACAATCCAAGAGCCGCCAACGCATGCGTCAAGGCGCAAACCGCTGGAAGGCGCCCACCCTCAAGAGCTGCCCAGAATGCGGCACCTCAGTCCCCGGCCATGTTGCCTGCCCCTCCTGCGGTTATTACCGCGGTCGTCAGGTGATCAGCAAGGTCGCTGGCGAAGCCTGATCCCATCTCGTTAATCTATTTCCAACCCCGCCGAGTTTCACTCGGTGGGGTTTTTTCGTTTGTTCTCACCTAGCAGCTTTATCAGGCTGCCCAGAATTCAAACGTCACACACCATCGCGGCGTGGCGCAGGGCCAGAATCGGATCGTCCCAAGTAGGGATGAATTCGTGGGCAACGAAGTCGTGATAGCCGATTTCGAGCAGCGCCTGCATGACGGCGGGGTAGTTGATCTCCTGGTGCTCGTCGAGCTCGCAGCGGCCGGGATTGCCGGCGGTGTGGATGTGGCCGATGTAATCCTTATGAATACGCAGGCGGCGAATGATGTCACCGTTCATGATGCTGACGTGGTAGATGTCGAAGAGCAGCTTGAAGTTGGGGCTGCCAACCTGCTTGATGAGATCGATGCAGAAATCCACGTCATCACCGAAGTAGCCGGGGTGGCCCTTCATCGGATGGGAGCTGTCGCGTGAATTCAGGTGCTCTAAAACAAGCGTGATGCCTTTCTTTTCGGCGAGCGGCAGCACCTGCTTCCAGACATCGAGACATGAATGGATGGCCTTGTCGCGGTCCATTCCCTCAAATTTCATGCCCGTGAAGGTGATGACCTTTTTGCTGCCAACATCGGCGGCGAGGTTGATGGAATCGGTCAGCTTGGTGACGACTTCATCGCGGAATTCGGGATTGCACGGACCTTTGGCGAAGCCGTGGCTGCCTACGAGCGAGATGTCGAGACCGAGCGCCTTCACCTCAGGGTAGTATTTGCTGTCGATGCCCTCCATGCCAACGAGGCCAATGTCCTTGCAGTGCTTGGCCAGAACCATCGTATCCATGGGTTTGAAACACCAGCCCATGACGGTGTGCTTGATCCCGTGGTTTTTGATGATGAAGGCAGGATCAGCCGCAGCTTTATCGATGGATTGAGCGCTGAGACGTGAAGCAGCGGTGGCAGCAAGAGCTGAGGCGAAGAAATGGCGGCGGTTCATGGTTGGAGAAGTCAAACGGTGCCAGAATCACTTTCCTATGCAGAAGGTGGAGAAGATGACATCCAGAATGCGTTCGACATCGACCTGACCAATGACGTCGCCAAGAGCCTGGAGCGCCTCACGAATCTCCAGGGCGATGAATTCGGGAGCCTCATGGTGTTCCAGCGCCGCCCTGGCGGCCAAGAGACGCTCGGCACTGCGTTCGAAGGCAGCCTTGTGCCGTGCATTGATGGCGATGGGATGATCCGAAGCGAGCGGCCCGGCAGTGGCGATGACATCGCGGATGGCATCGCGCAGCGGTTCGATGCCGTCACCAGAAAGACAGGAGAGGGGGATGGCACCGGGAGTGGTGCTCCAATCGGCATGAATACCCAGATCGCTTTTGTTGAGAATGAGAATGCGGCGGCGAGCAATTTCGTGCGAGAGCGCCAGCCGGGGACCACTCGGTGCACGACTGCCATCAACAACTTCAATCACGAGGTCGGCGCGTTCCAATTCGCGCTCTGTTCGCTGAATGCCAACACGTTCGATGTCGTCACCCGCCTCACGCAGACCGGCAGTATCCACGAGGCGCAGAGGAATACCATGGACCTGAATGATTTCTTCTATGGTGTCGCGGGTAGTTCCTGCGGTGGGACTGACGATAGCTCGCTCAAACCCAAGCAGGACATTCAACAGGCTGCTTTTACCAACGTTTGGAGCGCCTGAGATAACCGTCCGGGCACCATGACGCAGGATGCGCCCCTGCTCGGATGTGGCGATGAGTTTTTGCGCGCGCCCGAGCACGGCATCGATACGACGCAGCAGATCGGCTCCAGTTTCCGGCGAGATGTCTTCCTCTGGAAAATCGATGTAGGCCTCGATATGGGCGAGCACGGGAATGATCTCCTGCTGCATGGCTGCAGCTTCGCGACCGATGGCACCTCCGAGCTGCTCATTGGCAGCTCGGAGAGCGAGGGTGCTTTGCGCATGAATCAAATCCATCACCGCCTCGGCCTGCGTAAGCTCCATTTTGCCGTTCAAAAAGGCACGCTGGGTAAACTCACCCGGATCAGCGGCACGAGCCCCACACGCAAGCCAGCGGTCCAGCACACACTGTGTGACGAGAACGCCTCCATGGCCGTGGAATTCGATGACGTCTTCACCTGTGTAACTTGCCGGCCCCTTGAAATAGAGCAGCAAACCGTGATCCAGCGCACCTCCGTCCGCGTCCAGAATGGGAACAAGATGCGCCATTCTAGGCATAATTTTTACCGGCAATCTGGCGACCCGGGCAGCGATTTGCAGCGCCTGCGGACCGGAAACGCGCACCACGCTGATTGCAGCCTCTCCCAAGGCGGTCGAAATGGCGGCGATAGTGTCGTGAAGCATTGGCGATGGTGAGGGGGGCGCGGCGGAAGTTCAAGAAGCGTTCCTGGAAGTTGCAACAAAAGACTTCTTCAACGCTGAAGTCTTGATCCCTGATTGGGCAACGCTTATGCTTGCCGCTTTCCAACTAGAATCACCAGTCACGCATGTTTGAACCTGCCATTCAATACACCGCCATGGGCCCTTGGGCGCCGCGGCATGTTTCATGGTTGGAAATGGCCTGTTATTTTGGCGGTGCCCTGCTGGTGGCCGCGCTTGGCACTTGGTGGATATTGCATCGTGGTGGGCAAATCGGGCTGGATGAACCGGACACCCGCCGCAAACTGCATGAGAAGGCGATCTCGCGACTCGGTGGCGCCCCCATTTTCCTGGCCGTGGGTCTGGCCTCGCTGGTGGCTGGCTACATTGGCGGACTTGGCTGGACTCGCTGGCTGCCGGTGGCGATTTGCAATGCCTTGATTTTCAGCGTGGGCTTCGTGGATGATCTTAAACCTCTAGGAGCCAGAGTGAAGCTGATTGGCCAGATCGGTACGGCGTTAATTTTGTATTCCCTAGGGGTTTCGATCGACATTCTCAGCAATCCATTCGGAGAGGGGTCAGTTTCTCTTGGATGGTGGAGCCTGCCTTTGACACTGCTCTGGCTGGTGATCATCCCCAACATCGTCAACCTGATAGACGGAATGGACGGGCTGGCGGGCGGTTTCGGCCTGTTTCTAAGCCTGACCCTGGCATTTCTGGGCTACTACAGCGGCCAGCCCGACGTCTTGGTTGTCTCGCTGGCAATGGCCGGCGCACTGGGAGGATTTTTGATTTTTAATCTTCCTCCCGCCAGGATTTTCTTGGGTGATGGAGGAGCTTATTTGATCGGTTTTTTTATCGCTTCAGTCTCGCTCTTCACATCGAACAAAGGATCGATCATCGGCGCGCTTCTGGTCATCATTATTGCCCTGGGGGTGCCGATTTTGGACACCCTGTTTGCCATTATTCGAAGAGCCATCCGGGGAGTTTCCATCTTCAACGCGGATGCTGAACACATTCATCATCGGTTGATTCTGCTTGGCTACAGCAAGGGGGGCGCGCTTGCCGCCATGTATGCCGTCTGTCTCGCTCTGAGCTTGGTGGGATTGAGCATTCTGATGATCAAGGGCATCGCGCTGCCAATGGTCGGTGCCATTTTATTCTTGCTGGCTCTGGGTGCAGCCCGCTACCTGGGATACATTCGGAGCTGGTCCAATTTCCGTGCTCAGTTCAACGAGACGATGGAGCGGCGCAGGCAGCGGGAATTCTTTCGTGCCTACGGACGTGTGCTGGATTTTGAGGTGGAGCGCTGCGCAGATCTGCCAAGCTTTGCGGTCTTGTTTCAGCATGGGCTGGAACGCATGGGCTTGAGCATGCACCCTGAAAACGGCAGTCAGCCAGAAATTTTGGCATTGGGCGGGGGCAGACATTTCACCATCCATCGTCCTGCGGATGGCACCGATCTCGCTGAATGGCATCTCCGCCTTGATGTGCTGCTGCCTGCACTCGAACGCTGTCTGGAAAAATGGAAGTCTCTACCTTCTAGCAATGAAATCGAATCTGCTGCAGTGCCCCCCCATCTTCCGCTCTCAGTCACGACATGAACAAAGAGTCCGACCAGTTTGAAGAGCCAGTGAAAAAACTTCCACAGCTTGCTTTAGATGAAGCTGAAGAGGTGGATTCAGTACCTCGGTTGGGTGACTTGCAGGAAGACGACTTTGAAGACGATGGCACCACGTCTCAAGAGCGCAGCTATGATGTCCCCGGCCCCGCATGGCAAGGATATGTCTTTGCCTTACTGCCCGTTGTTGCCTGCATGTTCGGTGCAGGGCGCGAAGCTTGGTCCAAAGGAAGCATAACCTTTCTGCTGGCCTTGGTGCTGATCTTCTTTGCACCCAAGCGCAAACTTCCGCCGATAGCGTTGTTAGGCCTGCTGGGTGCTATGCTGGCTCCGTTGCTCTCCTTTCTGCCTGCAAACTGGTTGTTTAAGTCTCCAGCATGGCAGGCCACCTTGGTCCAGGACTGGGACATCCATCTTTCCAAAACCCTGACTCCTCAGGCCGCCGTAACTATGGAGGCATGGCTCTATTTTGCCATCTGCATTGCCTGGCTGGCCTGGTGTCTGACCCGGGGGTTTTCAGACCGCCAACGTCGGGCCATGATCCAAATCCTCACCTTTGGTGGAATCGTGCTTTGTTTGCTCTCCATCTTAGAAGGTACGAAGTCGATCATCATCCCCTGGTGGCCGCGCAATCCCTTGGAATGGGGAAATGCATTTGGCCCCTTTGCCAATCGGAATCACATCAGCAGCCTTGCCGCCATGACATGCGTGCTCTGTGCTGCAACAGGCTTTGATGCGCATCGGCGCAAATCGCGCTTATGGATACCTTGTCTCCTGGGGTTTATTCCGCCTGTCATCTGCATTTTCATGAACAGTTCGCGCGCAGGACTGATCTTGCTGTTCTTTGGCATGACCGCTTGGTTTGGCACCGTTGCCATGCGGCGCGGCTTCCTCCAAAAACTGGCCGTTTCAACATCACTGGTTTTCATCATCTCCACTTTGCTGGTTATGTCAGGCGGAAACGTTTCCAAGCGGCTTACTGAAGGTGGTATTGCACATTTTGCTTCGGACAAAGGCCGCGGATCACTCTTTGTCGAATCCCTCAAGCTGACCCTTGATTCACCTTGGACAGGCATCGGACTGGGAAATTTCGAAGCTGTTTTCCCACAATTTTCCGCTTTGTCGGCAACAAGATTCCGCTTCCTTCATCCTGAAAGCGATTTGCTCTGGCTTTTGTCAGAAGGCGGATTGCTCACCGTGCTGCCCGCCTTGCTGTTGCTGTTTTGGATTTTTTTATCCACCGGCCCTTGGTATGGCAAAAAAAAGAAACGCAAATCAGGCATGCAGGATCGTCGTCTGCGCAATGCCGCCGCCATCGTCTTTGGTCTTGGTGCCATCCATGGACTGGGTGATGTGCCCAATCATGGTCTCGGTTATGCGCTCTTCATGGCCTTGCTGGCGGGCATCGCGATTCGACCACGCAGATTGCCAAACGCATCCGGCTTGCCACAACGTCTGGTCTTCCGACTGGGAGGAGTGATGCTGCTGGCACTGGGTGCGGCTTGGACGGCCATTGCGCTAGGACATCCAGTTTTGCCGGGCTCGAGTGCGGCAAATGCATTGCGAAGCCGGGCGGGAAAACTGGCCGACTCCGGTTCTCCTGCAGGCGCGCTGCCACTCATGGATCAAGCCATTGAAATGGCACCGATGGATTTTCGTTACTACTACGAACGTGCGTGTCTGCGCCTTCGGCTCGGCCAGCCGAAAGAAGTGGCTTTGCTGGATTTCTCTCGTTCGCGTGTGCTCGATCCGACTTACGCAATGACCTGTTACACCGAAGGCCTTTTCTGGCTCGATTTCGACCCTCAGTACGCAGTCGTCGGCTGGCGCGAGTTCCTGCGCCGCTATCCAGAAGCAGCACCCGGCAATTACCAACAGATGCTCGGCTATTCCTACCAGCATCCCGAACTGCGCGAACCGCTCTGGACACTGGCCACAACTTCGGAGTTAAAATTCGAGTTCCTAAGAAGTGTGCAGACCCGGGATGAATTCGACCGCTGCTTGAAAAGCCTGCTGGTTCAACAGCCAGATTTAAGGGGGTTGGATCCAGATCAAAGGAAGAACCTTTTCAGCATGTGGTACCAGTATGGCAATCAAGAAGCGCTCATTACCGCTCTGGAAACCAACCGCAAATGGCAGGAGATCGGCTGGCGCACTCTTGCGGAACACTACGCTCGCAATTCCGATTTCCAGCGTGCGTGTCAAACAGCCATCCCCTTTCTGCCCTCGGTCATTCGCACTGCGCCAGGAACCAGCACCAACATCCCAGCCTTGGAGCGCGCCCTGCTTTACAATCCAACCGATACCAGAAGCGGCATTGATTTATTCCAAGCTCAAAAGACTCAGGGCGACATTGACGGTGCCCTGCGCACTCTGGAAAAAGTAGCCGCATTCCCCAATGCCCCTGCGTACGTCCGCCAGGAAATCGCCACACTTTACATGATGAAACAGGATTTTCGCCGTGCCTGGGAAAACCTGCGGGAGGCGATGCAAAAGACATAGTCGAGGGCAGACTGAAGGCGTTGGATAAAATCTGCTTCATTTTGGGGCAGCTTGATCAACTTGCCGAAGTCGATGCATCGAACGCATTGCCTTTGTCCACGAGCCCGTTATTCTGTCCATTATGCCCGCCACCGACATTGAGCCCCATATCGAACCGGCAACCATCGAAGACCTGCCCCAGTTGGTGGAGCTGCTTCTTGCCTTGTTCAGTGAGGAAGAGGATTTCAAGCCGGACCGCTCCAAGCAAGAGCACGGCCTACGCCTGATTCTGGAGCAGCCGAACCGCGGTCGCATCTTTGTGTTGCGCACGGAGCACAAGGTCATCGGCATGATCAACCTGCTCTTCACCATCAGCACGGCGGAAGGTGGCCTGGTCCTCATCATGGAGGACGTGATTGTGCATCCGCAGCATCGTCGTCAGGGTTATGGCGGACGCCTGCTCGATCACGCCATCGAATTTGCACGGGAAAAACATTTCCGTCGCATCACTCTGCTGACTGACCGCATCAGCGCCGACTCGCAGTCCTTCTTTCAGCAGCACGGATTCCAGTTTTCCAAGATGATCCCGATGCGCCTAGTCTTTAACGAAAACTAAAGCAGCCTCTCATTATGAACACGTACCTCGCCTTCCTCTCTCGGCCCGAAGGCGGTACGATCAAGGTGTCACGTGAGTGGGTGGAGGCCTCTGACTGGTTTGTGCTCTTCACCCTTGGCACACTGCTGTTTCTGCTGGGTGCATTTGCCATGTGGGCCTGGCTCATCTGGCGGCGCACCACAAAGCCGGAGCCGCATATCAAGCTGCTCATGGAACTCGAGGAAGAATCTGACGTCGAAGCCCGCACGACAATGCCAGATGTAGAGACTGAAACACGCGCACCTTGGGAGCAGACCCCCGACTGGTGGAAGAAAGTGGACCCTTGATTACAGCATGAGCGAGAAGCGTTCTCTTTTTCATGGCTGGCGTGCGCGCACCCACTACCTCACGCGCAATCGTCGCTTTCTGCTGCGTACCGCCGCCAGCATCACCGCCACTGGCATGATCATCGCATGTGTGATCGTGATCGTTAGTGGCCGCCAAGGGGAGCCCAACCAGAGTCAAGCTGACCTCTCCGCATTGAGCCGCTTGCATGAAGAGTATCACCGCCTGCGGCATGAAACAACCCCGCAGCCGCGCCAGTTCGCACTCTGGCTGCGCATGCTTCTCGCGCAGCTCCCTCAGCTGGTGGAGGAAAACGACGAAGGTGTTTTTCCAATTTTCACTCAGACAGGAAGGCTTGGCGGTTATGAGGTTGCGCAACTCATCCAGCAGCATGCCACCACGGATGCCCCGGCCGGTTTGTTCCAGAATTTTCTTGCCGCAGCACTCGCCGGAGATCCAGCGGCACAGCAGCAGTTAGAGCAAAATGCCCGGGCCTTGCCGCCTGAAATGCTCGCTGCAGAGCTGCTCGGCAGTGTACAAAAGCGCCGCAACAACATCCCGGCGGCCACGGAGGCTTTTTTCACCGAGGGCCTTCACTTTGCGGATGCCACCACCTCGCGTGAAGAGGCACTTCACCTGGCTGTAACACAGCATGACCTGAAGTTCCTGCGCACCATCGCCGCCCAGCCCGGATGGATCGAGCATTGCCCTCCCCTGCTCCAGCACCATGCAGGCTCACTTCTGGGCGATGTCTGGATGCAGTGGCATGGCCTCATTCGTCACCGTCTCGATGAAATCCCCTATGGCATGCTCGGCCTCGCTTTCTTCGCTGCCGCCCTGTGGTACTTCATCCTGGTGCAGCACAGCGACCACGAACGCTGGCGCTGGGCGAGGCCCATCGTCGCCATCATGGCCGGAGTGGCCAGCGTGTGGCCCACGCTCACCATCCTCGCCTATCAGGAGTTCCACCAGGGCATGACCGCTTCAGCCCCCTTTCCTCATGATTTGATCTACTACATCGCGGGAGTCGGACTGCGCGAGGAAGGCTGCAAGCTCCTGCTCTTTGCACTTTTCCTGCCTTGGTTGATGTGGCGTCGCACGCCGGGTCTGGCACTGCTCACCGGTGCTTTTGTTGGGCTGGGTTTTTCGCTGGAGGAAAATATTGGCTATTACCAGAATTTCGGTGGTGGCATCGCCTGGACGCGTTTCCTCTCCGCCAACTTCCTCCATATCTCCCTCACCGGCATCTGCGCGCACAGCCTCTACCGCATGCTGCTCACCCGCTTCGCCCGTGCTGATGAATTCATCGCCACCTTCCTGCTGGCAGTCATTGCTCACGGTGCCTATGACTACCTCTCTCTCGGCAGGCTTGATGACAACGGCTGGCTCTCCGTCATTGTGCTCATTCTTTGCGCTGCACGTTTCATTGATCTCCTCGGTGAGGAAACACGCCCTGTGCATCTCACCATTGCACCACGTGCCGTCTTCACCTTTGGCTCCGCCATCTTGATAGCCATCTCCCTCATCCTTGGCGCATGGAACACGCACACCATGGCAGGTGTCGCCAAGGCCGGTCAGGAATGCCTCGGCATGATCCCCATAGCATTGCTGTATTGGCGGAAGTTTGAGCATGCCTGAAACGTCGTGAGTCAGGGTTGTGCTTTGCACTTCGTCATGATTCGCGCATGCTGAGCCATGACTTGGTTTGAACACAATTTCTGGACAGTGGTGCTGGCGATTGCGTCGTCCGTCGGCTCCGTCATTGCGCTGATCCATCTGCTTCTGCGGCATCGCGACTACCGTTCTGCCGCATTTTGGACGGCACTGGTGGTCTTCACACCGCTGATCGGTCCGCTGCTGTACCTTTTGCTGGGCATCAATATTCTGCGTCGCAGCGGCCGTCGTTACCGCAGCGGCATCAATGAACCATGGCGCGATCCGGTGCCAGATCAGCCGCTACCCGTCACTGCCACCGACAGCTGTGCCATGCAGGAGCACCAGCAGCTGGCACGCACGCTCGACCGCATCTCACGCTTCAGCCATACGCTGGGAAACCACCTCGATATCCTGCACAATGGTGACGAGGCGATGCCGCGCATGCTGGAGGCGATCCGCTCTGCGCGGCAAAGCATCACGCTGGCAAGCTACATCTTTGAGGCCACCGGCATCGGCTCGGACTTCGTGACCGAACTCTCCCTGGCGGTGAAGCGCGGCGTGCAGGTGCGTGTCATGGTGGACGACGCAGGCACACGCTACTCCTGGCCGCCAGTGGTTGAGGCTCTGTCTCAGGCCGGAGTGACTGCACGACGCTTCATGCCCAGCCGGTTGGTCCTGCGCCTGATTACGATGAACCTGCGCAATCACCGCAAGATCCTGGTGGTTGACGGCAAGACGGCCTTCACCGGTGGAATGAATATCCGCGAGGGAAACATGGTCGCCCGCAAGCCGAAGCACGCAGTCCATGATCTGCACTTTGCAGTGACCGGCCCATGCGTGGCGCAAATCCAGCGGGTGTTTGCCGAAGACTGGGCCTTTTGCACTGGTGAATCCTTGGAAGGACCGCTGTGGTTCCCTGAACTGGCCGCCACGGGCAACACGACCGCCATCGGCATCGTCGATGGTCCCGACGAGGACATGGAAGTCATGCCAGCTGCGTTTTTTGCCGCACTCAATGCCGCACGCGAAGAGGTCAAGATCATCACCCCCTACTTTCTTCCCAATCCAGTTCTCATGGCGGCGCTGCGTCTATGTGCTGTGCGTGGCGTGAAAGTGAAAATCCTCACACCGGCGGAGAACAACATCCCGTTCGTAGGATGGGCTGCACAGACCTTGTATCCCGACCTGCTGTCGATGGGCTGCCGCATTTTTGAGTCCGCACCACCGTTTGATCACTCCAAATTGTTCCTCATCGATGGAGTGTGGTCATTTCTTGGCTCCACCAACTGGGATCCACGCAGCCTGAGGCTAAACTTTGAATTCAACCTCGCCTGCCATGACGCTGAGCTCTGCCAGCGGCTCGCTGCGGAGATGGATGCCAAGCTGGCCAATTCCCGTGAAATTACACACGAGATGCTGGAAAATGCTCCTGTCCTGAATCGCTTGCGCAACGGCTTTGCGCGCCTCTTCATTCCAGCGCTCTAAGAACTTTTGAATCTTTTGGCAAAACCAACCGTATCTAGGATCGTTGTACTCTACAGCCTGCCATGATGCCTCTCGGGTTTCCACCAAGCCTTCCCTGCTCCAGCCGCTGCCGCGGCAGGGCAAAAATCGTCATTTTCCGGGAATAAAACCGCAGGCTTCAGCATCTCACTCGCACGCATGATGTCATCGTATTCCTGAATCTTAAACCTTTGCCCCGGCAGACGGGGCCGCTGCCGCGCACAGTCCAACGCGCACAACTTAACTCAACCCATCCAGATCCAATCATGAAGAAACTCATCGCACTCGTCTTCGCCCTCGTCGCCTCAGCCGGTTTCGCCGCCGAGTTCCCAGACATCAGCATTGCCGATCTCAAGCAGGCCATCGCTGACAAGAAGGTCACCGTCATCGACGTGAACGGCGCCGCCTCCTACAAGTCCGGCCATGTGCCAACCGCCATCGACTTCGCAACTCAGGGCTCCAGCCTCGCCAGCGCCCTGCCTGCTGACAAAGGTGCCCTCGTCGTTGCCTACTGTGGTGGTCCTGCCTGCAGCGCCTACAAGGCCGCAGCCAATGCCGCCAGCCAGCTCGGCTACACCAACGTGAAACACCTCTCCGCTGGCATCTCCGGCTGGAAGGCCGCCAAAGAACCTCTGGAGAAGTAATACTTCAAGAGACTCCACTCACCGGGTGCGCGGGAACCAGTCCTGCCACCCGGTTTTTTGTGCCCCCAGCCAGAATTCTCAGGCCGGAGACCAGGCCTCCATGGCCAAACTCGCCGCCCCGAGGGCACCGGCATTATCACCCAGCGTCGAAGGCACGATTTTCAGTCCCCCCTCACGCAAAGCAGGCATCAGCGCGCATGCGGCATCTGTAATGGATTGGCAGAAGCGCTCCCCAAGCATCGTCAGGGGGCCATGAAGAATGAAAACCCCGGTATCGATGATCATGTGCAACAAGCCGATCACGCGTGCGTAGTCGCCACACACGGCTTCCCATTCCGGCCCTGTCGAATCAGCAAAAGCAGCGAGGCCTGCGCGGAGATCTTCGGGCAGCTTTGCCAGCCCATCCACTCCTGCCAGCCGCCGCCACGTCGCGGGAGCGCTCAGCGCATGATGCAATTCCTTGCCTTCACCCGCCCCTTCCATCAAGGGCCAAGGCCAGCGGCCCACCTCTCCGGCGGCATGATGCGAACCTTCGATCACTCTGCCGTCCTGAACCATGGCGATGCCAAAACCACTGCGAGGTCCGAGGATCACATAGTCATTCAAACCGTGCCCTAAACCGAACCAACGCTCCGCCAGCGCAATCGCCCTCAGGTTGTTCTGCAAAATGACCGGGACTTTGAGTTTGGATCTGATCTCATCAGCCACCGGCACCTGATTCCAGTCAGGGATGAAAGCATAGTATAATCCAATCCCTGCCTGCGCATCGACCAGCCCGGGAACTCCCAGCCCCACCGAGAGCAGCGGACCTTGCATCGTCTCGGCCAGCTTGGCCACGCAGGTGAGAAGCGACTTGATCACTTGATCTGCCAACACATCTGCTGGCAGGGGCAGTTCCACGGTCATCTTCAGACTGCCGGAAAAATCCACGCCAACGGCCTGAATTCGCTGGGCATTAAATTCCAAGCCGGCAAACCAGCCCGCCTCCGCTTGCGTGCTCAAAATGCGACGGGGACGGCCCATCGGTCCTTGGTTCAAGCCCGATTCATTCAGATATTTTTCGGCGATCAAGTGATCCACGTACAACCCGGTCGTCGAAGGTGAAATTCCTAATGCCTTGGCCAGAGTCGTACGCGAGGTCGCGCGCCCGCTGCGGACCTGCAGCACAGCAGCCCCGAGCGTTTCACGTTGTACAATTGGGTTTTTTCGCATTCGAATAAAAAGCCTGTTGATCTCTCGCTGTCCAGCAGGATCAATGCACTCCCGTCAAAAATCTTCTAATGAGTGACTTACCCATTCGCACCCCTGATCGCAAGTGTGAAGTAGCTTGGTTTTCGGCACTTTGCTCCGACGATTATGAATTTCTCGGCATTCCGGATGGCTCAATCCGCTCCAACTTCGAACACTGCGGCGACATCGTCAAAAAAGCCGACTCACTCGGTTACCAGAATATCTTGCTACCCTCGGGCTGGATCGCCGGACAAGACGCGCTGGCGTTTGCCGCCGCCATGGCACCACTGACGACACAGATCAACCAACTCGTTGCCCTGCGCATGGGTGAAGTCTGGCCCCCCATGCTCGCGCGGGCGATCGCCACCGTCGATCACATCGCCAAAGGCCGCCTGTGCATCAACATCATCTCCTCAGACATGCCCGGCATGAAAGACAGCAATGAAGTCCGCTATGCCCGTGCCAGCGAGATCATCCAAATCCTGCAGGGGCTGTGGCGCACCGACGGCCCGTTTGAATGGAAAGGCGATTTCTACAACTTCAGCCTGCCCACCACCGAACCCGCCAAGCCCTACCAGCAAAACGGAGGCCCCCTGCTCTATTTCGGCGGCATCTCGCCTGCAGCGCAGGATTTATGCGCCAAGCACTGCGACGTCTTCCTTATGTGGCCCGAGACGGAGGACCGCATCGCCGAAACCATGCGCGTCATGTCCGAAAAAGCCGCCGTCCACGGCCGCAAGATCGACTTCGGCTTCCGTGCCCATGTCATCGTCCGCGAAACGGAGGCCGAAGCCCGCGCCGCTGCAGACCGGCTCATTTCCAAACTCACCGCCGAAAAAGGCGCCGAGATCAAAGCACGCTCCCAAGACAGTCAGAGCGCCGGGGTCAAGCGTCAGGACGAGCTCCGCGCCCAGAGCACCGACCTCTACCTCGAGCCCCATCTCTGGAGCGGCATTGGTCTGGCTCGCAGCGGCTGCGCCAGCGCCATCGTCGGCAATCCCGAGCAGGTGCTCGCCAAGCTCAACCGCTACATGGACATGGGCATGCGCGCCTTCATCCTCAGCGGCTACCCTCATCTCGAAGAGTGCGACCTCTTCGCCAAGCACGTCCTGCCGCATCTGCCGTCATGCCGCCTGAATGAAGTGCAGGGCCGGCGCGTTCCTGATCCCGTCACACCGCTCACTACCGCTCCTCGCCATTGATATGTCTTCGCCTGTTCGCTTCGCCCTCGCCGGTTTCGGTGCCTGGGGCAAATTCCATGCCCTCTCGATCGAGGGAAATCCCGACGCATACCTCGTTGCCATCTCCGCGCCCTCAGAAGCCTCGCGTGAGGAAGCGCGCAGGCTCTACCCCACGGCGCAGATCTTTGCGGACAGCCTCGAAATGATCGCTCAGTCCGAGTTCGACATCATCGACATCGTCACGCCCAGCCACACGCATCGAGAGATCGCCCTCGCCGCCATGGCGAAAGGCAAACACGTCCTTCTGGAAAAGCCCATGGCCATCACCTTGGATGACTGCAAAGCCATCGTTGCCTGGGCTCAGCAAAACGGCGTCCATCTTGCCGTCGGTCACGAACTCCGCCTCTCCAGCCAGTGGGGTCGCATCAAAGAAATCATCGACGCAGGCACCATCGGCGATCCCCAGTACGTCCTCGTCGAACTCTCCCGCAAACCCTACCGACAGGGGGCCTGTGGCTGGCGTTATGATCAGAACCGTGTCGGCAGTTGGGTTCTCGAAGAGCCTATCCATTTCTTCGACCTCGCCCGCTGGTATCTCGAAGGCAGTGGCGATCCCGTGGAACTCCACGCCTACGCGAACTCCCGCGATCCCCAGCGCCCGACGCTATTCGACAACTTCAGCGCCATGTTCAAATACGCCAACGGCAGCTACGCCGTGGTGTCTCAAACACTCGCTGCCTTCGAGCACCATCAGACCGTCAAAGTCAGCGGCACCAAAGGCGCTCTGTGGGCCGCATGGAGCGGCGCGCTCGATCGCACCCTCGAACCCGAGTACTTCCTCAAAGTCTTCGACGGTGAGAACCTCGAAACCGTGAAGCTCGAAAAGCACAGCGGCGAAGTCTTCGAACTCCGCGAAGAAATCGCCCAGTGCATCGACATGGTCCGCACCGGAAAAAAGCCTATCGCCACCGGTTTGGATGGTCTCTGGAGCGCAGGATTATGCCTCGTAGCCGAAGAATCCATCCGTCAGAACAAGCCACTGCCAGTGGGTGAACTGCTGAAGTTTTAGACAGTTGATTCGTTCTACCCAGCAATAGGCCCCTTATGAAAGCCACACTCCTTCTCGCCATCTTTTGCCTGACCCCATTTATGAGTCGGGCAGACGATCTGCTGCCATCGATCACCAAAGGGCAAAGCGTAGCCACCTGTGGGCACAGCTTTCATGTCTTCACCTACAAGCAGGTCAACGAGATCGCGAAATCTGCCGGGCTGGATCATCAATTAGTCGGCCTGTCGAGCATCGGCGGCTCCACGGTGCAGAAGCATTGGGACATGCCCGAGGAAAAAAGCGCCGTGAAGCAGGTGCTGAAAACCGGCAAGGTCGATGTCCTCACCCTGTCTCCCATCTGGCTGCCGGATGATGCCATCGAGCTGTTCGTAAAACTCGGCATCGAGCACAATCCAGCGCTTCGCATCACCGTGCAGGAATACTGGATGCCGAATGACGAGTATAACCCCGTCTATCCTCTCGACACGAAAAAGAAGTTTGATCACAACGCCACCGAAATCACCAAACTCCGTGATGCGACCATGCGCTATGCAAAGGACATCGAGGACTATGTACAGGGCATTAACCAGCGGCTGGGCAAGCCTTCCGCTTTCATCGTGCCGGTAGGCATGGCGGCGGTAACGCTGCGTGAGAAGATCATCAAAGGCGAAGCACCCGGATTAAAAACTCAGGCCGAACTCTTCCGCGACAACTGGGGCCACGCGCTTCCCCCGCTTCAAATCCTCTCCAGCTACTGCCACTTCGCCGTCATCTACCGCCGCAGCCCCGTGGGCCTGCCGGTGCCAAACGCCTTCAAAGCTCTCAAAGACATGAGCGATGAAGACAAGGTGAAGCTCAACAAGCTGCTGCAGGAAATCGCCTGGGACACCGTCACTCATCATCCCCTCACCGGTCTGACAAAGCCCGTCGCCGCCAAATAGCGCGGCTCACCCTGCTTTTGACAGCACACCGTCTTTCGCGGCGTTATGCAACGTCTGCATGAAAATCCAAGCCCTGCTGCTTTCCTCCGCGCTCCTCTCTACTCACCTCATCGCCTCCG
>JAPLUN010000147.1 GCA_026397715.1 Verrucomicrobiota bacterium
ATCCACCGCGACATCAAGCCAGGAAACATATTCATTCGTCATGATCCCAGGTCTGGCACTATTCATCCGATCCTCGCTGACTTTGGCATCGGCTGCATTCTCCGACCTGAGCTGCTGGATGAGGAAGGTTATACCCGCGCAGGCTTTACCCATCCCAATACGCTTGGCCCCGGCAGCCGTACGGGTACCAGCATGTATGCACCGCCGGAATATGAAAAGATGCGAGCCAAGGCCAGTCCCAAGGGAGATGTCTATTCCATCGGTGTTCTGCTTTACCAAATGCTCATTGGCGACTTCACCCAGCCCTGGGAGTCGGCCCAGGAATGCGAGCGTCGCATCCCAGACAGTCCAGCCCTCCATGCCCCAGACTGCCATCTCAATCCTTTCATCCGCAAAGCAATACTCAAAGCGCTGGATGCCGAAGACCATCGCTTTGCAAGCGCCGACGAACTTGCGCTAAAATTGACCGAGCTTCAAAGGGACTATGAGGAAGACGAGGCAACGAAAGCCCAGCAGAAGAACCAGCGTCTTCGAAAGCTTCTAAGTTTGAGCGCGGCGGCTGTCATTGTTCTGACTGGACTGGCATTCTGGGCCATGCGGAGTGAGAACAGGGCGGTGGACGCAGAAAGCCAGCAGCGCGCGTCTGCCTCAGCGCTAAAAATACAGCGCGATGCCAATGAGAAGTTGGTTGATGACCGGGGTCTGGCTCTTCGACAGAAAACCCAAGGGACCGGTTTCAACGCTCCTCCTTCGGACATGAAACTGTTACTCCCCCATGTGTTGGAGGCATCCAGGGCTGTCCAAGTGACGGATTTGCAGCAACGCAGGATTCAGGCCCAGCGACTTATGCGGCTCTGCGAATGGCTGGGTGACTCTATCGAAGCGGTGAGCCAATACGACTCAGCACTCCTACAGTTAGCCACCTTCCACCGAGACTCTCCAGAAGACGACGTCATGAGGGTTGCCTACTTGGATGCACTTTTTTTCAGCCGTCGCTGGGCTCATACGTGGATTGAAAAGGCGGTTTCGTCCAAAGTGGGCGATGCCTGGGTTGCCGATAATGCCGAGTTGGTCAAGATGTGCAGGCTCCGCATAACCACATGGTCAGATGATGCGATCAAGGTTACAACAGAAGCATCCAGCTCCAAGCCGGATTCCTATGTGGTGCTACATGAAGCCTTCGCTTATCTATCGAAGGTTCTATTGCTTAAAGCGGCAGAACGAGTCCCGGCCATTCGCTCGTCGGCGACTTCACCCAGCGGAGACATTCCGATTCCAACGCTGCCGAATCTGGGGGAAAACCTGAAAGCCTTTGCGGAGAAATGGCTTCTGGCCCAATCCCATACCACAAGCATGCCATGGGAGTCGCTTCCCCAGGCACAAATCGACATTCCAGGACATACAACGCCTGTGACGATGTCGTGGCAGTTTATCTCAAAGAACACATTGAGTCTCACCATGCTCCATTGGTCCGTCATTGGTCTCGATGATGCGTATACGAGGGACGTCGCTTCCGCAGAACTCGGCTTGGCAGTCATCAAAACCTGTCGGCAGCGTGCCTCTGTTGCGGTGACTGAGGGAGATGGCACCTATGCGGAAGAGTTGTTCGGCAAGATTCAGGCATACCTGGCTGTGGCTGCACCAATGACTGACCAGAATCGGCTTCATCACGAAATGGCACAGTTTTACCATCAGTTGGGTCATTATCAGGAGAGCCGCCGATCAGAAGCTGCGATTGAATCTTACTCTCATAACCTTGATGCATGGAAGTGGCTAAACACCAAGCACCCTGAGGAATCGAAGTATAAACTGGAGATGGTGGCTACCCTTCGTCACCGCGTGAATGCCTTGCTTACCATCGGCCTTGACTCACCTGAGTGGGACGAAAAGGCCAGAACTTGGTGTAATGAGGCTTTGATCCTGTTCGACACACTGCCCCCCGATGTTCAGAAAAGCAGTCAAGGAGAGCTTCGATCAGTTCTTGGGCTCAGAGCCACGTTTGGTAAAGATGCTCAGGATAAACTGAGCTATCTTAACAGGTCTGTGGGAGTCGCCAGGGTAGCGCTGGATAATACCGGCAGATTGGGAGCAAACAATCAAGAGGCCTTGATGGACCTAGCGTTCAGCCTCCAGCAAGCCGCTGCACAGCTCATTCAGGATGGAGGCGACTTGAAAAATGCACAGCTCCAAGCTCAGGAGGCAATCAAACTGCTGACCGAAGAAGTAATGATTCCTCAGCCATCGCAAAAGGCCAATCTTTTGATGGTCAGGCTTCACAATGTGATCGGACGAGTGGCCGCTGAACGTCATGACTCCGAGTTGCGTGGCGAAGAGTTCAGCGCCGCCTACGCTGCAGCAGCGAAATTGGACCTCTCTGAACTTAGCAATCGATTTGTCTATTTCGAAGCCTCTTTAAGTCTTGGATCTCATCTGATGGAGGTGCAGCGCTATGGCGAGGCAATGAAGGCCCTGTCCCCTGCCATCAATCAGGCGCTTGCTTTATCAAAGACGAGTCCAGGGCTTCATCCTGCGGAACTGAGTATTGTAAGCAGGCTGTGCGGACTGATGATAAAAGCGCATTACTGGACTGCTGAGCCAGGTGTTCATGAGACCGTGCTTGGGGCAGCCGGCGCAACCCAGCGGATACTCCACCAACCTTGGCTCATGGGTTCTCTCAACAAAGATCAAAAGGAAATTCTTCACACTGCTCTCAGCATCATAGCAGTGCGCGGTCTCAGCCTGATTGATTCATCCGCTTCCCAGAAGGACGGTGGGGTTCCGATACCAGAAATCGTAAACAATCATTTTGCCGAGTCGAAACTGGCTCTGAAAGAACTGGGCAATCCGCCCACATTTTCAAGTTGGGAAACTTATTTATCTTACAGGATTGCTGATTTTATCGATTCGCGCTGGGACGACAAATCCAAGGAGGAATGCCAAGCGGCATTCAACGAATTCCTCTCACAAGTTCGTGAAAGGGCATCGATGCAGCCGTTGGCAATCCGTTCCGCCATCATTGCGCTCTGCGACTTATCAACCGCTCACGCACGCATGGAACACTGGTCTGACGCACATTCTATGTATCAAGCAGCAGAGCGAATGCTGGATGATCCGATCTACAAGATGGCCAAGGATAAACACTGCCTTCTTGCCCTCGCACAAATAGCTGGGGCTATGCATGAACTCACCAACAGAAAGGGACTGACCGAACCATCGCTTTTCTGGCACTCCGAGTTGCTCCGCCTCAAAGAGAGGATGGCAATTGAACTTACAGAAACTCACACCGCCCAGGGCGATGCATTTTCCGATTTCATCCAAAATCTAACCACAACTCGTGAGATTAACCGTGTATTTCGTGCGCTAGTGGAGAGTCAAAAACGTGGCATTCCGGCCGTCCTTTACGATCGAGAAACCCCGCGTGGTGCAAAAATGGCGGGGCCTGACGCCGATGGCAGGACCATGACTCAAGAATTGTTCCTGCAGCGGGGATCTCTTACCTCAGCGCTTCTGCCTGATGACCCGGCACCGACCCGTGAAAGCGAGATCAGAAACATTAAGAAAGCGGAGTCCGAGATTCATGCTACTAAAAAGCCAAGAACCGATGCCCCACTTGAGAAACAATCAAGATTGCTTATCAGTGCGCTAGATAATGCAGCCTTTCAGTGCCTCGCCGGTGGCAAGATGTCGGATGCCGAAAAATGGGCCCGCCAGTCGCTTGCACTTGATACCGAAGGATTTGCCGCGACAGCTCATCTGGTCTGTTCACTGCTCTTTCAGGACAAGGACGTTGAGGCATTCAACCTTTGTAGCGATCAGCTTTTGCGTTCCACGAAATCTTCTTGGTTAGCCGAAACCGTCTTGGACGACCTGACAATTTTGCGAATCCATGGCAGGCAGCATGCAAAAGAGCGGCTTCTCGTGAAGGTCATCTACGAACACGCAGCTCCAGCCCTTCTACGGCTCCGCCTAGATAAGCTCAAGCTCGCAGAGATAGCGCACGAGAAGACACCATCCCAACAAACATCCGCCGACCTCGGCTCCGCGTTGAGTTCTCTCTCCGATTGTGAAGTCTATGTGAAACGATGGGGGGATGCAGAATCTCATGCGCGCAAGGCAGTTCAGATGAACCCCTATCGTGAATATGCACACGCCAACCTCGCCACAAGTTTACTGCTTCAGGGTAAGTATGAGGAAGCGCTGTTTATCTACCAGACGCATTGGTTGGAGCCTACCAGTGGCTGGACACTGGGCGATAGCATTCTGCTCGACTTCGAGCGTTTGGAAGCCATCGGAATCACGCATCCCGAACTTGCACGAGTCAAAGAAGACATGGCCAAACTCGCCGAAAAAGACAAACAGCCTGCCAAAGCAAAAGATCCGCCATTTAATCCAATCAAACCATGAAAACGTCATTCTCCCCTGCCATCGCAGCCCCACTCTTCCTTTCCGGCTGCGCCAGCGAAGAAGGTGGGATACCAAAATGACCGGACAACAGCGGTATGTCGCATAAATCAGCCAAGCGCTGGTTTGAAGCGGTGCAGTATGTTCCATTCACGCATGAGCATCTGTATCATAAAGAAAACGGTGACACCATCACCCCAGAGAAACCTGTGTCCCTACAAGAGCTGAAGAGATAGTTACAAAACTCCAAAAGCCCCATGGGGTCGGGCCATGAATGCTAACGTGAAGCTCATGGTCCTACTTCGGGGAGGCGCGGCAGATTTGGATCGAATGCCCGCACAATCCGAGTCGATACAGACTTCGATCACGTCTGTGAGTAGGAATAGCTCCCGCCAATCCATTTTTCGATGATTTTTAGTCAACTCATAGCGGGTGACTCCCTCTGGAGAGCAAGAAGCACGGCTTTTCATTCTCTGCTGACGCGGGTGCGACGGGTCAATGAATGGGAAGTGCGCTTCAAGACACACTCCAATCCACCGCCGCTAATGAAAGTTCCGCTGTCCTCCTCTCAAAATCATCCCCCACCCTGCCCTGCCTTGTCGCCTCAACTTTGGCTGGTGCTCATCCTAGCCCTAATACTGGCCATTCTCACCGCCCGCAGTCATGCGGCTGAAGCTACGCTGCCGCAGCACGAACTGCCCCTGGCGGAAGTACAGTCCCGTGCCGAGGCCGGAGATGCCACCGGGCTGCTGGAACTGGCCCTGCGCACCAATCAGGGGCGTGGCGTGCCTTTCAGCCAGAAGGAAACCATCGCGCTAATGAGCCGTGCGGCGGAAAAAGGCAGTGCCACAGCACTCGGCATCTGTGCCATTAACGGCTGGGGGCGTGAGGAAGACTTGGTATTGGCCTTTCAGAACCTACAAAAAGCCGCCGAGATGGGTGATCCCCCCGCCATCCGCAACCTAGGGCGCTGCTTCATGTATGGCTTGGCTTGCGAGAAGGACGAAAAGCGTGGCTTTACCCTATACCAGCAGGCTGCTCAATCTGGCGAGCCCGCCGCCATCTTTTTCGTTGGTGATGCCCTTCTGCGTGGATTGGGGGCCGAGAAGAATCCGGCATTGGCAGTAAATCATCTGGAAAAAGCCGCCGCCGCCGGACTCTGCCAAGCAGCGGAAAACCTAGCCCAGTGCTACGACCAAGGGACGGGTTGCCTGAAAGACCTTTCCCGCGCCACCGAACTCTACGCCCAAGCAGCCACGGCCGGACTTCCCACTGCCATGCGTGAACTGGGCCGCCGCTACTACAATACAAGCCTCGGAGTCACCCAGAACATCCCCAAGGCACACGCACTCTGGCGCAAAGCCGGTGACCTGGGCGATGCACGATCCCTCGACTGGCTGGCGGAGGAATACCGTGACGGCAAAAACGTGACGAAGGATTTTGCCATGGCCGAAGCCCTCTGGCATGAAGCCGCGAAGCTGGGAATGCCTGAGTGCCTGCGTGACATCGGATTCGAGTATGATTCAGGCAAAAACACTCCTGAAGACCTCGGCAAAGCGAACACGCTCTACCTTCGAGCAGGGGAAGCTGGAGATGCTGTCGGCTTTCGATACCTCGCCCACAACACTTGGAATGGCCGTGGCCGTCCCTCAGACAAATCCGAGGCGCTGAAGATCTACTACAAAGCTGGCGGCCTGCGCGATGGCTTTAGCTGGCGTTTCCTAGGCACCTGCGCCGCCACCGGTGACGGACGTGATAAAAACATCGCCGATGCCGAGCAGTGCTTTCTGCTGGCCGGTGAATGCGGCGAACCGGAGGGCTACAACAGCCTCGCCTACTATCGCTACGAACTCGCCACACCGCCCGATTACTCCAAAGCCTGTGAGTTTTACCTGAAAGCTGCCCAGATGGGAAACTTCAACGCGATGAGCAACTACGCCGACAAGCTCATGGAGGGCATCGGTGTGACCAAAGATGCGTCAAAGGCCGTCGAGTGGTACATCAAAGCGGCCAATCAAGGTCATGTACCTGCGATTCTGAAACTGAGCCGTTGTTATGCTTCCGGTCGCGGCATCACCCGGAACCTGGAAAAAGCCGCTCAACTGCTGGCCATCGCCGACGAGAACAAGGTAACCGAGGCCACCTTCGAACTCGCAAACTGCTACGAGCAGGGCCTCGGAGTCGTCCGAGACACCGCCAAAGCCCGCACCCTCTACGAAAAAGCCGCCACCCAAGGCCACGCTGAGGCGAAGGCAAAGCTGGAGAACCTTTAGCTGTTCCTTTTGCAGATTTCACTCAACTCCACGCGCCAAACTCCCTCTAGCCCTGTGAAGGCACATCATTCGCGTGCCAGAAAACACACTCTGAAACACCACGTCTATGAAAACAATTCGCATCACCTCACTCCTCCTTGCAGCCCTCTTCGCCAGTTGCGCGGGGCCAGTCCAAAACGGCAGCTATGGATATTACGGCACTCAAAACGCCCGCTACAGCGGCGGCTCGCGCAGTCTACAAGTGCCAGCAGCAGCGGCTCCACTGCCGATGCAGATGACAGCAGTGCCATAGCCCTCGGGCTGCTGGCACTCTTTGCCGGGGCTGCCATCGTTAGTTCCATTGGCGGCGGTTACGAAAGCAGCTCCTCGTCTTCCGATTACTCAGCCAGCCAGCAGCACGAATCTCGTGTTCAGGCCAATCGCTCAGCTCTCAGCCAAGGCCGGTCCGAGCCTTGGCCAAATGAAGGACATTGAATTGTGTGACAGAATGCCAATCGGTCGGCAACAAGGCCATGTTCTGTGTGATAAACACATGACTAACCGAAGCCTTTGATGTCTGTCCATCGATGGCTTCCGTTTCCTTCCTTCAGTAAAACCACCCATCATCTAGGCCCGGTCTGATTCATTTCAGGCCGGGCTTTTTGTTGGTGGATGACACCATCCTCACCGCCATGGCCCGCCCAACACACTACACACCAGCGCTCACACGTTTTACGGTCAGCCTGCTTTATCACGAAGCTCGTCACCGGGGCATCCCGATGACGCGTCTGGCTGAAGAATTGCTCCGTGAATCCCTCAAGGGTTCACCCGGCTGGGAACAAGCCACCACCCTCAGAGTGGCAGAAGACCCATCGCCCTACGTCGCGCCCACAGCAGCGGCATAGGACGGTAAAACATTCCAGAAACACGCAGCAGCCAGGCCAATCACGGTCTGGCATTTTTGCGTCCACACCACAACCCACCATCCCACCATTATGGCCATCAAACTCAGCGCCAATTACAGCAAGAAGCTCGGGCTGCCCCAGTACAGCAGCCACAGCTTTTCTGCATCCGTCGAAGTCGAACTCAGCGACATCACTCAGGTCGAAGCCGAAGTGCAGAAGCTTTACGCCCTTTTGCAGCACAGCGTCGATCAGGAAATCCAACACCCTGGCTACGTTCCCGATGCCAACGGCAATGGGAAGTCCCAGAACAATGGACGCACCTACCAACTTAATGGCAATAGTGGCTCCACCACCAACGGCCAGCACCAGCAGACTAAACCTCCCGGGGATGCCTGGAACTGCACCGACGGTCAAAAGGGATTCATCCTTCGTATCGTCAATGAGAACGCCAGCATCACCAAACAGGTGGCGGAAGATCTGTCCCAGCAGCTCTTCGGTATCGGCGTCAAACAGCTCAACAAGATGCAGGCCTCCCAATTGATTGAGGACCTGCTCGTCAAAGCCGGTAAGCCAGCCCCCCGCCAAACACGCTGGCAGCAACAACCAACCAACCGCCAAGCCGCATGAATGCCATCTCTGAAGCTCCACCCTCCATCAAGGAGCAGAGCGCGGAGGAAATCATGAAAGGCTTGCAGAGAACGGTGTCAGCCTCCCGGTTGTCACTGTTCCTGCAATGCAGGCTGAAGTGGTTCTTTCGCTACGTTCTGAAGCTGTCCAAGCCGAAGACTCCCTCACTCCATCTCGGCAACTCGGTTCACACCGTGCTGAAGGGATGGAACAAAGCGCGATGGCTTCAAAAGCCACTGACGCTCAAGCAGGCTCATGATGCGTACACCGCAGCCTGGGCAGACACCTCCGAAGGCTCTGTGAAATGGGAGCCGGGAGAGGAGGACGATGAAAAAACCACGGGCTGGCGTCTGGTGGACACCTACCTGCGTGAATCCCATGTTCCCGCAGAGGTGAAGCCAGATGCCGTCGAGGTGCCAGTTGAAGCAGACTTGCATCAGCACGGTCTGCCCAAGCTCATCGGCGTCCTCGATCTGGTGCAACAATGCCAGATCATCGACTACAAGACTGCAGCCACCACGCCCAATGCGGACAAGATCGCCCACAGTCACGAGATCCAAACCACCTCGTACTCCATCCTCTACCGTCACAACACCGGCCATCAAGAGGCAGGCATCCAGCTCCACCACCTGGTGAAGCTCAAGAATCCCAAGGTGGTCATCACCCCACTACCACCCATGAGCTCTCAACAGGAAACCCGGTTGTTCCGGCAAATGGAGGCCTACCTCACCGGACTCCAGCATGAGCAGTTCGTGCCTTCACCGGGAATGCACTGCGCAAGCTGCGAGTTCCAAAACGAGTGCCGCCTATGGCACTGAACCCACCCTCAACCACAACATCCAAATCATCCTACCCTTATGTTCCAGACCCTTCTCACCACCATCCTCGATCTTCTTGGTACGTTCGTTTACGTCATTTGCGCGATCATCGCAAAGCTGAGCACCTGCCTCATGAAGTGAGGCCAGCAAACCCAGAAACCACAACCCCAACAGAAGCCGGGCGATCTCACGATTGCCCGGCTTCTTCATTTTTTAGAAAGGAGACCACCCCATGGATTCCACCACCCTCTATTTCCGCCAGGGACAGTCTGACAAAGTGTATCAGGCCAGCATCCAGCCCAAGGATCAAGGCTTCATGGTCCACTTTGCGTATGGCCGTCGCGGCTCGACTCTCACCACCGGCAGCAAAACCCCAGCACCAGTCGAGTACCAGATCGCCAAAGGCATCTTCGATAAGCTCATCAAAGAAAAGACCGCGAAGGGCTACACGCCCGGAACCGACGCGGCCACCACCACGCCACCGGATTCTCCCGGCCAGCATAGCGGCATCCACTGCCAGCTCCTCAATCCCATCAACGAACCGCAGCTCGACCAGTTCCTGTTCAACTCCGACTACTGGATGCAGGAGAAGCTTGATGGCCGTCGCATGCTCATCAGTAAAGACGGAGACCAGATCACCGGCATCAACCGCCTGGGATTCCCCACCGCAGTTCCAGAAGCGATTGTCCGCGATGCCGCCAAATACCCGCGCAACTTTCTGCTCGATGGCGAAGCTGTCGGAGACACCTTCCACGTTTTCGACCTGCTCACCATCGGACCCGAGGACATGCGTCATCTGGCATTCTCGGTCCGCTACCTGCGGATGCGGGACATGCTCAACGCCTTCGATCATCCCCATATCCGGGAGGTGAGGGTGTTCTTCCCACCTCAAACGGCTGGCTGGTTCCAGCAGTTCAAAAACGAAGGGAAAGAAGGCGTTGTGTTCAAACACAAGGACGCGCCATACACTCCCGGTCGTCCCAACAGCGGTGGCGACCAGCTCAAGTACAAGTTCTATGAGACCGCCTCCTTGATCGTTTCGAAGGTGAACGATCAAAGGAGCGTTTCGTTGATCCTGTTCGAAGGTGATAAAATACGCCCCGCTGGCAACGTCACCATTCCACCCAACCACGATATTCCTGAACCGGGAACCGTGATCGAGTGCCGCTATCTGTACGCCTTCAAGGAGTCCGGCAGCATCTACCAGTCAGTTTACCTGGGTGCTCGTGCCGACATTCGTGCGAAAGAATGCACCACGGCCCAGCTCAAGTACAAAGCTGAGGTGCCAGCGACCGCCTGATCAACTCAACCACGCCAAAGCCCATGTGCCTCCTCTGGTGCATGGGCTTTGGTCTTTTACCCCACCACCAACACTATGAAACCCATCACACTCCCCATCGCAGAACTGAAACCCGCTCTCATCGGCCTCGGCAAGATCATCAACACACGAGCAACCCTAGCAGTCCTCGGCACCATCAAAGTCGAACGCACTGCCGACGGGTGGATCGCATTAACCAGCACCGACCTTGACCGGTGGGTCACCGTCCGTTTTGAACACCCCACTGAAGGCCCCCCC
>JAPLUN010000056.1 GCA_026397715.1 Verrucomicrobiota bacterium
AATCATATTCTGCGGGCCTGATTTCCACCACAGGGATGGGCAGGAATGGTAGGTGCGCGCTGCGCCGCGTCCGAATTCTTCGTCCCAGTGCGGCCGTTGCATCCCATCACATTCCCATCTAAGCCAGACCATGGCCCTCAAAGCAATCATCTACAAAGCCAAGGTCTCCTTCTCCGAACTCGACGCCAACCGTTATGCCGACCACGAGATCACCCTCGCGCGGCACCCGTCGGAGACGGAGGAGCGCATGATGATCCGGCTGCTGGCCTTCGTGCTCAATGCCCCGGAGAACTACGACCTCGGCAAGCTGGAGTTTGGCAAGGACATGTGGGAGGCGGATGAGCCCGCGCTCAGTCAGCACGACCTCACCGGCCTGCTCATGCACTGGATCGAGCTGGGCCTGCCCGATGAGAAAAAACTCGTGCGCCTCTGCGGCCGGTCCAAGAAGGTGAGCGTGTACAGCTTTGCCAGCAACGCCGCCACCTGGTGGGCAGCGCTCGCCGGAAAATTCACCCGCGTGAGCAACCTGCACGTGTGGCAGATTCCCGCCGCCGAGAGCGAGGCTCTGGGTGCCCTGGCGCAGCGCTCCATGGACCTGACCGTGACGCTTCAAGAAGGCGTCCTGTTTGTCGGAGAAGGGGACCGCACGGTGGAGATCAAGATGGTGAAGCTGTGCGGTGGGGAGTAGGCCCCGCGCAGCGGAATCCTACTCGTTCTCGTTCTCCTACTCGTCCTCGAACACAGCGCTCCGTTTCAAACTCGAAGGTTTCAAGTGACAAGCCGCTTCGCTGCTGCAACGCATCCGGCTCTTCGTATTGTAGTCCCGCCTTTATGCGGATCTGGGCGCGCTACCCAGAACCGCCTAAAGGCGGGACTACAGAACAGTGCTGGGTTATACGCCCACAAAAAAATTTGCCGCACACCTCCCACTGGCGCAGGGACAGCATCCATGCTTTTCACCCGCTCCGCACTGCCCCACATGCTGCGCCGTTTCACCACGCTTCTCGGCCTCGCCACCGCGACTGCCGCCCTCGCGCAAGACCTGCGCCCCAGCAATGAACTCGTCTCCGCCATCGACCGCCTCGTGGCCAAAACTGGCATCGATGAAAGCAGCCCCGGCGTGGCCATCTTCATCCGCGTGCCCGGAAAGCTGCATTTCCAAAAAGGGTACGGTCTGGCCAGCGTGAAGGACGAGACCGCCATCACCCCCAGCACGCTGTTTGAGCTCGCCTCCTGCTCCAAGCCCTTCACCGCCACCGCGCTCCTCATTCTGGTGGATCGTGGTATGCTCACGCTCGACGACGACGTGCGCGACCACCTCCCAGAGCTGCCCGTTTACAGCAGCGACAATCCCATCCTCATCCGCGATCTCCTCCAGCACACCTCCGGCCTGCCCGAGTACTTCGACTTTGATGATGAAGGCGTGCCCATGCGCCACAAGACCTACGCCGTGAACGAAGACTACCTCGGCATGTTCGCGAAGCTGAAGAAGGATTACCCGCTTCAGTTCCGCACCGGCAGCAAGTTTGAGTACACGAACAGCAACTTCCTCCTCCTCGCCAGCATCGTGCAGCGCGTGGCGAAGAGGCCCTTCAGCGAATTCGTGCGGGATGAGATTTTCATCCCCGCCGGCATGCAGCACACCTTCATCTGCCAGGGCCCGAAGTCCGTGCCGCAGACGGAGGATGATGAAAAGTACAACCGTGCCTTCGGGTACGAGTGGCGTGAGAAGAAGGAAACGTGGAAGCCCAGCTGGGGCACCCCGCCCGAGTGGCCGCAAAAGGTCATGGTCGTGGGAGACGGCGGCGTGTGGTCAAACCTCGAAGACATGGCCAAATGGGACGCCGCCGTGCGCGCCCGGAAATTCCTCAAACCCGCCACCTGGAAGGAAGCCCTCACGCCCGCCACCACCCGCAAAGGCAAGCCCTTCGACTACGGCCTGGGCTGGACCCTCTACACCGATGACGACGGCTCCGTGCATGCCTATGGCCACGACGGCACCTGGGCCGGATTTGAGAACAGCTACTACCGCGACCTTGCCGGCAATCGCAGCACCATCATTCTGAGCAATCGCGACACCCTGGACACCGATGAACTCTACCAGGCGCTTGATGCACTGGTGGACAAGTTTGTGGGGGAGTGAGGGGGCAGGTGGCAAGGTCTTTAAAGTTGCCTTGTTGCACAGCGACAAGGCGACTTTGATGGTCTCTCTGCGGCAACCTCACGGCATGCCGACGGCTGCCTTGCCCTCCAGTTCTTCGATGACCAGATCTTTGTACCGAATCTCCGTCGCGTTGGCGTGGAGCTGCAGGCCGATGATGCCGCGTAGCGGGATCGCCGGGTCCTGCTCGGTGTAGTCCACCGTCAGCACGTCATTCACCCAAAGGCGGATGCGCGGCCCCTCGGCCCGGATGCGGTAGCTGTTCCACTCGCCGAGCTGAAGTCGGGCGCTCGTTTCCGCATCCGGTTGTGACAGGAACTTCCGCCGACGTGACTCATCATACAGGAAGCCGTGGATGCCTTTCGCAAAATCCGCCTGATATCCCGCCACCTCGTGACTGCCTGCCTTTCGCTGACTGCGAAACTGGATGCCGCCATTGTTGCCATTGGATTTGAACTTCAGGCGCAGATCGAAGTCGCCGAACTCCCTTGTGGTGCAGAGAAAGACATTCACGGGCTGTTTCACCTCAGGCCTGCCAGCAACCAGTTCGCCCTCCTCGATGCGCCAGATGTCGGCCACATCACACTCCCAGCCCTCCAAGGTCTTGCCATCAAACAGCGCCGCTGGCGCCGCGCGGATGGCGGCTGCGGCGAAGATTATCGTCAGTGCAGAGTAAAAAACGTGCTTCATACAATGGATAAGTGAGGTGTTTCGTTTTCAAGCCCGTGCCCAGAGGTCGCGCAGGAAGCTCATGCATTTTCCAACGTTCTGCTCATAGGTCTCGATCTGGCCGCCCTCGAATGAGCAATACCCGTTGTAGCCGATCATCTTCAGCCCGCGGAAGCCTTCCAGAAACGGGCGCTCATCTTCCGCATTTTCTCCCGGCAGATTCCGGCCCCTGTTGGCCAGGTGCACCTGGTGGATGTGGCTGCCACCCGAGAGCATCGCTCCCGTGAGGTTTGTCTCCTCCTCCATCATGATGCAAAAGTCCGCCACGATGCAGAAGCCGGGTGACTTGGTGTCACGGCAGAAACTGGCTCCGTCCACCAGCGTGTGCAGGCAGTTCACCGACTTGCGCCGCACCGGCTCGATGCCAATGCAGGTGCCAGCTTTCGCGGCCAGTTCCCCGAGCGGCGTGAGTGTCTCCAGCAGGATCTTGCGGCTGGTGGCGGCGTCCGGCACTGCGGTAGGCTGCCCATAACGCGGCGGCACGCAAACCAGCACCGGAGCGCTGAGTTCATGCGCCGCATCGATCGCCGCCTTCAGGGAATCCACCGCCTTCTGGCGCTCTGCGGCTGAATCAGAAACCATCAGCGTGAAGTGGCCCCAGTCCATTCCGCTGACCTTCAGAGGGCGGTCCTTCAGCGCCTTCAGCCAGCTCTGCTTGTTGTTGGCGATGGTGCCACGCAGCTCGACCGCCTCAAAGCCTGAGCGCTCCACAAAGTCCAGCTGCTGTTTGAGGTCGCCACGCACGGGCTTCAGCCAGCTCGAAAATTTCAGCCTGGCCTGAAGAGGCTCTTGTGCTGCGGCTTGTGTGTGCGTCGTGTGCATTCCTGCCAGGCCGGCGAGGGAGGAAAGTCCGGTGGCAAGCCATTGGCGGCGATTGAGCTGGCCTGCAGTGTTTTGGGCGGCGGAAGAGGTGTTCATAAGGAGGATGGATGAATTTTGCTGTGGATGGGTGTCTGTTGTCACCGCCGCACACTGACCCGGACGCCCTGAAATGTATTGTTTCCAGCGGCCAATTTTTGGTCTAATCCTGCCAATGGATTTCAGCCCTTTCCAAAAGCGGTTCTTCACGCACATGGCCCATCCCCAGGAGTTCCTGGCCTTGTTTGAGCACCTGCCCGGCGTCTTCTTCCTCGCCAAGGATGCCGAGGGAAGATTCATCGCCGCAAACAGTGCGACCCTGCAGCGGCTCGGTGCCAGCGATCCCGCAAAGTTCATTGGCACCTCGGATGCAAACTATGTGCCGGAGGATCTGGTGAAAAGTTTCCGCGACGATGACCGCCAGGTCATCAGGACAGGAAAGCCGCTGATCAACCGGCTGGAGGCATGGCTGGGCGAGCAGCGGGAATTGCAATGGTTCCTCACCACCAAGCTGCCGATCAAAGGCAGGCGCGGACGCAACATCGGCGTCATGGCCGTGATTCATCGCTATGAGGCGGAACGAACCCACCACAACATTCAGGAAGCCGCCGACGCCGTGGCCTACCTCAAGGCCCATCCACATCGCATGCTCACCACCGCGGCGCTCGCCAGAGCAGTGGGCACTTCCGAACGCAACCTCCACCGCAAACTCCAGCAGGCCCTGGGCCTCACGCCTCACGAGCTCATGTTGCGCATCCGCATCCAGACCGCCGCGCAGAGACTTGTTTCCAGCAGCGACTCACTCTCAGACATCGCCCTCAATCACGGCTTCTGTGATCAAAGCGCCTTCACCCGGCACTTCCGCCAGCGCACCGGACTCACTCCACGGCAGTTCCGACTGCGGCATCAGGGGTAGTTGCCGGCCTGTCATTCAATGCTAAGCGAGCACCCGCGCGCTTCTTCATTGACGCCACCCCACTCCTCCCGCTAAAACGGCGCATGAACACACGCGCCTCGATTTGGTCCTGCATCGCTGTCGCGTCTCTCCTTGCTTCCTGCGCCCCCATACGCACGGAGACCGTCTCCGTTCATCACGCGCGTTCCTCGCTGCTCAACAACACCGTGGACTTCGGCTGGGACGGCGGTGCGGTCCGTGCCGATCTCCTGCGCAGCATGGGCGTGGAATTGATGATCCACCGCGCCACACGCGGTGGCACGAAGAGCGATGTGGATTATGCAAGGCGCGAGCACGCCGCACGCGTGGCAGGCTTGAAGTGGGGCGCGTACCATTATGTGAACCGCGCCGGGCATTTGCAGTCGCAGCTGGATCGCTTCATTCGTGAAGTGTCCTCCACGGCGCATCGTCATGGCACGACCTCCTACCCGGTGCTGATGGTCTTGGACAACGAAGGGCGCGACCGCGTGTCGTGGTCGCAGCTCGCCTGGGCGGCGCAGCACGTGCGGGCGCACACCGGCGCATGGCCGCTGCTCTACTGCAGCGTGCCACTTCCTGGCATGCCCACCTTTGCCCAGCAGGAGCGCGAGCTGGAGGCGCTGACGCCCGCTGAGCGTTCGGTGCTCAAGACCTGCGGGCTGTGGATTCCCCGCTACGGCGAGCAGACCTCCACGCACATGACCTTCAGCGTGCCGCGTGTGTTTGGCACTTGGACGTTCTGGCAGTACTGCGGCGACATCAGCGGCCACCCGAAGACCGCGTTGTTCGGCCCCGAGTTCTCCGGCAATGTCGGCGGTGCCTACACCCGTAGCGGCGGTCGCGGTTCGCTGCGCCATTTCTGCGACCGCAATTTCTTCAACGGCTCGCACTCGGCGTTTGAGAAGTTTTACAGCACGCATTCCTCGGCGGTGAGTGCGTGGCGGTGATGGGGGGGGGCCAGGATGAGCCCCGTCCAGTGAGACCTCTGCCACGCGGGAATTGACCGCAAAGCCGGAGCGGTTACTTTGAATGCATGACGACCACCAAAGAAATTGCTGTGGATGCCCTGCGCCCTCTCGGGCTGCACGCCGGCGACAGCTTGCATGTGCTGGAGGAAAAGGGAGGCGTCTTCCTGATGGAGATCATGCACGCTTCATCTGTGCCTATTGTTGCCAAACGCGGCAGTGCCGGAGCGTGGGCGCGTGCGGCACGTGGCAGCGCGCGGCTGACCGCCGAAGAAACCCGTGAGGATGCCCGCATGGATTTCTACCGTGAAAAATTTGGCGTGCAGTGAGGTCTGGCATGCGCGTTTTCTTCGACACCAATCTTTTGCTCGATGACATCGAGAACCGGGCGGGACTGGTTGAAGCCAGCCAGGATGTACTGGACCGTTGCGATGAACTGCAGGCAGAGACATACATCGCATGGCACACCCTCGCCACGGCCCACTACCTCTTGAAACCTCTTGAAGCGTGGCAGGGCTCCGTCATCGCCCATTCCCAAACTCTTTCATCCGCGCTTCCATCTCCCCCAGCAGTCGTTCCGCCTCGGCTTGGGGCAGGTAGGAGAAGCGGAGGACTTTTTTCCCCGACCACAAGATTAGTCCGAGGGGCTTGAGCTTGAGTCCGGAGATCTCGCTCCAGGGCACCACCTGCACCGTGGCCCCATGCTTCTGGATGTGCACGCCCTCCGGCTCCGGCACCCAGGTGAATCTCCGCATCAGCAGCCAGTCCATGAAGAAAGTCAGCGAAAGCATCAGCCCAATCACCAGCCACATTGCAGCCACGAATTCCACAGGTCCCTCAGGCGGTAGCCTGCCCTCTGTCAGATACCGCTGCCCGTAGTAGCCTATGATCAGCAAAGGCGTGAGCCCCAGCAGCAGCATTTTCAGCACAGGCCGCCACAGGTGGAAAGGGAAGGGGCGGGGCTGTAGTTCGGTGATTTGCGGGGGCGTGGGCACCCGGTGCTTCTTCAGCAGGCGCTTGCAGGCCTCGTAACACTCCAGTGGGCGATAAGTGTTGGCTCCGTGAAAATCAACGAGGCCGATCTCCACGGT
>JAPLUN010000182.1 GCA_026397715.1 Verrucomicrobiota bacterium
CTGCTGCAGCAGCCTGCGGAGCGCGGAATTGATTCGCAGCACTCCGCAAACACCTTCAGCATGAATGGCTCTCAGTTGTTGAGTCTTGCATCACAGACTTCCTTCCTTGTCTTGAAGGCCAACGGCCTTCCGTCTTTCAGCCCAGGGGTGCCGAGCTTCAGCGAGCGCTCCCCTGGGTTCTCGCAGTTAATCCGGGCAGCAAACCCAGCACTTCTTCACACGACGCCGGGTACCAGCAGCGTTTGCTACGCAATCACGCCGCAGAAAGCCGTATCCCGCGCCATACGGTCTCCGTCCCAGCCTTTGGTCCCTAAACTCCACAGGCTACAAAATAATATATAATGCAACAATCACCCCATCACGGAATCTTCGCCAATTCTGCACGCCCGAGCGCCTTCACCTCCGCATCATCCTTCTCCATGTCAGGCATCGTCAGCCCCTTGGTGATATACTTCCGCGCTTCCGCAGTCTTCCCCATGTGCGCAAACGTACGCCCCAGCTCGATGAAATGCCGTGGCCGCCGCGGATTGATCGCAATTGCTCGCTCAAAGCACTTCACCGCCTCTTCATTGGTCGTCGTCGGCAGCTTGCCGTAGATCAGTCCGCCCAGCAGATGTTTCAGCGTGCCCACATTGGCCAGCACCTGATGCCATCTCCCCAGCACATGCCAGGCCACATCATTGCGCGGATTCAGGGCGATGGCCCGGTCCGCCCCCGCTTTGATCAGCGGCGTCGCCGCCACCTGCTCCTTGTTCCCCTGATACGGCAGCATGCGTCCGTAAGTGATCGCCGGTGAGATCTGCGCATCCGAATCATTCGGCCCCAGCTTCGCCGCACGCTTGCCATAGTCCAGCGCCACCGCGCCAATTTTGAGCTTCTCCGCACCCGTGCCCGCGTCAGACATCAGATGCCGGTACTGCCGCGCGATGCGCACCAGCAGGGCCACATTCGCAGGCTCCAGCTTCTCCGCCGGCAGGTAGTACCGCAGCGCATCAGCTGCTTTAAATTGTACATCATACACATCACCGCTCAGCATCAGTTCCGCCGCGCTTTGCGCTCGGCTGATCGTACAAGTAAGCAGCAGTGCTGCGGCATAGACAGTGGTTCGGCAGAGGGAGGATAGGCACATAAGGTTAGTTGGTTCGTTCAATCAGTCGGCCTGCATTCAAGAGAGCAGCCTCGCTCAATCGCGGACCCACAAGTTGCAGGCTGGTCACGGGAGTGGTCTTGCCCTGAGGCGGCATCGAGATCGGAATGGCCAGCGCAGGATTGCCCGCATAGTTCACCGCCACCGTGTTCTGCATGTCGAACACCCGCAGCTCAAACACCACATCAGATCCCCAGTACGGCATTTTCGGCGGCAGTCCCTGCAGCGTCGGCACCGCGATGAAATCCACGTGCTTGAAAACATTGCGCAGTTCCCTCTGCCAGGCCGCCTTGCGCTTCACCGCCCCAGCATAGCCAAAATTGTAATCCAGCTCCCCCTTCGCCAGCACCAGCTTCGTCAGCAAACTCACGCCTTTTTGGTTCGCGTATTTCTGGTCATTGTACCACGCATCCCCCAGCGCCACCACCTTGCCGTCCTTCTCCGCAGCACGCCATTTCTTCTCGAAGTCCTTGCTCAGTCTCACGATCTTGAAATGCCGCGCCATCAGCTCCGCGTCGATGGCCCTATCAATCGCCGAATCAGTCCCGCTCAAATACAGCCGCCCGATCGTGATCTGTCGCGCCCGTGGTTTGTCAGCCACCGCTTCCCGGTACTTCCCCGCAAACCCACGCTGCAGCAAGTCCATCCCCTGCGCCAGATCACCGATGTTTCGCGCCAGCGGCCCCACCGTGTCCAGATGCTTCGGCGAGATCGGAAACACACCCTTCGTGGACACCAGCCCAAAGGTCGTCTTCAGCCCATACACACCGTTGCAGGCCGCCGGCACACGGATCGATCCCCCTGTGTCCGTGCCAAACGCCACATCCGCCATGTTCGTGGCCACCGCCACCGCCGAACCGCTCGAAGAACCACCGGGGATCACATCGCTTTTGCCATCCAGCCTGCTTTTCGGCGTGCCAAAATAGCGGTTCTCCCCGGACACCGTCACCGCAAACTCCGTCAGGTTCGTTTTGCCCACGATCTCCACATTGCGTTCCCGCGCCAGCGCCAGACACGGCGCATCACGCACCGCCGGAGGACTGTTCTTCGCCACAAACTCAGACCCCGCCGATGTCACCCGTCCCTTCATGTCGATGTTGTCCTTCACCGCCAGCCGCAGCCCCTGCCCCTGTGCAGATGCCGGCCAGTAGCTGATGAACGCATGCTCACGCGCCTGCCTCAACCGCCGCTCCTGTGGCGAGGCACAGCCATCGAACACCATCAGCACCAACCCGGCAAGAACAAGACCGCACACACGCTTTTTCATCATATTGGCCCCAGCATGCCTCCCCACCCCAGCCCCCACAATGGGGTGAACACTCCATAGCGCGAAAGCAGCCCCCTCCCCTCCTCGCACCTTTTAGCAGCAGCTTGAGCATGCGCGGCACGCGGCCCACGAATGCCCGCAAAAACTTCTTATTCTTACTTTCATGGTGTATATTCGTGTATAATACATTACACACAATTTTATCAGCAGCCTCTCCTCACGCAGGCATACCTCAACACAAACCATCCTTTCTCACGCCATGTCTCAGCAAACCCCAGAAATCGAAGTCGAGTCCTGGGTCGGCATCGTCAAACAGAAGGTCTCTGCGCTGCGTTTCGGCTCCCTTCAGATCATCGTCCATGAAGGCCGCGTCACTCAGGTCGAAAGCACCGAAAAGACCCGCCTGTCAGTTGAGCCCCTGCTCACTCAAGCAAGAAAGTGATCCGAGCCTGCCTCACCATTCTTGACACTGATCCCATCTCTCCACCGCCCTCGCCGACACAGTCCGTAACCAAGCTCGATCCAAAACACCATGTCAGCCCTGCCCTCATCGCTCACTTACACCGGGGACAGCATCCCCCGCCCTCTCATCCGCCGCCGTCATTTCGTGCTGCGTGAGCCCACGCCCGAAATCGAGCGCGGCACCTTCATCCCAAAGATCATCTCCAAGCCGGTCAATCCCGGCTACGGCTTCAAGTTTGCCATCTTCGCCGGCATCCATGGCGATGAGGAAGCAGGC
>JAPLUN010000044.1 GCA_026397715.1 Verrucomicrobiota bacterium
CGAAGCCAACTTTCCATCTTCCATTTTTCGCGTTGTCGAGGTTGGCTGCTCCTCCCGGTCCAATGGCGATGGCGAGGAACTGACCATCTATTGCGTTCCGCCTGCAGATGTTCCCAAGCTGAAGGCGAGTCTTGGCATGGATAAAGAGTGGGCCGCAGGCTTTCCTGAAAACAACTGGTGGCGCAGTCACATTGAGAAAAACGGACCGCGTGATCTGGCCATCGACCTCACAGCGCGCCCCGAGGACTACATTCACATTCCGACATCACCGGAGGATTTGGATTGCACCCTGATCGACGTGGTGCGCGGCATCAGCTACCAGATTATTTTCCGCATGTGAGCAAAACAGGGCGCTGCATTGCGCTGCAAAGAGTGCTGATGTGATGAGCATCGGATCCTGTTTTTGAACGACATCCTTCTCACCAGTCCGCCGGTAGGGTTACACCCCATGCCATTGTCACCGCGGGCAGGCTATGGATCGTGGGGCTCCAGATCCACAAGGCCGCCGCAGGCCGGGGCTGCGAACGAAGAATGACTGCATGAACGAACCCATCACCCCGGCCAACCGCATCGCTGCCAAAGAAAACTTCCGCAACACGGTGCGGCAGTTCCGCTCCATCACCCGGGCGTTTTTCAAATCCGAGCGGCGCGCGAAGGCGCGGGGCTGGCTCATCCTGCTGATCGCGCTCTCGGTGGCCTACGTTGGCGTCATCGTTCTCATCAGCTACGCGGGCCGGGATCTCATGACGGCCATCGAAAGCAAGAACTCCCACGCTTACTGGGAAGCGATGGGCCGGTATGCTGCCACGTTTGTCGCCGCCGTCCTCATCAATGTCTTCTTCCGCTGGACGCAGGAGACGCTGGCGCTGCTGTGGCGGGAATGGATGACGCAGCACCTGATCAAGCGCTACTTCAACAACCGCGCCTACTACCGGCTGCGCGGCTCCGAGAGCATCGACAACCCGGACCAGCGCATCAGTGAAGACGTGCGGAATTTCACCTCCGACTCCCTCACCTACGCGCTGATGGTGGTGAACTCCGTGATGACGCTCATCGGCTTCTTCGGCGTGCTGTGGAGCATCTCCGGCATGCTGGTCAGCGTGGCGCTGGTGTATGCGACGTTTGGCACTTTCATGTGCTTCGTCATCGGCCGCAGGCTGGTGTCCCTGCAATACGACAAGTACCAAAAGGAGGCCGACTTTCGCTACGGGCTGGTGCGCATCCGCGACAATGCGGAGTCCATCGCCTTTTATCGCGGGGAGAAGCGCGAGCACCGGGATCTGGTGCACCGGCTTTCCGCCGTGGTGGGAAACATGCGCACCATCATCTTTTGGAACCGCAACCTGGGCTTCTTCCGCAACAGCTACAACTACCTCGCGCTCATCCTGCCCATCCTCATCGTGGCGCCCATGTTCATGAACGGCTCAGCACCCTTTGGCGTGGTGACGCAGACGATCGAATCCTTTGCCCAGGTGCTCGGCGCAGTGTCCATCGTAGCGAACAATTTTGAAGACCTCAGCACCTATCTGGCCGGAGTGCAGCGCATCGGCATCCTGTGGGATGACCTTGATGACTTCGATGCGGAAGAGGAGCGCAGCGCCCGCGAAAGCCTGCAGCAACTGGATGAAGCGGGAAGCACGGTGAAGCTGTGCAAGCTCACCGTCCTCACGCCGGACAAGGCCAAGGTGCTGGCGAATGAGCTGACCTTTGAGCTTGGCCCGAATCAGAGCCTCATGATCATGGGCGCGAGCGGCAGCGGCAAGAGCTCCGTGCTGCGCACCATCGCCGGTCTGTGGCCCGGCGGTGCGGGCGCGCTGGAGCGCCCTGCCCTGCAGCACCTCATGTTTCTCCCTCAGCGCCCCTACATGGTGCCCGGCAGCCTGCGCGATCAACTGCGCTACCCGGACCACAGCAGCAATGTGGATGATGACACCATCCGCCGCGTCGTGGAGCAGGTGAACCTCTCCGACGTGCTCGCCCGCGTGGACGGAGATCTGGAACGCGTGATCGACTGGACAAACATCCTCTCCCTGGGCGAGCAGCAGCGCGTGGCCTTCGCCCGCCTCTTCCTGCGCCAGCCGAAGTTTGCCTTCCTCGATGAAGCCACCAGCGCGCTGGACGAAGACAATCAAAGCCGCCTCTACGGCCTCATCCGCGCATCCGGCATCGGCTTCATCAGCGTGGGACACCGCGAGACGCTGCTGCCGTTTCATGAAAACGTGCTGCGGCTGGAATGCGCGGGAGAGTGGGTGCTGAGCAGGAGGGGCTAGAATGAAATGCCGGCGTCCTTTTTGACGGTTGGTTCATTTTGCTCCCGGGCTTTCGCCTGCCCCCATTTCTCTTACAAGTTGGAATTCACCTTGCCTCAAAATCCTGATTTCAGACAGTCTGGTCTTTTCTTGGATATGCCAGCTGTCTTTGCCGCCATATCCTTTCCCACCCTCGCCCGCTTGAATTAGAGCAATTGAATTCCCATCAAGACTTACCAGGCAAATACAGGTCATGCCGGGAAGAATGACCCACCGCGATTTGGCATATGAAGTCTTTATCCCGACTTGATGGCTGATTTCCGATGCTCCCGCCTCAATCAACGCCTCAACACCTTTTTCGAAACCTGCCGCCATCTTGACGGAGGCAGGGTGCTTCACGGGCTCGTCACTGCAACCATCTACAGCGAAGCATATCAGAAAGAACGCAGTGTAAACGATGAAAGCATTCATATTTTGAGTAATGACGCTGCGGGTCATGATGCAGCGATGCATGCACTTCGATTCGCTTGTTTTCAACCCTTCAAACCCATCTCACGCCGTCAGGACCTGCCACGTGATCGCAGGCAG
>JAPLUN010000096.1 GCA_026397715.1 Verrucomicrobiota bacterium
GATGGCGATCTCCCCGCCAGGCGGCGCGGTGCTCAGGGTGCTGGCGCTGCCGGAATTGTCCACCACGGTGTAGTTCGCCGGATCGGTGACGAGGGCGGCCAAGGCCTCGGCCCCCAGGGCATTGTGATAGCTGCGGAGGTCTTTCATGAGCGTTTGAAGTGAAGGATTCGCACCTGGCTGGCATGCGGGCGCAGCAGGGCGGTGGTGCGCTCGGCGGCGGCGGTCCCGGCGGCATCTATGTCAAAGAAGAGGCTCACCTCGCAGCCTGCAAACAGCCGCGCCCACTCCTCACGGAATGAAGTGCCCGGACTGGCCACCATGGCGATACCATCTTCTGGTTTGATTCGGTTTAATAAAGCATCCGCCAGGGCGATGAGGTCAGACTCCCCCTCGGTGATGTAGTAGTGCCTCACACCGGGGCGCGCGCTGGCGCAGGTGTGGCGCCAGGGCTCCGTGGCGCGGCCGCAGGCCCAGGCAAAGCGCACGGCGGCCTGCTTCCCCCAGGGCTCGCGAATCTTGATGCCCTGCGGGTAGATGTAGCCGATGCGGTCCGGCAGGCAGGGCGAGCGGCCGATGCGGATGCGCGGGAAGAAACCCAGCGCCCCGCCCTCCTGCAGCGTCAGGCGGCGGATCGTCTCCACCCCCACGCCAAACTCGTCCGCCATGACCATCTGCGTTTCCAGGCAGCAGGAGGCCCTGAGACGCGCCGTGCGGACCGTCTCCGCAAAGTCCGGCGGCAGCACTGGCGGCGAGGGCTCACGCCGCTGCTGTCGTGGCGGCGGAAACGCACCCGGCGGCCTGCTGCTGCGGCTGAGTTTACGCTTTTCCTCCTCATTCCCCGCCAGTTCCAAGATGCGGCGTGCGTGCCCCCGGTCCTGCTGAAAGGCGGCGCAGGAAAAGCAGCCGCTGTCAAAGATGACGAGGTTGTCCCCCGCCCTGTCCCGGTCCAGTTCAGCGCAGGCCGGGCAGCGGGCGAAGGTCCGGGAGCCGCGCTGCCGGACTTTCTCCAAACGTTCAAGCTTGAGTTTCATAGTCGTGGTGGGCTTGGAGGTTCTCAGCGTTTGGCGGCTCCCTGCTCATGATGCTTCAGCGCCGCCATCACCTGCGGCAGGTCAAAGCGGCACACCCGCCCGATCTTGATCATGGGGATGATCCGGTCCCGCGCCCAGCTCCCCAGGCAGCGCCGGGAGACATTGAGCCTCTGCGCCATCTGCTCCGGCGTGAGCCACCCGCCCTCCGAGGCGGCTGCGGAGCCGGAGAAGGTAGCGGAGGAGGTGCCCAAACCGTGCGCTGGCACGTCGGCATATTGGAAGGTTTCGTGTTCAGTCTTATTCATGGCAGTGTGTGGTAATAAGTGGTAGTTGTTTGGCATGGTTTGGCCTGTGGATGCGCCGAAACGCAGAATGCGTGGCAGAGGCATGGGTCAGGCCCTCAGAAACAACCGGCTGCTTTGCCGGCCTGCATGGTGCGAGATTCAGAGTTCTTCACTGCCTCCCTCGCTGTCCCCCTCCCGGCCCGCCGCGTTCTTCACACCGGCTACCCGAAGGATGAGAACAAGCCTTGGGCCCGTTTTTTCAAAGTCAAAGTCTTTCTGCAACTTTATGTTACATGATACCACGTTAGGGAGCGTTGAAGGTGGCTTGGCGGCAAACGATCCGCCCAAGCCAATCTAAAACCACGGATCACACGACCCACACGGATACCCGAATCTGATCCGTGCCCATCCGTGAAATCCGTGGTTCAACTCCTTCAGGGAAAAAGAGGCCTCTTGCGCACAAACCGACGTTTCGTTAGATTGCTGCACTACGTCACCAATATCGTCCACTATGAAGACGTTGATACAATGGCCAGCAAAACTGTGCAACATCCACCTGTAAGACGACTTCGCACTATGAAAGCCCATTGGGAAACTTGGTCACCGTTTCAGTCGCCGGAAGTGCGGGACATTTGCGCGCACATGACCGATGCCGAGATAGCCAAGGCCTCGGCGCGCAGCGGTGCTTATGGCCTTTGGAGCGCAGTCACTTTTGCCTTGCCGCTGGCTGTTGCTTTCACGTCTCGGAGTCTGGGAGTCAGCGTCTGCGCCGTCGTTTTGGTCGCGGTTCATCTTGTTTGCATCCCGATTTGGCAAAAGAAGCAGAAGCGGTTTTTGTGTTCGACTGATTGGGCACGTGAACGCGGCATCAAACCCGACCGGCTCAGGATGTTTGCTTTTCGTGGGTGACCACGGCGTCCAAAACGTTGTTGACGTGCTCGACAGAATTGGTTCTCATCCAGTAGCCATGCCAAACAGGCAGCTGAATGAAGATCTTCCCGAATCTATGGGCGCGTGAGGCGCCAGCTCACACCGTTCCGAAACCAGTCTGCCACTGCCTGGATCCGCAGTATGGGGAGTCTCCTTGGAGCGAGCTTCAGATACATACACCGGAGGAGCAGGACACTGACTGCTCGGGATGGCAACGCCTCAACGAACTGATTGACCACGCGACGAGCGACGGAAGAGAAGTGTTTTCCCCCGGACCTGAGATGACTCCGAGCGAGTGGGCACAGATCACCGAGCTTCCGAAGACCATCAGCAAGCTCAAGAGTGTTAAGCATTTCATTCTTTACGGGAGCAGTCTGGTTAGAATACCGCCCGAAATCGGAGAGATGGCAGCACTGGAGCAGTTTACGCCTTACACCTCCTATCGACTACATTGGTTCCCCTATGAGATCACACGCTGCACAAAGCTGAAGGACAGCACAATCAGCACCCGAGCCCTCTACGGCAATTTCAAGTATCGAGCGCCATTTCCGAAGTTGCCGCAGGACCATCCTGGCATCCCAAGTCGTTGCAGTGTATGCAGGGGCACGTTTGGTGCCGCGCCACCGCTTCAGTATTGGGTCTCGCTTGGAGTCGCGACGGATGTTGTTCCGCTGCTTGTTCACGCATGCTCCGAGCAGTGCATCTCGAATCTGCCGCAGCCACAAGATAACTACGTCCGTTTTCCGCATCAGGGCGGATTAGGCTTGGAGCAACCCAAATCATATAACGATGTCCATACGTTGTCCGTGGCCTGACACCGGGCCAGCCAATGCCCTTGTGGTGGCACAAGCCCGGCTTTACCTGGCGGGCTCTCTTATGCGCTTGGTCTTGGGCGAACGGGGGCCGTTGCGCCACCGTTGACATCCACCCGTCCTAGAAAGCGCGTTCATCGTAGGACGGATGTGGCGACAGCCCGCCCGTCTGCCAGCGTGCGATGACGCCGTGTGATTTCGGTGCGTTCCCAGAGTCGGGCAGTTTGGCGGAGGGGTCTGCATGGCACAATAAACCTCCACGCGCCAAACATGCCCAACCTACGTCCCGGAAAGCGCACTGCGCTTTTGCGCAATGGCGGAGGCGATGGGAGCGGACACGTCCTTCGAGTTCATAAGTCACATTGGCTGCGGCGATCTTCCAGACCTTTGCGGTCACTAACTTGATGCGTATCAATCACTCAACTCTTCTTCGCAGTTTTGGCAGCCGTCCGAGATGAGAGCGCGCTGGCAGCCAAAGGCCTTGCGACATGAGCGCCGCCACGACGAGCAACGATCCTGCCCGCGATGCTTTTAGTCGCGGCTTTGGATGGATTGGCGGCTTTAACCGCTGAACTCACAGCAGCTACGGTTCCCCTGTCTTCGAGTCCATACGAGATGAACACTTTGCCGATCCGAGTCGATTCGTCTGAAGTGAGCGCGGTGCCACGGGTGATCTTGCTGCTGAGGGTCTGCACGCTCAGTCCCGCTGCCTTGGCGATGGCAGAGACATTGATCAAGGGCTGCAATGCCTGGACGCGGGCGAGAGTGGTATCCAAGGCGGGCAGAGTCTTGCCGTCTGCCTCCATCACGCGGAGGATCTCGACTGCGGCGGCTCTGACTTCCTTGACGGCCTTCTCAGGGGTCTCGCCGGTGGCCACGCAGTAGCGCAGCGCAGGCACGCGGGCGACGTAAGCTTCATCCTCGGGGCTCCATGCCACGGTGATTTGATAGGGCATTGCTTTCATAGTCGGTATTGGTCTAGGGGTAAGGATAGGGT
>JAPLUN010000612.1 GCA_026397715.1 Verrucomicrobiota bacterium
GCGCTTCTCCACATCGCGCACGGAGGTGAGATATTCATCGAGCTTGTCCTTGTCCTCCTTGTTCACGCGCTTGGAAAGGCTCTTTGCCTCGTCCATCACCGAGTCGAGAATGGATGACTGCACCTGATTTTCCTGAATCCGGCGTGCCTGACGCTCCTTGGAGTCACTGCCGAAAAGCTTCTCGAACAACTCCGCCGGATTCGTGACGGGAGGCACGCGCACGCCGGACTTCGTCCAGGCGATCTGACAGCCACCGTGAATGCCGCCTTCCGAGCCGACGGTGAGCGATGGAAACCGCGTCTCGAAGCCGATCTCATCCGCGAGATACTGGTCGATGGTCACATTGCCATCGGGGCGGTTTTGGGCCTCGGAGTTCAGCACCCCGGAAAGGAATGAATGCACGGCGAAGTGCCCGCCTTTCACACCGTGATCGAGGCCGCGAAAGACCGTCATCTGGCTGCGATTTTCCCAAAGCGGCTCCAGCAGCGTGGTTTTCTCATAGTCGCGGCCCTTGGTGGTCGGAAAGAGCTGCTTCGTCTGATAGCCCAGCAGATTGCCCACCGCCACGAAACGACGCGCTCCGGCGCCCGCTCCCTTAGCGGTCTGGATGGCGGAATTGCCGCCCACGGTAGCCGCCATGAGTGAGGGGAGTCCCGGCAGGGCGAGGGAGGTGCCCAGAGATTGGAGAATGAAACGGCGTCTGTTCATGATTTGGGGATCTGACTACTACGTAGCCAGAGCACCCCGTGTTGCAGCAGGAAACACGCCCTTTTACTCGGATTTCAGCCCCACCGTGTTGACCGCAATCACGCGATAGGTGTGCTTTTTGCCAGCCTCGGGCTGTTTGTCGGTGAAAATCATCTCGACCAGCGGGTTGGTGGGCGTGTCGCTGTATTGCAGGCCCTGGAAAACCGGACGGCCAAAGGGGTTCTTCGGCTGCTCAGGCACGGTGCCGATCTCTTTGCCATCTCGTTCGATGATGAAGTGGGCCAATCCGCTTTCCAGGTCGGCTTTCGCCTTCCAGGTGAGCACGTTTTCTTTGACCTGCAGCCCCGTGGGCGCAGGCGGCGGGGTGGTGTCGGGGACGGTGGTGTCTTTAACGTAGATTTCCCAGGCCTTTGCGACCGCTTCATTCGGCAGCCACACGGCCTTGTCCTTTTCTCCAGCAAACTTGGCGGCAGGCACGGCTTCAGTCCCGAGCAGCGCAGCGAGCCAGGCAGTTTTCGTCGGCATCGGCTTCAACGCACCGCCGCTCTTTTCCGGCAGTCGTGCTGTAAGGCAGGCATCCAGCCAGCGGATGGTGAAGTAGCGTTGATTGCCGCATTCATGCGCGGTCAATGGGTCCACCGACACTCCAATGAGTCCCCCCTTCGCACGCACGGCGGTGAAGAAGGTTTCATTCGAAGCCCAGGCTCCGGCAAAGCGCCCTTGCTTGACCGTCACACCTTCCTTGGTGCCCAGATTGCACATGATCGGCACCCCAGCGACAGCCTCAGGCAGCGTGTAGGTTTTTATCGTCGGCCGGGCCGGATTGGCCTCCAGCATCGGTACTCCTGAGCGCAGGCATGCGGCCGCGACACGGTCCGGGTGCAGCAGCGTCATGCTGCCTGCCCAGTGACCGCCACCGCTGTGGCCCCATAGGGCCCATGGCACCTTGACGAGTTCAGGATGTCCGGACTTCGCGCCGAGATCTGCGAGAGCCTTTTGGAACGCTGCATCGGAACCATTGCGCGGGTCGCACCACATCTGGCAATCGGCCTTTTCCGGCTGCTCATAGGAGGGGGCCAGCAAGGCGCAGTCGTGCTTTCTAGCCAGCGCCTGCCAGTGCAGGTCATAGGCGCCCGTGAGGCCGGATTTGCAGGAGCCTTCCCCACAGCCGTGCTGATGCACGATGACACCGCGCAGGGACTTCACGCCCGGTGGAACCCACACCGTGTAGTTCACCGGAAAGATCAATTCCCCCGGCTGAGTGGAGGCCTCGTAACGCACTCGGTAGTAGGGCGGATCGGCCGCAGGAAAAACATCATAGGGAGGCTGCTGCGCTGACAACGAAGCGCTCAGGGCGAGAAAGGAGAGGAGTGAAAGGAAACGCATGGAAGCAAACCAACAGGGAATGAAGTGAAAAAGTTGCAAGCCAGACGAGAAATCACAGTGCCACGCCCGTTCTTCCTGCCCCACCCGATCCAATTTCCCCACCACGCCTCATGAAACCTGCAGCACTTCTATCCCTTTTCATCTTCGCCGCCGCTGCTTGCGCTGAGGACGGCTTCACCTCCCTGTTCAATGGAAAGGACCTCGCCGGTTGGGATGGCGACCCC
>JAPLUN010000672.1 GCA_026397715.1 Verrucomicrobiota bacterium
GCCCTTCGAGTCGGCGCTGTGGTGATAAAAACTGCCTGCGATGGGCTTCGCCTGCTTGTGCTGCACTTTCCACACGCGGCCAAAGTAGTGGTCGCGGTCAGGACGCACGGCGGCATTCGCCGGGCCGTGGATCGGGCCACGCGTGTCGTTGTGAATGACGGCCTGATTGTAGAAATCGACGACATACAGCGCCCCATCCGGCCCCACACGATTCTCAATCGGCCGGAACCACAGATCCTTGCTGCGAATAAACTCCGTCTTCTCACGCCCCGCTTCACGATGCGCCTTGTAAGTCACTCCATCTTTCTCCACAAAGAAGTGGCTCACGATGTTCAGCGTCGGCTCGGTGGTGAAGTAGCTGTAGTTCCACTTCGCCGGCCACGCACCGCCTTCATAGATCGCGCAACCAGCCGCAGCCGTATAGCTGCCCACCTGATCGATCTGCACATACGCCTGCTCAGGCCATGACATCAGCGGATACGTCGGCTCCTTCGGCAGCATGCCGTTCGTTCCCATAACCCCGGGCAGCTTGCCCTTCGCCAGCACATACTCCGGCAGCACCACATGCAGGAAATGATTCCCACTCGTCGGCTGCGTGAAAAACACCTGCCCGTCCGAAGTAATGTCGAGCCCCCAGGTATTCCCGCCGCGTGAAGCATACTGCTCAAACGCGCTGCCATCCGGCTTGAACCTCACCACACCACTGCCGTCCGTGCCAAAATCCTGTTTGCCGTCAGGCGAGGTCACATGCCCGGAGCTGTAGCCATGCGTGGCATACACCCACCCATCCAAACCCCAGCGCAGGTTGTTGATCACCGCATGCGTGTCTCCCGTCCCAAGACCCGTGTAGAGCTTCGTGCGCTTGTCAGCCGTTTCATCACCATCCGTGTCTTCGAGATACCAGATGTCCGGTGCAGCACAGGCAATGACGCCCTTCTTGTAAAAGCAGAAGCTCGTCACCAGTTCCAGCTTGTCCGCAAACACATGCTTCTTGTCCATCACCCCGTCGCCGTTCGTATCCGTCAAAATTGAAATCCGGTCGATCGGATCACGATCATACTTGGTCGTCCATGAGCCGCTGTCCTTCCACTTCTCCACATTCAGCTCACGCCGCCCGTTCGGATACTCCGGCGTCTCACACACCCACAGGCGCCCCTTCTCGTCCCAGTCCACATTCATGACCTTGTTGATCAGCGGCTCGCTGGCCACCAGCGAGATGTCGAACTCCGGATGCACCTCCAGCTTCTCCGCCGCCTTTTCCGGCCGCGTGGGTCCACCTTCCACATACCGCAGATTGTCCCCCAGCTCCTCCGGCTTGCACAGCTCATCCACGTTTTGACGCTTCCCCGCCCAAGCGATCCCCCTCAGCAGCAGCGCCCGGAAATTCGGTCGGCTGAAGTTTGCATAGTAGTGACCCGGAATGCTGACAAAGGACCGGTAGTTGTCCTTCTCATAAGTCCAGACCTGCGGCTGAATGTCATAAATGCTGACCTCTTTGCCCCCCTTGGTGATTTCCGCCGCCCGCTTGGCAGCCTTGTCATTCCGCGCTCCAGCTGGCTTCGGGGTATATGCCCCGGCCAGAATATGGCACTCCGGCAGCACGTCCATGTCGTAGTAAATTTCATCATCCATTGCGAAATTCGACACATCTTTCGTGATTTTGTCCGACCTGTCGGTGAAATACAAATGCATCGGCCCCTCCCGCCATTTCGTCTGCCCATGGTGCCAGGACCCCCCGATGATGCCCTTGAACCAGTCATGATCCTTGGAAACCGAGGCCGCGTGGATCGTCACAATGCCGCCTCCCCGCTGCAAATACTCCAGCAAGTCCTTCCGTTCCTGCCCGATCTTGATATCACCCCCGCTGTCCAGATGCAGAATCAGCACATCCGTTGCAGCCAGCTGCTCCTTGGTGGGAAACGCATCACCTCCAGTCGCCTTCGCCCCCCGCTCATTCAGCATCGGCACCCAGTCCCGCAGAAAGGACGGATGATCATGCGCCCCCGGACCGTGGGATTTGGGACCCGACCGGATGAAAACGCGCAGCGGCTCCGCCGCAAAGGATGATTGCGGAACAACGCAAGACGCAGCAAGCGCGAGACAGAAAAGGAAACGTTTCATGGTTGGTTCGATGGTAGGCAGAACCAACGCATGATGTGAAGCCCGTTTTCGCACGGCACACTATCGGAAATGCACATTCCATCCGCGCCTGAAAAGACAAAGGGCACGACTCGCGTCGTGCCCTTGGTGTGAAATTCAAAGCAAACCGTCGTTTACTTCGGCTGTGCTGCGGGAGCCGGAGCCGGCGTCGGGGCTGGCGTTGCCGCAGGAGCCGGTGCCGTAGTTGGAACTGGAACAGCGGCCTTGGGTGCTTCAGGAGCCTTGGCTGGAGCGTCTTTCTTCGCTTCAGCCTTCGGAGCTTCGGCTGCCTTGGCAGGTTCACCCGGCTTGGCTGCGTCCTTTTTCACGGCTTCCTGGATTTTCTCCAGAATCTTGGCCTTGGCCTGCTCTTCAGCCGTAGGGGCGGCAGCGGCTGCCGGGGCTGCTGCCGCAGGCTTGGCATCTCCGTAGATAGTCGGAGCCTTGCTGCCGGTCTGGTGGCGGCTCACAAGCACGGCCAGAAGGATGGTCAGGGCAAAAAGAAAGATGGCCAGATAGACCGTGAACTTCTGCAGCACGTTCGTCGTCTGCGCACCCCAGACCTGGCTGGCGGCGGCGTCGCCGAAGGAGGCGCCGAGGCCTTCCTGACGGGGGCGCTGCATAAGCACGACGAGAATGAGCAGAAGGCAGACGATGACTTCCACTACGGTAAGAATTCCAATGAAGATGTCCATAAAAGGGGCGCGAATATGGGGGGACTTCCCAGCTTGGCAAGGGGGAGTTCCAGTTGAGCAGCCCGATTCACTCCCCTGTCCAGGGCCAGTCAGGGCGTTTTCCGGCCCTTTACAGTGCGTTTACAGACGCCACCCGCTGCCTAAACCACCATGGTAGCATGAAGACGATTCTTTATGCCTTTTTCCTCGCCACGCCCCTGATTGCGCAGGATTTCCGCCAGCGAGCCTGGATTTCCCCCAGTTCGCGCATCATCCACTCGCAGCCAGTGCAGGTGACTCAGGTGGATGCCCACATCGACATCGCGGATCAAATCGCCACGACCACCCTCGACATCGCCCTGCGGAATCCCACGGGCCGCCCGCAGGAGTCTGAACTGCTCGTCCCGGTGCCAAGCGGGGCGGTGCTGAAGGCTTTCGCCTTTGAGGGCGGCAATTCCGAGGGAACAGCCAAATTACTGCCGCGTGAGGAAGCCCGACGCATTTACGACACCATCGTGGCACAGACGCGCGATCCGGCGCTGCTGGAGTTTGTCGGCAATGCCGTCGTGAAATCGAGCGTGTTCCCCGTCCCGGCCAATGGCACCCAGAAAGTGCGCGTGACCTATGAGCAACTGCTCGAAGCCGATGGCTCACGGCTCGATTACGTCCTGCCGCGCTCGGAAGCGGTGGAATATGCGGTGCCGTGGAAGCTCTCCATGCGCGTCAAATCCACGTCACGCATCGCCTCGCTCTATTCTGCAAGCCACGAAATCTCGGCCAAACAGCCAGATGGCAACACCGCTACACTCTCCTGTGAAACCAAGGACCCAGGTGCTTTCCGGGTGTCTCTGCTGCGTGAAACGAAGGATGAAATGACCGCCTCGCTGCTGGCCTATCCAGATCCCAAGATCGGCGGTGGTTATTTCCTGGTGATGATCGCCCCGCCGAAGCCGAAGGCGGACGCAAAGCCCATCCTGCGGGAAGTCACCCTTGTCATTGACCGCAGCGGCAGCATGGCCGGACCTAAGCTCGATCAGGTCAAAGCGGCCGCCTTGCAGGTGATCGAAGGCCTAAACGACGGCGAGGGGTTCAACCTCATCGTTTATAATGAGGCAGTTGAGATGTTTGCGGCCCAGCCGGTGATCAAAAATACCGAGACCACCAGACAGGCCCGCGACTACATCAGCGCGCTGCGGGTGAGCGGTGGCACCAACATCCATGACTCCGTCGTCGAGGCGCTGCGCCAGAAGCCGCTCGAAGGCATGCTGCCCATCGTCCTTTTCCTCACCGACGGCCTGCCCACCATCGGCCAGACCTCGGAAAAGGCGATCCGTGAGACCGTGGCCAAGGGAAATCCGCACCAGCGCCGAGTGTTCACCTTCGGCGTCGGTGTGGATGTGAAAACGCCGCTGCTTTCGCGCATTGCCCGCGAAACCCGCGCAACTGCGGAGTTTGTGCTGCCGAAAGAAGATGTGGAGGTCAAAGTAGGCCGCGTCTTTGACCGCCTGCGTGGTCCGCTGCTCACCAAACCGGCCGTGCGGGTGGACGATCCGACCCGTGTGAGCGACCTCATCCCATCACCCCTGCCCGATGTGTTTGAGGGGGAGCAGATCCTTTTGTCCGGCACCTATCGCGGCGAAGCACCGCTGCATTTCCAGCTCACCGGTGCTGCAGCCGGGGGAGAACGGAAGTTTGATTTCACCTTCAACCTCGACAAGGCCAGCACCGCGAATGCCTTTGTGGCACGACTTTGGGCCAGCAACAAAATCGCGGTGCTCAGCGAGGCGATCCGTGACCTCGGTGCCGATGGGGCAACGGGTGGAACGACGGAGCTGGTGAATGAAATTGTGCGCCTTTCAACGCAGTTCGGCATTCTCACGGAATACACCGCTTTCCTGGCTGAAGAAGGCACCTCGCTCGCCGCCGCACCCGCCAACGCCAGCAAGGCCGCCTTCAACTACAGCGACAGGGCGATGAAGATTCGCAGCGGAGCCGCCTCTGTCTCTCAGGAAGGCAATTTGAAGAAAGCCGTGGAATCCAAGCAGCTCAATGTCCGCAACCGCTTCCTCGATGACAAGATGCAGGCCATCGAGATCACCAGCGTGCAGCAGTGCCAGGCCGGAGCCCTCTTTAACAAAGGCAACCGCTGGACCGATGCCAGCGCCGCCAAGGCCGAACGCGCACCCGAGCGCATCATTGAGATCGGCAGCGCAGAGTTTGGCATCCTTGTCGATGAGCTCGCCGCCGACAACCGCCAGGGCCTGCTGGCCCTGCGTGGCGAACTGCTGCTGCAGCATCGCGGCCAACTGGTCCTCATCCGCTGAAATTTCCCCCGTCAACTCATCCACAAACACATAATGAAAACACAATCCATCCTCATCGCCACGGCCTTGTCCGCATGCCTCGCCATCGCCAAAGATGCACAACCGCCCGCCCCCGTGTCGGAGATCGCCAAGGTCGAAACAACCGCCACTGACACCCCGCTGGTGCAGATCGCCGTGCTGCTGGACACCAGCAGCAGCATGAGCGGCCTCATCGAGCAGGCGAAGACCCAGCTCTGGAAGCTTGTAAATGAATTTATCACCGCGAAGCAGGACGGAAAAACGCCGGCTGTTCAGGTGGCACTTTATGAGTACGGCAAGTCATCGCTGCGTGCGGAGGAGAACTGGATTCGCCAGATTCAGCCGCTGACCCGCGATCTCGACAAAGTATCTGAAGAGCTTTTCGCCCTGACGACGAACGGCGGGGACGAATACTGCGGAGCGGTGATTGAGCGTGCGACGAAGGACCTCTCCTGGGATGCGAATCCCAAGGTGTACAAGGCGATCTTCATCGCCGGCAACGAACCTTTCAACCAGGGTCCCATTGATTCCAAAAAAAGCTGCCAAAATGCCATCGCGAAGGGCATCATCGTGAACACGATCCATTGCGGCGGCGAGGCCCAGGGCATCGCGGAACACTGGAACCAGGGCGCTCTGCTCGCGGACGGCAAATACCTCGTGATCGACCAGAACCAGGCCATCGTTCATATAGAAGCCCCGCAGGACAAGGAGATTGTGAAACTCAATGAGCAGCTGAACAACACCTACATCAACTACGGCAGCGCCGCCCCGGCCGCCAAGGCCCGGCAGATCGCGCAGGACAACAATGCCGCTGCCAACGCCCAGTCCGGCGCCGAGGTGCAACGCGTCATCAGCAAGGTCGGCAGAAGCTACTTCAACATCAGCTGGGATTTGGTGGACGCCTGCCAACAAAAGGACTTCGACATCACGAAGATCAAAGAGGCCGATCTCCCGGACGAGATGAAGAAGATGACCGTCGAGGAACGCAAAGCCTACCTCGAAAAGAAAATCGCCGAACGTACGGAAATCCAGAAGCAGGTGCTGGCTTTGAACAAGGAACGTGAGGCCTACGTGGCCACGCAGCGCAAAGAGTCCGCCAAGACCGACACGCTCGACACTGCCATGACCAAGGCCCTGCGGTCCCAGGCGGAGAAAAAAGGCATCGCGTGGGAGAAATGAACCTTTAAACTTCGCCATGCCTTCCACCATCCTTGTAGTTGAAGACGACGCCGCGATCCGTCGCGGCGTCCTGGATGCGCTCAAGTTCGCCGGACACACTACTTTGGAGGCGAGCGATGGTGAGAAGGGCATGAAGCTGGCCTTGAGTTCGACCTTCGACCTCATGCTGCTGGATCTGGTGCTGCCCCATGCGAGCGGCTTTGACATTCTGAAAGCCCTGCGCCGCGAACGGCCTGGCACGCCGGTGATCATCCTCTCCGCCCGTGGTGAAGAAAATGACCGTGTGCGCGGCCTGCGGCTGGGTGCGGATGACTACGTGGTGAAGCCGTTCAGCGTGCGCGAGCTGCTCGCCCGTGTGGAGGCGGTGCTGCGCCGTGCGCCCGAACGCCAGCCCGTGAGTGAAACGCTCACGCTCACCGCAGCGACGATTGATTTCGGGCAAAGCGTGGCCCGTTTTGAGAATGGTGAAAGTGCCGAGCTTTCCGAACGCGAGCGTGATGTGCTGCGCTACCTTGCACTGAATCGCGGCCGGCCCGTTTCACGGGAGGAGCTTCTGCAACGCGTCTGGCACATCGAGAACCAGCAGACCGAAACACGCACGGTGGACATGCACATTGCCAATCTGCGCCACAAACTGCGAGATGATGCCGAGTCGCCACGTGTGATCGTCACCATACGCGGCAAAGGCTACCAACTCGCCTGAACCCATGAACTTGAACTCCAACTTCTACGGCAGTTCCGCCACTCTGAGAATCTTCGCAGCAGCGGCGATTGCGCTCCTGCTGGGCGGATGGGTCTTCTTCGCCTGTGGATGGCATGGAGCATGGCTGGTCAGTCAGGTCACTGCGTTCGTGCTGGGCATGAGCTCCTGTTGTCCGCTCGGGGGAATTGCCACCGCATGCTCTGCGGTCACTCTGGCTGCATGGCTGGCCTGGGGCGTATTGAATTCCGCATCTTGAAGAAATCATGCGCAAACCGCTGCACATCTGGATCACCTTCATCGCCTGCCTCGGGCTGCTGCTCGCGGCGATGGCGTGGGTGAGCTGGCACACGCTGGCGCTGGAGCGTGAGCGGGAAACGGCAGCGCGTGAGGCAGACCAGCAGGAGCGCGTACGGCTGGCCCTGTGGCGGCTCGATTTCCAGGCGAGCGCGCTCATGATCCGGGAGAATGCGCGGCCGCCCTATGATTTCCGGCCGTTTCATTCGCCGGAAGGTCTGATCAACAAGGCGTACGACAATGTGGCTAAGGGTGATGTGCTGGTGCCATCGCCGCTGCTCGCCGAGGTGCCGGAGCATGTACTGCTGTATTTTCAGATGGATACACGCGGCCAGGTTTTGTCCCCGCAGGTGCCGCAAAACAACGAGCGCACGCTGGCGCTAGCGCAGTTCATCAATGCGGATGACCTGACTCGCAGCGAGCAAAGGTTGAGCGGATTGCGCGAACTGCTCGCCAAGCCGGTGCAGGTGATCACGCCGCCGCAACAACGCGATTCCTCGGTCTGGAACAACGGACGTGCAACATCCATGACCCCTGCGGCGGCAACCTCGCACAATCGTCAGCTGCTTGCCGAAATGGCCTGCGTGGCCCGCTTTGACATTGATGATTCCAAGACGGCTGAAGCCAATGATGCCAATCTTCCCCGCAATCCGGCCTGGAACACCCAGCAGGGCCAGGGGACGTCCCAACAGTTGATGCTGAACAGCACGGAAAACTATTCCCGTAATCGTGCCGTGAACCTGCAGGCCGAGGAGGCGATCAAACAACAGCCGCAGATCAAGATGAAGCAAGGTGCCGGCACCCTGGTTCTTACCAACGGAAAGGCGGTCGAGCCAAAGCCAGCAGCAGCGAAGGCTTTGAAAAAAGAATCCTCGAAACCGGCAGATAAAAGCGAGGGATCCAGTCTCGTGGCAAACGCAGGAGCGGCTGCAAAGGCTATGGATGACAAGCAAATGGCGGCTCGGCAGCAACCACAGGATCTGGCCCCTGCGGCGGCTCCAGCGCCGATGGCTTTGGCGCTGAAGGAAGATGATGCCTCCCCAGCATTGGGCAAAGAATCCTCCGCTGCTCCTGCCGTTCCTTCCGCTGTGCAGCCGCCAATCAAAAACGCAGCAGCCGCGAACAGTTCGCGGCCCTTTCAGGGCGTGTGGCTCGGCAGCAACCTCATGCTGACGCGCGAAGCCTTCGTGGATGGCGTGCGCATGGTGCAGGGCGTGTGGCTGGACTGGCCGGCGCTGCGCGAAGCCCTGCTGCGGGAGATCACCGATCTGTTTCCAGACGCGAAGCTGGAGCCAGCAGCGAACGCCACCGCAGGAACACGCCCGAATGACGATCCGCTGCGCTTTGCAGCGCTGCCGGTGCGACTGGTGCCAGGAGCCATCCAGCTGCCACCGCTGCCGTTTTGGACCCCGCTGCGCAGGTCTCTGGGCATCGCCCTCGCATGTGTCCTGCTGGCGGCCGCAGCGGTGGGGCTGGTGCTTTTCGGCACGGTGGCGCTGAGCGAGCGCCGCGCGGACTTCGTTTCCGCTGTGACGCATGAGCTGCGCACACCGCTGACGACCTTTCGTCTCTACTCCGAGATGCTGGCGGACGGCATGGTGACCGATGAAGCGCAGCGGAAGACCTACCTGGACACCTTGACCGGAGAAGCGAGCCGGCTGAGCCATCTCGTCGAAAACGTGCTCGCCTATGCCCGGCTCGAGCGTGGCAGTGCGAAGGCGAGAGCCGAGAACATCACGATCGGTGAGCTGCTGGACCGCATCCTGCCGCGGCTGCAGCAGCGTGCCGATGACTGCGGCATGACGGTGCAGGTGCAAGCCACGGAAACGGACCGCAAAACCGAGCTGCATGTGGACGCGGCAGCGGTGGAGCAGATCCTTTTCAACCTCGTGGACAATGCCTGCAAATACGCGGCCCCACGTGCGGCGCAGCCGGTGATCCATGTGGAGGCGGACACGAGCGGCAAGTTTGCCATGCTGCGCGTGCGCGACCACGGCGGTGGCATCTCCCGCAGCGAGCAACGGCGGATTTTCCACCCCTTTCACAAAAGCGCCGATCAGGCGGCACACTCGGCACCCGGGGTCGGACTGGGCCTCGCCTTGTGCCGCAGGCTGGCCACGGCGCTGGGAGGAGCGATCACACTGGATGCCACGCACAAGGATGGCGCGTGTTTCATGCTGCGCCTGCCGAAGTGATCAGCCTTCTCCTGCGAGTGTGACAGCTCCCGTGAGGATGACATTGCCGGCATCATCACGGATTTCCCCGGTGACCTGCCCGAGATTGCCCAGCATGCCCTGCAGCGCGCCACTGAGGTGAAGCGACTGACCGGGCGTGATGCTGCCGAGAATTTTGATCTGACGCACGGCGGTGAGGCGCATGTTTTTGAGCGGAGCTTCGCCAGGGCGGGTTTGAATGAGAATGCCTCCGAGCTGGGCCAGGGCCTCGATCATGAGCACGCCGGGCAAGAGCGGGGCGCCGGGAAAATGGCCGCGAAGAAACTCCTCGTCCCCCTTGAGCTTCCACACCGCTTTGGCGGAGGCGCCGGGAATCAGTTCCACAAGTTCGTCGATAAAGCGAAACTCAGAACCGTGCGGAAGGGAGGAAAGCGCTTGAATTAGGTCGGAGGAAGATGGCATGCTGCGGTCATATTCACGATTCACTCACAGAGCAAACACCAAGATGCGCGCCTGCGCCGATGATCTGTCGTGTGATCATTCATTTGTGGCATGTCATCGTGCTGCTGCTGAGCATGATCTACTGGGCCATAGGCGGCTTGTGGTTTGTGCTGGCTGGTGCAGTACTGGTGCCGATCCTGCCTGTGGAAAAATCCCGCTCTCTGGGACAATGGTTGCTGAGCGTGGCATTCCGAGTCTTCCTCACATTCCTGCGCACGTGCGGTGTGTTTGAGTGCGAATACATCGGTTTCGATGCGCTGAAGGATGTCAAAGGCGGGCTGATCATCGCGCCCAATCATCCGGCGCTTTGGGATGCCGTCTTCATTCTGTCCAAAGTCCACGGTCTGCGCTGCATTTTGAAGGCGTCATTGATGCACAACCCGTTTCTACGTGGCGCAGCCAAGGTGGCGGGCTTTATCCCCAACAAGCCCGCGCATAAAATGCTGCAGAATTCCATCGAAGCGCTGCGCCAGGGCGACCGGCTGCTGTTTTTCCCGGAAGGAACACGCACGCGGAAACTTGAGCAGTGCATCAACACGCTTCAGGGCGGCTTGGGCATCATCGCCACGCAGTCGAGCGCTCCGGTGTGGCCGGTGTTCATCGAAACCAACAGCGACTACCTCTCCAAGGGCTGGCCGCTGTGGCATCTGCCTGATAAAAAAATCCGCATGCGCATCACGCTGGGCGAACCTCTGGCGAGCCCGCCGGATGAGAGTGCTGCGGCATTCACCAAGCGCCTGCACGAAGTGTTTCTGGCAGCGCTGGGCAACCGCCCGAGAGTTTGATGCGAGTCACAACGCCAAGTGACTGCGGCGGACTGACAACGGCATGCCCTTTTCATTCCTCGATCCAGACTGGCGTCCCCGCCGGCACGAGGTCAAACAGCTCGATCATTTCGCGATTGCGCAGGCGTACGCAGCCGTGGCTGGCGGGGCGACCGATGCTGTTTTCATCGTTGGTGCCGTGAATGTAGATGTAGCGCTGGTAGGTGTTCTCATTGCGCGGCTCCGTGCCATGCAGCCAGAGAATGCGCGTGAGCACGAGGTCGGATTTCGTCTCCATTCCAGGCTGCCAATGGCCCACCGGCTGCCGGGACTTGAAAATGGTGCCGCTGTCTGCGCCGGCACCGTGTTTCTCCTTCACCACAAAGCGGCCCAGCGGCGTTTTATTGCTGCCTTCGGTGAAGCCGATGCCAAATTTCGAGGTGCTGCATGGCCACTCGCGCACGAGGCGCCTGTCATCAAACAAACGCAGCCGCTGCATGCCGATGCTGACTTCGAGGTGTGGGTGGGTGAGGGTCATGGGGATTGAATGATCGATGACGTGCGGGAACTGCGTTTCATAGCATCTGCGGACGGAATTGCATGAGTCAAAAAATGCATTTGACGAATTAGACTGATCGGTCTAATGATTTGCCCATCATGAGCGACCGAACGACCAAAGAACGCATTCTCGACGCAGCTGAAGAGCTGATGCTTGAGAAGAGCTTTCACTCGGTCGGGCTGACGGAAATCCTTGAGGCCGTGAAGGTGCCCAAGGGTTCGTTCTACCACCACTTCAAATCCAAGGAACAGTTTGGTGTGGAAATGCTGAAGCATTACGTGGCTGATGCCACGGCCTACAAGAAGCAGATGCTGCTTTCCGACACGCCTGAGCCGGACCCGCTGAAGCGACTGCTCAGTTTTTGCGAAGGCACGATCTGCCGTGTGCTGGAAACGAAGGGGAAATGCCCCTGCCTGGTGCTCAAACTTGCCGCCGAGGTGGCTGATATGAGTGAAGCGATGCGCGAGGTGCTTGCGGCGGGAAATCGTGAGGCGATCTCCATTCTGGAGCAGGTGCTGCAGGAGGGCCTGGACAAGAAGAAGATCTCCAAAAATGTGCGCCCTGCCGAAGTGGCCGTGATCATTCATGACCTGTGGAATGGTGCCATGCAGCGCTCTGCCATCTGCCGTGACG
>JAPLUN010000408.1 GCA_026397715.1 Verrucomicrobiota bacterium
CGCGATGGCGGCTGATATGCCAGGCGTTTTCACGCGATCTGTCACTCCACAGGCAGGCGACGTAACCACCAGCAAGGCACGTGAGTTTTTGCGCATTGAGAGACTCGGAAAATCCTTCCAGTTGCAGATTCTTCCATTCACCTTTTCGAAACTGGGCCATCTGCGGGCCCGTACGGGAAAAGATCGCCCACACCACCCCGTCACCGTCCGCAGCCACGTCGGGTTTCACGGAGGTCATTCCAGGGGGATTGCCAAAGGGATCATTCCCCATGGCCGGCGCTCCGAGGTAATAAGAATGGCCCAGGGGACTGCTCTGCTGCGCCATGGCCGCTGCCGCCATGCTGAAGCAGAATGCAATCCCCAATATCGGCCAGGTTCTAATCTTCATGATCTACCACGAATAGTGGGCCGTGTAGGTGATCGTTCTTTCCTCGCCCGCCTTGAGCGGAATGCGAAATTCAATGGTCTGGGCATCTGTCTTGAGATGCGTGTTGTTGCTGTCCCTGATCTCCCAGTTCGTCGCGCGGTAAAGGTGCTCGACCACACGGATTTCAACCGCCTCGTCCTGCTTGCGATTGCGGACTTTGATCTCGAAGGATTCGTCGATCCAGTGGTTGGAACTGTCCGTCTTGTAGGTGATGCGCTTGCGCTCGCCGACGAGATCAAAGGCGTTGCCCGTGTAAAGCCGCAGCGTCTCATCACGGGCCGTGTGGTCGATCATGTCTTCACCCACGAACTGCAGCCTCCCATCGCTGTCCTGCCGGTAAAACCGCACTTTTCCCTTCGGCAACGGCAGCCCGAGGTGGTTGTCACTGCTGTTCTTGATCTCGCGCATGATCCAGACCTTCGGGTTGCTCTGCGTGCCATAGCTTTCGTCGTTGCGAATATTTTCCATGCGCGAGCCCCGGTCACGGTCAATCGCAACACCGTCATAAATGAACAACCGCTGGGCTTTGACACCCGCTGCACGTACAAACTCGACCTGCTTCGTCTCCCGATCATGCAACGTGGAGGGCAGAGGCAGACTGTACAGGTGAAATTCGTCGAAAGCTTTTTCGGTCACTCGTGGCGGTCCCGACGAATCGGCAAACGCCATGCCTCCTGCTGCATACGGATCGCTTCTCGTTTGATGGCTCAGCTTCGCCACATCGCCGGCGATGAGCTGAAGCTTCGCATCCTTGAAGGTCTTGCCTGTCTGGTTGACAATCGTAACCCAGCCGGTGAGGTCGATGAGTTCGCCTTTCTCGGGTGAAACGACGTTGTAGTCGGCCTCCCAGCTCATGCCGCTGGTGACGTAGCAGAGCTCGGCGTCGAATTTGGCCGCTTTGTCGGCGTGAATGCGCCAGTCCAACGTGGGCTTGAGGATGGTGTCATCGCCAAGAGCAGGAAAACGCGGCTCTCCAGGCAGCGAAAACTGCAGTCGTCCTTCCACCTCGATCACCGGATTAACGATGTGCCTGTCCTCACCCGTGATGAAATAAGACTGTGAAGAATTATCAGGATGCGCCACATACCCGCTTCGGATGACTTTGCCTGTCACGATGCGGTCAGGCTTGTTCGACTCCTTCACAAAAAACTCAATCTCCTTTCCTTCATTGAGGTCCAGCAGCAGGCCCGGGGAGACGGGATCAGCGCGGTAGTTTTGCTCCAAAATGCTCAGCTTCACCCCAGACTTGGGATCACGCAGGATCACCGAGTCAGGCTCCAGATGCGCAGTGGTGTCCGCAAAGCGCACTTGGTTGACTCCCTGCTTCAAATCCAGCGGCATGCTGTCCCTCACCACACCAAATTTTTGATTGTAGATGGTGAGGGACGTTTCGGCACGCGCCTGGAGGAGGCATGCCGTAAGGAGGAGGGCCGAGGGAATGATTTTCATAGGTTAGGCATATCCTAACCTGAAAAGCGGGGAGAGAGTCAATCTTAAGTCCAGATTGCAATGATCCTGTCACCTTGACTAATGCCAGACGCCTACTTCTTCCCAATGCACCACAGGTGCTTGTAGCCCCGGATGAAAAGCTGGCCATCGCTCACGGCGATGGAGCCGATGATTTTCTCCCCCAGTGAATTCGTCGCCAGCAGCTCAAATTTCGGGCTGGCCTTGAACACGAAACAATCGCCGATTTGATTCGCCGCATAGCATTTCCCATCCGCGCTCAGCACCAGCGAAGACCAGTTGTTCCCCTTGAGGCGCTCCTGAAAGACCATCTCCCCCGTCTTGAGGTTCCGGCATTCGGCGATCCCGCCATCACTCAGGATGTAGTGGTAGCCGTCATGCACCACCCCGCTGCCAATGCGCTGGCTTACCTTCGGCAGCTGCCAGACCCGGTTCTTTTCCGTCACATCGCCATTGCCGCCGGTCTTCACCGCGAGTGCGGCACCACTGTAACCGCTCATCGCAATCATCACCCCATCGGCAAACAACGGTGAATTGTAGACGAGGTCAGTCAGGCCGCCGGAGGTCCACAGCTCCTTGCCAGTCTGCGGATCGAAGGCACAGGCACGCCTGGGGTAGCACATCAGCAGTTCCTCCCTTGCCCCGGTTTTGCGCAGCAGCGGATCACACCACGATCCCAGCCACTTCTTGTCCGCCCCCTCGCCGGAGGCCCCGCCCGGCTCCTTGTGCTGCCAGATCGTTTTGCCTGTGTTTTTGTCAAAGCAGTACAGCACCGTGTTCTCGCCGGGCCCAAAGTTCAAAAACACCCGATCCCCCGCGAGCACCGGCGAAGTCCCGTTGCCCCAAATGTGGTGCTGCTTGCCCAGATCCGTGCGCTTCCACACTTCCTTGCCATTCATGTCATAGCAAAACACACCCGCCGAGGCGAAGAACACGATCACGCGCTCCCCATCCGTCGCCGGTGAGGCCGCGCAGTAGGGATTCGTGGCATGCGTCAGTTCCGGCTCTTTGTAGATCGTGCCCGCCTCCCAGAGCTGCTTGCCCGTCTTTTTATCAAAGCACAGCAGCAGCCGCTTTCCTTCCTTTTCAATCGCCTGCGTCACCAGCACCTTGTCAACCCACACCACCGGCGTGGAGTTCCCCCGCTCCGGCAGCTCCATCTTCCACACCACATTCTCCGTCTGGCTCCACTTCTCCGGCAGCTTCGACTCCACAGAGGTGCCGTCCCCGTTCGCCCCACGCCACATCGGCCAGTTCTCAGCATGCAGGGCGGCCAGGGGACCCAGAGCGAGGGTCAGTAAAAGTGCGAGTTTCATAAGGAGAGAGTATACGCTGTTACTTGGCGGCAACTTTGTACCCAACGTAAGCCGTGGAACTGATGCCCAGGAGCGTGGTGAGGTAGGGATCAAAGGTTGGCATCTGCCAGTCGGCAAGACTTTGCCAGATGAAGACGAGACCGAGGACGCCATTCCAGATGATCATCTGCAGGCGGGAGATTTCCGCCTCTCCGCCTTCGGAGACGATGTCTTCCAAGAAGGAGCGGCTGCGCACGGACCTTCTGTTGGAGCCCACGAAGGAAGCTGCAAGCAGGGTGCCACCATTGATGCCAAGAAGCAGCGGCGCGGAGCCGGAAAGCACGTCCATCTGTGCTTTCATGGCCCACAGGAAAAGATAGCAGCCGGTGCAGATGGCCAGCCACCAGGCGAAGACGACGCGCGAGGCGCTCCAGGGGCTTTGCATCCAGTTGGTGATCACCGGATCATTCTCCGGCACGCTGGTGCGCAAAGTGCCGGTCTGCATTGAGACGAGGATGATGAGCCATAGCACCCCGGCCAGGGCGGCCCAGGCGATGGACCGCATGAGCACAGGACGCAGGGGAAGCGTCACGATGCAGTCATGCTTCAGCGTGCCGCCATTCACCACGCTGGGCATTTTCAGTGTGGTGATACGGCCCTCGGCATCCGCAGTGCGCAGGGAAACGGTGATGGAGGCCTTGCTGTCCACGCCATAGGTGGTGACGAGATCGCGCCATTGATCCACCTCCGTGCTGACGGGTGAGATGCGGCGGAAGAGCAGCACATTGATCGTGTCATCGTCGGTCTGGCCTTTGAGCGTGGCGCCGGCCAGGGTGCTGTGGCCTTTGTTATCCGGCTGCATGCTGGCAAACTCACGGCCGCCGATGGTGAGACACAGGTTGTGCCTGCTGGTCTCCAGCCAGGACTGAAACTTGAGCTTGTCGTCCTTGAGCTTTTGCTCCCAGCGCATGCCACGTTCCGAAAGGAAGCGGGCAAAGGTTTCCGGATTGTGCGCGAGTTTGTCGCTGATCATGAAGGTGCCGAGCAGTTCGGGGTTTTTCTGCACCATCTCAAGCAGCTTTGCCTGAAACGTGATCATGCTGGATGTGAGTGTGACCGGAGCCATCTCAGGGCGTTTGTCTGTCTGGCCGCGAACATCCGCGTCGTTGAACATCTGCTCCAGGGTGGCGGGTTCAGGCACGCCGGGCTTTCCAAGGAGGCGTGGGTCAAGGATGATCTCCCGCAGCCATTTGCGGAAGGCAGCCTCCTGCGCGGCGCTCTGCACGCGGCCTTTGTTGGATCGAAGGGAAAGATAGGTGCGATAGGAGGCCGGGGTGAAGCCGGAGTCTTTGAGCAGGGCTTCATTGCCTTCTGCGCGATCCATCAGCCAGCCATCGAAATTGCGCACCCACACGGTGAGCATCGGCGGCATGAAAATACCGCGCGCTCCGTCCATCTGCTCCCCTTTGTCACCACACTCGCCGAGGCGCGCGGCAAAAACGACCTGCGGCGGCACATCCGGGCCCACCGGCACCATGAGCTCGCCCAGCGGCCGACTCATGATCATGCCGCTGTTGAAAGCCGCGTGCAGCCCAAAGACGAGCAGCGGCACGGTGATGAGCGCCAGAAAGCTGAACTTGGGATTGAAAGATTCAGGCGCGAGGAGAGTGCGCAAATGCTCGATCAGCAAGGTGAGACGGCGCTTTCTGACGGGAACGGCTGAGGGTGGTGGCAGCACAGTGGGCGGTGGTGGCACGTCATTACTCATGGGGTGTCTTGTGGGGTGTCGGTTCGTGTTACTGCCAGGGGTGCAAAGTCGTGCCGGTGCCGAGGCCGCCGATTTCTTCCAGCAGACGGGCCACCTCGGTCTGGAAGACTGACAGGTCTGGCGCTGCCATGGCAAGCCTTGTTTGTGGAAAAATGACGTAGGTCACAGTTACATTATCCGCAGCACTGTTTCTGCCCGTGGCCTTGGGATTGATCGCTTGCGCGACCTTGAGCGAAGCCTCGCCCATTTTGGCATCGCCACCGGTGTCGCCGATCACACAGGGATAGACCTTCCCACCGGCAATGACGGCCACGAAATCTCCCACCTGCACGCTGAAGGGCAGCTTCAAACGATCAGGCCAGGTCTGCGGCACCACGATGAAAGGATCAAGGCTCCCCACCAAGGAGCGCCGGGTGCGCAGGTCCTCATCATAGTACTTCGCGCGGCGGTCCAGGGTGGAAATCGTCTCTTCAAACTGCTTTTGCACCGACTGCCAGATGTACCCGTGGTCATGAGCGGCCTCATCGGACACCTGCTTGTGGAGAGTCCGCAGCTTGGTCAGCGTGTCGGCGTAATACTGGACGAACGGATTGGCAGCATGCTGACCTGCGGACTGCGCCCACGAATAGGCCAGCAGCGGCTGAAAGCTGCGCGAGATCCGTGCGTCATCGTAATCCTGCAGGCGCGCGAGCCTTACGGGGTCAGTTCCATCGGTGTCCACGTCCATGTCTGACTGGAAGAGCACCATCTTGCGCCCTGTGGTTGGAGCGGTGAGATGCAGCACGGTGGCGCAGTCAAAGTAATCGTCCGTGCTCATGGACTCTCCGGCGGCAAGAGCGCTGATCTTGGCATCATAGAACGATTTGAATTTCGGCGAGACTTCCGCAGTGCGCAGCAATTCGGTCAATTGCGGGAGGGCCGAAGAAAGTCCCGGATTGAGCTTTTCCAAGGCGTCGATCTTCCTCAGCGGCTCGGGACGAATGACCGAAGCGGTCTTTTGCACTTGGAGGTAGGCAGGAGTGGCGGACTTCTTCAGCGGCAGCGGTTCACTCGTGCCCTCGACCCATTCGGGCAGGCCCGCGACGCGCTCTTGCGGCGGCGGCAGCTGCTTGGAACAGCCGACGAAAGGAAGAATGGAGAGCATCAGCAAAAAGGTGCGCAGCAGGATCATGAGAATGATGGGGATGGGTAAGGCATGCTTCGATCTATTTGCCGCCCACGTCGACGCAAAAAGGGAAGTTCCTGAGCAGGCCCTAAAAGCATGACTGAAGACTAGCCCTGCAAAAAAGATTCACTTTCCTGAGGCTCGTCGCTAGGCTCGGAAAATGCGAATTTTCTGGGTGATGGCAGCTCTGGCATTTCCGATCTCAGCCCTGCTGGCCGAAGTTCCGGCACCGACGAGTCCGACGATCAAGGGCGTCATCGAAAAGCTGCAGGGCATGCAGCCCTATGAAGCCGCCGGCCAGCTGGGCAACTTCATTCACAAGACGACGCAAACCACCACCTTGGACGAACGGCTGGAAGTGGCAGAGGCGGGCGTGTGGCTGGCGCGGCATCATCCGGAGTGGATGCAGCAGAAGCTCTTCGGTGCCGAAGGCTCGATCGGTCCCCAGGCCATAGCGGCGCTTTTCATGCTGCTGACAGATTCCGTGGAAGAGAAGGAGCAGCAGATCCTCATCCCGCCGCTGTACCCGAAGCTGTCAACAGACGATAAGTCCCGCGACGCGAGCCCTCGCGATGCCGACTCCCTGCAGTACATAGCACGACGGCGCGAGCTGCATGCGGAGCTCTGCACTCTGGTGCTCCAGCATCCGTTCTGGGCGCAAAATGCGCTGCTCGATTTGTCCGCCGCATGGCTCGCGGATGGCAAACCGACCCAGGAGGAGATGCGAAGCTACGTGCAGAAGGCGGTGGAGGCCTGTGAACAGGGCAAAACAAATGTGCGGCACGTGGGCTGGCTGCTGGATGACTGGATCGACTTTGTGATAGTGCGCCGCTGCAACGATGAGCAGCGCCTCCGGCTGCTGAATTTGGCACTGCCGTTTGGCGTGGTGGCGCTGCGTGAGCCTGAACAGTTCAAGCGCTGGACGCCGCAACTCCTCACCTGCGTTGCAGACGAGACGCAGCGGCATCCGGGCCAGCGCTGCGAGCTCGTCGAAGAGCTCTGGCGGCTGGCCTGCGCGGATGCAGAGCCCGCCGTTCGGCGCGCGGTCTTTCCCGTGTGGGCGGCTCATCAGTTTGATTGCACAGACGACATCAGCGGCCCTCTCCACCACGCGGGGGAGTTCAAAACTGACCTGGCAGATCCCTACCGGCTGCAGGCCGTCATCGAAGCGTGTGTCCCGGACTTGAACCGCTTTCCACAGCGGCTGCCGAGGCTTCTGCCTCAGCAGTTGCGCCTGGCGAAATTCATCGATGACATCCTGTTTGAGGCTCCCTCCTTGCTGAAGAATGAGGAGATCGCGCGTGCCGTGGCGGATGCCGCGAACCGCCTGACCAAGCACACTGCCAATGACCAAACAAAGCCCCTGCTGGCGCGCGCGGAGGAGGCGCGCGCGCGCCTGCTGGAGCACCTGGTGGGCCACGCGGAGGACTCTCCGGATGCGCTGTTTTTCCTGCTGCGCACAAAGGTGATGGCGGGCGCGGACACACGCGAAATCGAGAAGCAGCTCATCGCCATGGCCGCAGCGAATGCCAGCCAGATGGAGGAGTCGCTCAAGCGCTTCATCGCCGATGGCAATGGCACTTTTCAAAAGCGCGATGACAAAACCAACAGGCCGGAGGGATTTTTGGGCGGCTGCTGGGACTTGCAGCACCGCAATGCATGGTATGCAGCAGCCTTGCGTATCGGCAGGGAATTGATCAAGCACAACACAAACCGCTGGATCGACCCATGGCTGTATGCAGCGGCACGGGACAACTGGCTGGCGGTGCCGCGGGTGCCGAGCTGCGGCGGCTACGAGGTGGCGCGCCGGCCTGCAGGCGGCTATGACCCGCGCTACTTCCCGGCGGCAGATCTGCTGCGCGCGCGGGATGATCTGCTCATTGAAGGCCACGAACTGGCGCTGTCGCTCAATCCATACTACGAGTTCTTCAGGAACTACTCCGCACTGATGCTGGCACGCACGCCGCCAGACACCGCACCCGTCCTGCGCGGACTGCGGCAGCACCCGGCGAAGACCGGCTTCAGGCTGTATGACATGCTGGGCACCTGCCCCGACAATTTGGAAAGCGAGCTCGCGGCCGCTGGGATCGTGGAGACCTTCATCAAAGAGTGGCCTGCGGACAATACGCAGACGGAGTGGGTCACGTCCATCCGCTCATGTCTGCTGGGCCTCAGCGTCCCCATCCTCAAAGGCGTGCAGTGGGAGCAGTATCCGAGTAACAAGTGCGATGTGCAGCACGCGCTCCCGGTCTCACAGACGCGCTATGCCACCTACCTGCACCTCATGCATCTGGCCATGCAAAAGCCGGTGCTGGAGGCGCGCATGTTTCCGGAGTACGCGCGGGTGCACCTGGCCAAAGAGCCAGACTTGGTGCTGGCCTCGGCCCAGCGCGTGCTCGCACATGATCCGCCGCATTTTTATTCCGGACTGCATCAAATTTTTTCCGACACCGAATGGGCTGCGCCACCGGCACGCCGCCTGGAGTGGGCGCGTCTGCTGCTGCGCGTGCTGCCCGTTTTGCAAAAGCAGACCACCCCAGGCTCAGCGGAGATGACGGGGTGGCTGGATTGACCAAATGAACAGACAGACGTGGAGCTGGTGCTCACGCCTCAGCCGGCAGGACGGCACCACCAAGGAGCGTCTCTGGTCGGCGGAGATCATGCTGGGCATGAGCTTGCTCTACCCTGCAGGCAGCGACTCCATCTGGCTGGAGCACACCAGCATGATGCTCGCCGCCACCGCCAAGGCTGACCCCGCCAGCCTGAAGACCGTGCTCCAGCTCCAGCTGCGGCTCATCCAAAGTGCCATGCATCACCCCTACCCGCTCGGCGGCGTGCTGTGGGATCTCGGCGTCATCCTGGCGCGCGCGGGCGAAAGCTTGGATGAGTTTGAGCAGCGCTGCCTCGCCGCAGTGCGTGCCAATCCGCGCAGCGCCTCAGACACGCTGGACCGCTGCCTCTCGCGTGATCAAAGCTCCATGGACCTCAAGCCCGGCGGCCTGCCTCTTATGCAGGCGGTGCTGCACGTGCTCAAGCAGTGGCCTGACGACGCGCCGGTGGAATCCTACGCATGGACACGCGAACTCATCGACACCACGGGAGATGAGCGCTCCATCGGAATGAACGACAAAGCCCTCATCGGCTTCAAGCGCAAGAGCCCACCACCCCTGCCCGCCTCCAACGCCGAGTTCATCGCCTTTCAATCATCCGTGATCGCGGAGCTTCACCGCCGCAAGGTGCAGCTCTCATGGATGCCCGCCTTCGAACTGCGCCTCGCCTGGCGCTCGCACGCCGACCTGCACGACTTCTTCGCCCCCGACCGCCGTGACACCACGCTGGGCTACCTCAACGAGGTGCTGGCCTTTGATCTGCACAATTGCTGGCGGCAGAACGATACCCACAGCATTCAGAACGCCAAATTCTTCACACCCCACCGCAATGCGCAGGAGGTGATGGAAGCCACCCGCATCCTGCAGACCGCGACCACCCAAAAGCTGCTCGACTCCGCCACCGCCCAGCCCCTGCGCCAGCAGGCCACGCGCTGCCTGCAGCGCATCATCGAACTCGGCCAGGAAGTGTCCGAAATCTGCTCCCGTGTCCCCGACGGCACCTGGGCTGGTGCCCTGCATTCCAGCCAAAAAAATGAGGCCGCTGAGCTGTTGAAAACCTTGGATGCAGTTCAGGAATGAACCGCTTTCGCGTACCACGCCTTTATTCAAACGAGTGCAAGGGTCCGGCTGCTGGCATTCTCGAAACCGAAAATGCCGCAGCCAGCCGATGTCAGTTTGAGTTAATCTTCCCCACCCGCAGCAAGCTGCGCAATGACGTTGATGTCTTCCAGCGTCGTGGTGTCGCCCTTGATCAGCTCGCCAGCAGCGATCTGTTTCAACAAGCGGCGCATGATCTTGCCGGACCGCGTCTTCGGCAGTGCCGCAGCAAAGCGGACCTCATCCGGAGTGGCCACCGGGCCGATGACCTTGCGGACGTGCTTCTTCAGCTCTTCGGCGAGTTCGCGGTTGGAGGTGATGCCTTCCTTAACGGTCACAAAGCACACGACGCCCTGGCCCTTCATCTCATCTGGGCGGCCCACCACAGCGGCTTCCGCCACGGCAGGATGGGACACGAGCGCGCTTTCCACTTCGGCAGTGCCAAGGCGATGACCGGCCACGTTGAGCACGTCGTCGATGCGGCCGATGATCCAGAAATTCCCCTGCTTGTCACGGCGGGCTCCGTCACCAGCGAAGTACCAGCCTTTGAACTCGCTCCAGTAGGCTTCCTGATAGCGCTTCTTGTCGCCCCAGATGCCGCGCAACATGGAAGGCCATGGCTTGCGGATGACCAGCTTGCCCTGCTCATTGACGCCGACCTCTTTGCCGAGGTCATCGACAATGGCGGCATCCACCCCAAAGAACGGCAGTGTGGCGGTGCCAGGCGTGGTCGGTGTGGCACCCGGGATCGGCGTGATCATGTGACCGCCGGTTTCCGTCTGCCACCAGGTGTCCACGATGGGGCACTTGCCGCCACCGACCTTGTTGTGGTACCACATCCACGCTTCAGGATTGATCGGCTCACCCACGGTGCCAAGCAGACGCAGGCTGCTGAGGTCATGCTTCTTCAGCCACTCGTCACCCCACTTCATGAAAGCGCGGATCGCCGTCGGAGCGGTGTAGAACACCGTCACGGCGTATTCTTCAATGATCTTCCAGAAGCGGTCGTTCTCAGGCCAGTTCGGCGCACCTTCAAACATGAGCGAGGTGGCACCCAGCGCCAGCGGACCGTAAACCATGTAGGTGTGTCCGGTCACCCAGCCGATGTCGGCGGTGCACCAGTACACATCGTCGTCGCGCAGATCGAAGACGTATTTGCAGGTCATCTGCGCGTGCAGCAAATAGCCGCCCGTGGTGTGCAGAATGCCCTTCGGCTTGAGTTCACGGTGCCACCAGACGTCACGACCTTCTTCGATGTGCACATCCTGGCTGGTGCGCCTGTAAACGATAACGGTCTCAACGGGCGTATCTTTGCCCTTGAGAGCGTCATCCACATTCTTCTTCAAAGGCACCACCGCCCCACGGCGGTAGCCGCCATCGGCGGTGATGATGATCTTCGCGCCGCAATCCAGCACGCGGTCCTTGATCGACTCGGCGCTGAAGCCGCCGAAGATCACGCTGTGCATCGCGCCGCTGCGGGTACAGGCCCGCATGGCCATGGCGGCCTCAGGGATCATCGGCATGTAAATGATGACGCGGTCGCCCTTCTTGACCTTGTGGCGCTTAAGCACGTTGGCAAAACTGCACACTTCGCGGTGCAGTTGCTGGTAGGTGAGCACACGCTTTTCTCCGGGCTCGCCTTCCCAGATCAGTGCGGCCTTGGACTTGCGCGGGCCGTCCAGATGGCGGTCCAGACAGTTTTCGCTGACGTTCAGCTTGCCGCCGATGAACCACTTGGCGTTCGGGCACTTCCAGTCAAGCACCTTGGTGAAGGGCTTGGTCCATTGCAGTTCCTTGGCCTCACGTCCGAAGAACTTGTCGGGATGCTTGATCGACTCCTCATGCATCTTCTTATACTGCGCCATCGAGCTGATTCGCGCCTTCTTGGAAAACTCAGCGCTCGGCTTAAACACCCGGCTTTCAGTCATCAGGGATTTGGAATTGCTGGCTGCCTTGGGGGCGGTTTTGGCAGCTTTCTTGGGGGAGGATTTGGCGGCGGCTTTCTTGCTCATGGCGGGTTGGGGTCGGCGATTGGGAGGCGCAGAGTAGAAACCGGAGCCGCCCGCGTGCAAGGTGAAGCTGCATCTACACGCTCCTGACAGGCGAACTTCACCTTGCCACAGCGGCCCCAAGCCTTACGATAAGCACCTCATTTGTCATGATTCCCCTGCGCATCAGCCTGTTTGTCGTCCTCTCCGCCTGCTCCAGCGTCCTCGCCCAGCAGTACTCCAACAGCATTGCGGCTGTCGTCGATGGCATCCCCATCGCCTCTTCCGAGGTGGAGGAAACCATCAAGGCCCAGGAGCAGGTGATTCAGTTTCAGTTCCGCAATGACCCGGCACGCATCAAAAAGGAAATCGCTCTCCTGCGCGAAGGAGCCATCGAAACGCTGATCGACCGCGAAATCCTGCTCGCCGAGTTCCGCAAGATCGGCGGCGTCATCAAGGCCCAGTACGTCGATGACGACATCAACGGCATCATCCGCGAGAGCTTCAAGGGCAACCGCGACGCCTTCGTGGATGAACTGACCAGGGGTGGCATGACCGTGAAAAAGTTCCGTGAGCTGCGCGAGAAAATGGTCATCATGAATGTCATGCGTGCGCGCAATGCCGGCGATCATCCCCCCGCCACCCCCCGCGAAGTTCAGGAGTACTACGACAAAAACGTGGATAAATGGCGTGAAGGAGATCAGATCAAAATCTCCACCATCACCATCTCCAAGTTCACAGGCGAACCCGGTTCCACCCCAGAAAAGCAGCAGAAATTCGCCCAGGAGCTGCGCACCAGAATCCTTCAAGGCACCGATTTTGCCAAAGTTGCGAAAACTAATTCACAAGACAGCCATGCCGAAAATGGCGGCGCCTGGGACTGGATGGCCAAGACCGACCTGATGCCCGCCATCGCCAATGCCGCCATGGAACTTAAAACCGGCGGCGTCAGCCCGGTTCTCGATCTGGAATCCAATTTCATCATTGTCTCGTGCGATGCCAAAAAGCTCGGTGCCGCCCCGGACATCGAAAAGCTGCGCCCGGAAATCGAAAAAATGATCAACCAGGAAAAATCCAAGGGCAACATCGACAAGTGGATGGAAAACGTGCGCAAAAAGCACGTCATCAAACGCTACAAGACCTCCAACGCCCCACTCGCCCCTATCCCTGCCGCACAACAATGATCCAGATAGTTTTCAATGACATCAGCGCCGCCGAACTCTCCCACCTGCCCACCCAGGTGCAGTTTCATCTGCTGGAAGCGCTGAACATTCAGCCCGCCGATATCGACGAGACGATCCTCGCCAAACGCTACGGCGTACTCGAGCGCGGCGGCAAAAAGTTTTACCGCTGCCGTGCCGGCGACCACCGAATCTATTTCGGAGTTGTCGATGGCAATGTGCGCGTCCACCGGGTGCTGCATAAAAACACCCTCACCGACTTCCTCTTCCGCAGCAATCTGCCCGGTGGCGGCGAAGACGAGGCCCTGAGCCAGTCGAAAAGCTTCTGGCACCTCATTGATGAAGGCGCCAAGACCTTGAAGGTCGCCTAGCCAGCCTGAATGGCGAATTCGTCGCCCTGAGTCTTGCGGCATTCGTTGTATTATCCATGCTCACTCTCGAAGCCCTCTTGTCCGATGAAGCCCTGCGCC
>JAPLUN010000557.1 GCA_026397715.1 Verrucomicrobiota bacterium
GAAGACGCAAAACAAGTCACTTTACGCCTGCCTGATGGAAAAACGCAGACCGTCCCCCGCGATCAAATCACCACCATCACCCCGCCCATGACCGTCATGCCCCCCATGCTCGGCATCCTCACCAAACCCCAAATCCGTGACGTCGTGGCCTATCTGGCAGGCTTGAAAGGGAAGAAAAAGTAAATCACATCGGCCCCGGCGGCCGTTCTTGTTCCAGCATTGGTAGGGGCGGTGTCAAAGGTGCACCGGAGCCTTTGCCCAGACGTCCGCTGTAGAGGTCGATGGCCCGCTTGGCGATAATATCGATCACCGCCGGCTGCAGCGTCCGCGCAGCCACATTGGAAACCGCCATCCCGGCCCACATGATGGGGGATTTGAAGCGCAGCACCTGCCAGTAGGGCAGCAGGCGTTTGTACCATTTGTTTGCCGTCTGCAGTTTTTCGTGATTGGCGATCTTGTGGGTCATTTCCCAGGTTTTCAAAGCTGTGCTGGCACTTACATCCACGAGGCGGCCAATGGATCGAGTTTGCAAGAAGTCCGCCACATCCATGGCAGCAAGGTGCACGGCGCGGGAGAACTGGCTGAGGCCCGGAGCCAGCAGCGCCTCCTGCTTGCCGGGATGGTAGATGGCCGCGATTTCGCGCACCAGCTTCGGCACTTCATCCACCAGCGGCGGCAGCCACTCGGGGTTGAGGTTCTTCTGCCAGCGCACGCGGTTTTTGCATGCCTCGACCGCCGCGTGGGCCTTTTCGTCCGCCAAACCGCATTCGGGATACACATAACTTTCCAAAGCATGCCTCGCCGCGCGCAAATCTGCAGCGAAACGCAGCAGCTTCCAGATCACAATCGAGGCTGCGCCGACGAGGACGCCGGCAAGAAAGGTCAGGATGTGGCCCCAAGGCATGCTCGTACGGGAGAGCACCCCGGGCAGGGTGTCAAGATGACGAAAGTGGCGAGACAGCCTGCTTGCGGCGGCGGGATGACACGCCATAGATGCGCCCCACACCATGTCCTCCATTTTCGAACTCTTCTCTCTTCAAGGCAAAACCGCTGTCGTGATCGGCGGCACAGGCGAACTCTGCGGCGCCATCGCAGAAGGCTATGCATCTGCAGGTGCGGAGGTCGTGCTCGTCGGGCGGGACCAGTCCAAGGCCGACAAGCGCCTGGAGACCATTCAAGCCGCAGGCGGTCAGGCTTACTTCGTTTCCGCTGACGCCAGCCGCAAAGCCGACCTGCAAATCCTGCTGGATCAGGTGCTGGAGCGCTCCGGTGGCTGCCACATTTTGATCAATGGTGCCGGCGTGAATTCTGCAACGCCGTTCCTCGATATTCCTGAAGATGAATACGACCGGATCATGAACATCAACACCAAGGGCGTGTTCCTGGCCTGCCAGGTGTTCCGGCCTGCTGCCGCTGAGCCGTGTGTTCACCTACTCCATGTCCAAAGGTGCGGTGCACAATCTCAGCAAGAACCTTGCGCGTGAATGGGCTCCTCTTGGCATCCGCGTGAACACCTTGGTGCCCGGCTTCTTCACTGCCGAGCAGAACAAGAAAGTGCTCACGCCTGACCGCGTGGCGAAGATCATGGGCCACACGCCAATGAACCGCTTTGGCGAAGCCAAGGAACTCGTCGCTGCGGCCCTGCTGCTCGCGGGTGCAGGCAGTTCCTTCATCACCGGCCATGAGATGGTCGTGGATGGCGGGTATTCGTCACAGACAATCTGAGATTTGAATCCCTCGCGATAGAATCGCAAAAAACGCCTCGTTTAAGCCAGTGGTAAGACCTCTAACCACATGGCTTTTTCATCCATCAAACCCCAGCGCAGTCTTGTTGAAGAGGTGTGCGGGAGGCAACGAAGCGGCTGGAGTTGCAAGGGCTGCTGGAAGTGAAGCATGGGGTCGGCACGAAGGTGGTGGACAAGCTGCACAAGCCGCTGAACGGCTCTCTGGCGCTGCTGATTCCCGATGACAAGGAGCGGCTGCGGCAGCTCATTCAGGTGCGTTTCATGCTGGAGCCGGAGAATGCGCGGCTGGCCGCCGAGAACGCCACACCGGCGCAGATTCGCAGGTTGCGCGCGGCTTTGCAGGAACTGGCGGAGACGCAGAATTTTGAGACTGCGGTGGAGGCCGATATGTCGTTCCATCGGGAACTGGCCGCAGCTTCGGGGAATCAAATTGCCAACCTGCTGCTGCATTCGCTCTCCGAATTGATTCAGACGAGCCTCCAGCATGGTTACAGCCGCACCTCAACTGACAATGCGGTGCGGCAGCATGCTGCGGTGTTGAACGCCATCGAGAAACGAGACCCCGCCGCCGCAGTGAAAGCGATGCGCGAACATTTGATCACCGCCGAGGCCGATCTGGCCCTGCCTAAAGCCAAGAAAGCAGCATGAAATCACTCTCTTATTTTTCCTTCGTCCTTGCGAGTAGCAGTGTCTTCGCCGTCGAGCCTGATGCAGCGAAGCTGTTTCATGAGCAGGTGGCACCGATCCTGGTGAAGAACTGTGTGGAATGCCACAATGACGTGACGACCAAAGGCGGCCTGAACATGAGCACGCTGGCGGATGTGCTCAAAGGTGGTGACGACGGAGCAGCCTTGGTTCCGGGCAAAGCTGCGGAGTCAGCGATCTACACAATGATCGTGCCGGAGAGCGCAGGCGAGAAGGCGGAGATGCCGAAGAAGAAGCCAGCACTTTCCACCGCCGAAACCGACCTCATCAAGCGTTGGATCGAGATGGGCGCGGCGTGGCCGCAGGAGATCGTGCTCAAGGAGAAGCCCAAGGGCGATATCACGCACTGGTCGCTGCTGCCGCTGAAGTCATCGAAGCTTGCATCCATCGACGAGTTTATTGGTGAAAAGCTGAAGGAGAAAAACCTCACGATGAATGCGCCGGCAGATGCCCGGACGTTCATCCGCCGTGCCAGCTTTGATCTGACCGGACTGCCGCCGACACCAGAAGAAGCGACTTCTTTTGAAAAGGAATTCAGCCGGGATCAAACAGCAGCCGTCAAAGGATTGATCGACCGTCTGCTGGCTTCACCGCGCTATGGCGAAAGATGGGCGAGGCATTGGCTGGATGTGGTGCGCTTTGCGGAAAGCCACGGCTTTGAGATGAACCGCGTGAGGCCCAATGCGTGGCCGTATCGCGACTACGTCATTCGTGCGTTCAACGAGGACAAACCGTATGACCAGTTTGTGCGTGAACAGATCGCCGGCGACCAACTGGGCACGGATGAAGGCACGGGATTTCTCGTGGCCGGTTCCTGGGATCAGGTGAAGGGGCAGGACCCGGTGCTGCGGGCGAATCAACGGGCGGATGAAATGCATGATCTCGTGAGCACCACGGGCAGCACATTCCTTGGGCTCATGCTGCACTCGCACGCTTCCAACCACGAGCCCAACTTACCAAACGCGTGCTGGTGGATGATGATCTGCCGCCGCCAGCAAAGCCAGATGCGATCGGCTGCGTGCAGATTGAGCAGCCCACGAATGGCAAGCCCATCGAATACTCTCCGGGCACTGAACTGGGCCAGGCAGCAGATCCGGGTGATGCGACACGGCTGCCCAATCTCGGAGAAAGCTATCGCTACTGGAATGCGGTGCAGGATGCCGACGCGAAGGATTTCTTCTCATGGAATCCACGTGTGTCAGGCAAACAACGCATCTGGATTTCGTGGGCTGCGTGGACCACGCATGCGAAAGATGCGCGCTACATCCTCGATCTGGATGGCGACGCAAACACGAAGGGCGACCAGCAGGAAATCGCCAGCGTGGATCAAAGCAAGTTTGCCGACGGCAGCGGTGCGATTCCAGAACAGAAGCGCTGGAGCGGCTTCAAGTATGCTGGGACGTACGCGGTGACGCCGGATTCCATCCTCATCCTGCGCAGTGGCAAACTCGGTGGGCCCACCGTGGCGGATGCGGTGCTGTTTGAAGCAGCGGACGGCACCCAGCCTGCATCGCAGCCGCATCTGCGTGCGCCAGTGACGCATCTAGCGAACCGCGAGAGCTTTGATGCTGTGAAGGCGAAGTTTGTGCGCTTCACGATTCGTGCGACGATCGGCGGGCAACCGTGCATCGATGAGTTGGAAGTTTTTTCCGCTGGAAAGCAGCCACGCAACGTGGCGCTGGCGAAGAATGGCGCGAAGGTGACAGCTTCGGATGTGTTCAGTGATGGCACGAATCCGAGCCACCAGATCGCGCATGCGAACGACGGGCTGTATGGCAATGCGAAGAGCTGGATTTCGAAGAATGCAGGCAAAGGCTGGCTGCAGATCGAACTGCCGCGTGAAGAAAGCATCAGCAGCGCTGTGTGGAGCCGGGATCGCGGAGAGAAAAAGGGCAAGGTCTATGAAGATCGTCTGGCCACGGATTATGTGATTGAGATTTCGCTGGATGGGAAAGCGTGGCAGGCAGTGGCGTCGTCCGCCGACAGGCTGAGCGTGGAGTATCGGGATCGCATCCGCGACATTCCGACCCTGAGTGGAGTTTCGGCTGACAATGCCGCCGAGGTCAAGAAACACAGCGAGCAGCGTGCGGTGCTGCAGCGCAAGCTGAAGGAAATGACGAATTTCCCCATGGCCTATCTTGGCAGGTTTGAGCAGCCTGGGCCGACTTTCCGCCTGCAGCGCGGCGACCCGATGACGCCGCAGGAGGAAATCGCACCGGGAGCGCTGACGCAGATTGGCGCGAAACTGGATCTGCCCAAAGACACACCGGAAGCGGAGCGGCGCCTGGCTTTGGCAAAGTGGCTGACCGATCCACAGAATCCGCTCACGGCACGGGTGATGGTGAACCGCCTCTGGCACTATCATTTTGGCACGGGCATCGTCGATACGCCGAGCGATCTCGGCTTCAATGGCGGCAAGCCGTCACACCCAGAACTGCTGGACTGGCTGGCTGCGCAGTTCATGCAGCGTGGCTGGAGCATGAAGGAGATGCACCGGCTCATTATGAACTCAGCGGCTTACCGGCAGTCGAGCACGGCCAATGATACCGGAATGCTGGCGGATTCGGGTGCGCGGTTCTTGTGGCGCTTCCCGACGCGGCGGCTCGAAGCGGAACCTCTGCGAGACACGATCCTTGCCGTGAGCGGAGTGCTCGATCTGACCATGGGCGGACCGGGGTTCGATCTCTTTGTGCCGAATGACAACTACGTGAAGGTCTATCAGTCGAAGCAGGAGTTTGGGCCCGACACGTTCCGGCGCATGGTGTACCAGAGCAAGCCACGGGTGCAGCTTGATGACACGTTTGGTGCGTTCGACGTGCCGGATGCGGGGCAGATCGCCCCGCGCCGCACATCGAGCACGACGCCGCTGCAGGCGCTGAATTTCCTGAACAGCACGTTTGCGATGCAACAGAGTGAGTTGCTGACCGCGCGACTTGAAAAGGAGGCGGGCAAGGACGCTGCGGCACAGGTGAAACGGGCGTTTCAACTCGCCTACCAGCGCGATCCGAATGCGGACGAACTGGCTGCCTCCACACAACTCATTTCACAACACGGGCTGGCGATGTTCTGCCGCGCGCTGTTCAACACGAGCGAGTTCATGACCCTGTATTGATCCTGTTATGCAAAACCATCTTCTATCCCGTCGGAATTTTCTCAATCAAGGCGTCAGCGGATTGGGCAGCATCGCTCTGACCTCGCTGCTGGCGCAGAAGGGCCTGCTGGCGAACGACCCCATTCGTCCGCGCATTGATCCGGCGCATCCCTACTCGCCGAGACCGCCGCATTTTGAACCGCGCGCGAAGAACGTTCTCGTCATTTTCTGCTCGGGAGCGATGAGCCATGTGGATACGTTTGATTACAAGCCGGAGCTGGTGAAGCGGCACGGCATGCCGCTGCCGGGTGCAGCGGATTTGATCACCTTCCAAGGGGCGCAGGGGAATCTCGTGAAACCCATCTGGGAGTTCAAGCCACGCGGACAGAGCGGCAAGATGATCAGCGAGTTGCTGCCGAACATCGCGGGGTTGGCGGATGACATGTGCTTCATTCATTCGATGACGGCGAAGTCAAACACGCACGGCCCGGCAGAGAATCAGATGAGCACGGGGTACATTCTCGACGGCTTCCCCGGCATGGGCTCATGGGTGACGTATGCGCTCGGCTCCGAGTGCGATGACATGCCGGCCTTTGTGGCGATCCCGGATCCGCGTGGCGTGCCGCAGATCGGTCCAAGGCACTGGAACTCGGCATTCCTGCCAGCGGCATTCCAAGGCACGGCATTCAATGCGAGCAAGCCGATCCCCAATCTAGTCCGCCCCGCGAGTGTGAGCGAGGCGGCAGACCGCGACACACGTGCCTTTGTGAATCTGCTCAATCAGCGGCAGGCGCAGGAGCATCCGGCGGACAGCGATCTGGCGGCGCGGATTTCGTCCTACGAGCTGGCAGCGCGGATGCAGATTGCGGCTTCGGAGGTCGGCAACATGTCGAACGAGAGCAAGGCCACGCTGGATCTGTACGGCGTGAACGATGCCAACGAGACGAAGGCTGGTTTTGCCAAGAACTGCCTGCTGGCGCGGCGCCTGATCGAGCGCGGGGTGCGGTTTGTGCAGCTTTTCAACGGCTCCTACGCCATGGGCGAGGGCGTGGGCAACTGGGACGGGCACAAGACGATCGAGCAGCAGTACTCGGTGCATGGGCCGATTCTGGACCAGCCGGTGGCCGGGCTGCTGAAGGATTTGAAAGCCCGGGGGCTGCTGCAGGACACGCTGGTGGCCTTTGTGACGGAGTTTGGGCGCATGCCGACCTTCCAGAAGGGTGCCAATGGCCGCGATCACAACCCCAAG
>JAPLUN010000163.1 GCA_026397715.1 Verrucomicrobiota bacterium
GGCGCACCACCGGAAGGCGCAATGCCATAAGCAGCGGGACAAGCTGATAGGCGCGAGGCTCGACGGCGATGTTGCCGAAGGAGCGGAAGGGACCGGCACCATTGCGCAGCTTCAGGTGGATGGCGTCACGCAGCAATGTGGCGGCCTGATGGCTGCCGTGGCGGGAGGGGTCCGGCAACGGAAAGGTAGCGGGCTCGGGTGGAGTGAGTTCAAGATCAGGCAGGATGAGGGCGATGTCCTCTTCTGATCCTCCAAGTGGGCGCAATGAGAGAGCTTCTGGTGAAGAACCTGGCTGGACGACCCATTCACGACCACGAGCACGGATCAGTGCACCGGGGGAAAATTCAGCGAAAACGATGCTCATGCGTGAGAGGAAGGAGTGCCGAAGATGGTGGCGTGAGAGGCGAAGATGGCCAGCCATTCCGACATGTCTGGTGGAAAGACGATCACCGTGTAGCCCCGATCTTGGGCGTAGGCAGTGGTCGAAGCAGATGGGGGCGATAGAAAGATGAGCGCACGTGAGGACTGATAAGCGGCATCAGCCGTGGCTTCATCACCGTTGATTGGGACGGCGATTTTGTCGGGTTGGCGAAGGCCGAGACGGGAGATTTCAGCAAGCCATTGCGGTTTGGAATCTGGAGATCCGTCAGTGGTATTTTTGGAGGTTGGCAACTCCAGATGGAACGGTTCCACGGTGCCGTTGGCCAGTGATACCAGAAACGAACGGGCCGCCGCATTGCGCCGGTCAATAATCTCGTGGTCAGGCTGGTTGTAATAGGAAAGCAGGCACTGGTAACAGCCAGCTTCACACTGAAGGGCCTTTTCACCGGCCTGGGCACCAGCGGTGTCCTTGAGCGTTGAACGGCCCTTTGGGCATTTCGTAATGCATAACCGAAAGCGCGAGACGGGCCACCTGCGCCAATTGGGCACGATCTGTGGCGAGGCGATTGAGCACGCCCGCCCCGCCTTCAGCAGCTTCATACAGCAAGAGAGAGCGGCGTTCCTGAGGCGTTGGCAATCCTTCGATGACGAGTTCAGAAGATTCAATCTGGAAGGTCTGCTCAATGCCTCGCTTCATGGCGGCCTGAATGGTCGCAATGGCAGCCTGATGCATCATGTCGGGCGTCATGATGAGGATGTTGCGATGATCCTCGACAAACGGCACAATACGCTGCGAGGCAGTCTTAGCTGAGGCCGTGTCTTCGGGCGACTCTTGATCGTCGCCCTGACTGCTCCCCTCAGCTTCATCCTGCTTGCTCCAGAGCCCGGTGAGCGGATTGATGTAGAACCCGAGCTGCTTCTTGTCCTTACGGCGCTTCCATCCCCGATTGATACGCCAAAGTGAGGCAGCCGGTGAATAGGTCAAATTGGCGATGGTATCGTCACCGAGGGTCACTTTGGCAACCTGCTTGTTGGGAGCCCCACCGGTGCCGGGAAGGAATCGGTAGGTGGTAATGATGTCGAAACCTTGACGCTGGCGTTCTTCGTCGTTGGCAGAGATTCGCTCGACAGGTTTCGTCTCCACGGTCTCGATGCGATAAAGCTCGTTTACACGTGCATCAGGAGAGAATCCCTCTCCGCAGTGATCACAAACGTGGTGCTTTGGTTCGGGATCCTCCGGTCGTCCAAGATGTCCATAGCCGCACTGGGTGCAGACTAGCGCATTGAGCGTGGCGAGTTTCGAATCGGAGGTAATGTGGTCAGCTGCGGTGACATTGAGCTTGGCTCTCACCACTCGGAACATTCGGCCTTCATGATAAATGAGACTGCGGGGGCCAAACTCTGAGAGCGCAAGGAATCGGGGACGGCTGACCATGTTTCCCGAATCGTCTTTGCCGTTCCTCTTGCGCCCTGTCGACGGAATCCAAGCCATCAAGGGCAGGCGCGGGAAGTTGTAGCCTGGGAGGAATCCCTGACTGGCGAGGTAACGGAAGGTGTAGAAGTCGTTGTTCTGGCCACCACTGGTTTTGAGAAGGACTTTGAGCTGGTTGACGGCATCGAGGTAGCGCCTTTTGGCATTGTCGCGGTCCCCCGGCGAGGTTGCTGGGCTCTTGTTGATGGCGTCTGCAGACGCCATCTGCTTGTGCGTGGCATCATACAGTTCACGCCAGCGGTCGAAGGCCTTCGCAAACGCTCCAGCACTGCGCTGGATGACGGTTTCAACGTAATCCGGCAGATACCAAGGCAAGCCGGAGAGCTCGGAATCGACCTGAGCGATGACAGCCTTGGCAGCAATGACGGCCCGGTGCTCCACCGCCGGATCGCAAATGGCTGCCTTGAGCGATGTTTCGAGCGGCTTCTCCGAGGTGTTTAAATCAAGCAGCGGCGCGATGTTGGTATCGATCTGACGTTCTACTGAGGCGAGCCAGACGGCGTGGATATGGCTCTCGATGAGGTTTTGATTAGCGAGGTCGAGGGTAGGTGCCTTCACGACGCCGTGGACCATCTCGTCGGAGTGGTGGAAGAACCATTGGTCATGCGGACTCATAGCTGCCGAGTAGGTCACCACGAGAGCGGCCTGCCCGGATCGGCCGGCACGACCACTGCGTTGAGCGTAATTGGCCGGTGTGGGCGGAACATTGCGCATATAGACGGTGTTCAGCGCGGAGATGTCCACGCCAAGCTCCATCGTGGGCGAGCAGTAGAGAACGGGAAGACGGATGAGTGGTCCCTTTTGCCCGGACTCCTTCCACCACTTTCGGTCGAGGTCGGACTGGCGGAATCGGGCTTCGAGGATCTTGCGATGGTCTGCATCCACCTGGGCGGTGTGTTCATGCGCCTCGAAATCGAAAAAGTAGTGACCCGGTGTGCCGAGCAACTCAGCGACCGATGTGTAGAGGTCTCGGAAAAATGCATTGATCCTTCCATCTGGGTCGGATGGCGTTTCGTTGAGCTGCCAGGCTAACGCCGTGTCTTTCAATGCCCAGCCGGTGAGTGACGGACCACGATTACTGCTGCTGACGTAGCCGCCTTTGGCTGCGCATGTGAGGAAAGCACGAACAAGTTCCACCAGGATCTCCCCTGGCGTCGTGCGCAGGTCGTGCTGCGGTCCCAAATCTTCGTATCGGATTTCCCGAACAAGGCGGGAGCGCGGGCCTCCACCGATGAGGTCGTCGCGTTTCTTCTTGCCCTTTGCTTCCGGACGCCGGTCGAGAATGAGATACTTGGTCGTGGCAAGGTTTTCGTCTGGTCCAAGTGACCAACGTTCCGTGAGGTGGCTGGCAATGGCCGCCTTGGCAATGTCCTGTCTGGCTGGATCGAGGTATTCGGACTCGATGCAGAGATCCCGAAGCATCGCCTCAAAGATTAACTGGCCGACTTTGGATCGGCCTGCTGGCGGCAGAGAGCGAAGCAGAGACCAGCCCTGCGCTGCGGCGGGACTCAGGTTTTCGGGCTGCTTGTCGACCGCGTAAATCGAATCCTTTGCTGCGAGTTCGTTCAGTCCTCGAAAGTCAATGTCGAGCAGCTTCAACTGGCGCAGATTGGGGTTGTTGTACCGCCAGCCCTTGCGCAGGTCCCGAAGTAAACGATAGCCAAGAACGAAGCGGGCGGCTCTGTCGGCCTCTTCCTTGTTGATACCAAAGGTCTCAGGCTCCTGAAGATACTCAGCAAGGATGTTTTCGTCGGAGGTCTCGAAGCCGAGTGCTCGGAAAACCTCGACACCCAATTCGCCAGCGTGGAGTTTACCCCCTTTGCCACGTAGGGCCGCCAAAAGTCCGGCTCGGATCAAGAGCAGGTAGATGAAGTCGTTGAAGTGTCCGGCCTGGAGGGCGGCATCTTGTCGGTTGTCAGTGAAGCCGAGGAGCTTGCGAAAGTCCGACGTGGCGCTCTCCGGGACAGATGTCGCGAAATGTTGTCGAAGCATGGCCAGCGTGAGCACCGTCGTGGCCGAAGATCGACCTTCACCGGAAAGGCCAGAAAGGCGGTTGATGTCGCGGCCATGCGCTTGGTGCTCATGCCCACAGGAGAGGCAGAAGCGAAACTTGCCGGGAATGAACCAAAAGCGGCGGCCACCATCCCGATGCCCTCGTGCATCGATGGATTCGGACAGAGGCTGAGCGCTCCTGTAGTTTTGTTTGATCCTTTCACCGGTGGCCGCCTGTTCCAACCACGAGTCGGGCAAGTCCTCCAGTCGGCCTTGATAATCCTGACCCGCCCTGACGGGCATGAGGAAGCCGAAGTGGCGCTGCTTGTCGTCGTTGCCTACATCGTCGATTTCACGCGGCGTGAAATGGGGTGCCGACTCAGAAGTTTCCCAGACGGGATGGTACTCCTGACCGCACTCGCGGCAAAAATGCGTGCTGAAGAGCAACACGCCTTCCTGCTGACGACCAGGGGCAAAACGTTGAGCTTCAAGGGTGATCTGCCTTTCATTGTCAGGCTCAAGGGTGCAAAGGACCTTTCCAGGGCCGCTGATAAACTGATGAAGCTTGAAGGCGAAGAGTGCGCGGCCGTCGGGAGTCGTAACATCTTGTGCAGCGGTGAGAAATTGCTCCAAGGCCTGTCGAGCAAGTGCTGGATCGACTTTGGCATCCTCAGCCAAGGTCGCTGCTGCCTCAGACAAACTGAGAGTGCGAGCACGATCAGGCTGGGACTGATCACGCATTCTAAGGCCGAGGGTTAGCTCGGTCCAAATGGCGAGCGGATCGTTGCGGAACTCGTCCAGTGTGGCCCAAGATTCCACCGACTGCCCCAGTCGGGAGGCGAGGGAAGACCGAATGGCATCAAGACTGCGGGAACGGTTGGTTGTTCTCTCCAATGTCTCCCCAATGACGTCATCTTCAGTCAGTTCCGTCCCGAAGAGTTTAGAGGCAACGCCCGCGACCGTGCGCTTTTGGTCTTCGACGGAACCAGTGCTCGACATTGTGGCAGAGGTGCCGATGCAGAGGAGCTTGTCAGCTTTCAGCCTCTGTCGAAGCCGGCGCACGAGCATGGCGACATCGGCCCCTTGACGGCCCCGGTAGGTGTGCAGTTCGTCGAGAACAATAAACTCAAGCCCTTCACAGTTTCGAACCACTTTGGAGTCCACTTCAGGGTCGAAGCGGGTGAGGATCAACTCCAGCATCATGAAGTTGGTCAGCAAAATGTCAGGCGGATTCTCTGCAATTCGCTGACGCTCTGGACCACTCTCCTGGCCTGTGTAGCGAGCGATTGTCAATCCGAGAGCCTCAGCTCCGGGGTTTTCCAGAAACTTGCCAATTTCCTCCGCCTGGCTGTTTGCCAAGGCGTTCATGGGGTAAATGATGATGGCCCTGGTTCGGGGAGTGGGGTCTTTTTGTTTTTCAGAGAGAACGTGGTGAACAATCGGAAGGAAGAAGGCGAGCGACTTCCCGGATCCTGTACCTGTGGTCACTACGTAACTGCGCTTGAGACGAGCCTTGGTGGTGGCCTCCATCTGGTGCTTGAAAAGCTGAATCGATTGAAGTGGCAGGGGGGGCTTGCCTACCTTGAAAAGTGTTTCACACCCCGGATGCAGCATGCCCTCAGAGACCAATTGGGCAACTGTTGCTGCCCTCTGGTAGTTCGGGTTGATCTGAATGAGAGGTTCCGGCCAATATCGTCCACGGCCATAGGCATTTTCGACCTCCCTTGCAATGTCTTCGGCCCCAATTTTGGTAAAGCTCCGGGAAAAGGAGCTGTAGCTGTCGATCAAATCGTTTCGGAAGCGGAATACATTTTGCATGGGAATACCTTTAAGAGATTAGATGGACAAAGCAGTTTTGATCAATCAAAAGAAAGCTTGCGCCCCAATCTGTGCTTTGTGATTGGCAGGGCTTTGCGTTCAGGTTCTGGGGCGAAACCTGGGACTTCTGATTTCTACATCTAGCGACAGACTGCCTACCTCAGGGGCAAAAACGACCAGTGACCAGTCTCTTGCGCCTGATTGACATCGGAGTTTCGACTTCATGGCCCATCCCAAAGGCCGTTGAAACTGCCGATTTGGCCCTCTGCTCTAGAAGCTGCAACGGACGGCCAGTTTGTTTCTTTATCGACTGGAACTGGTTTTGAACATCGAAAGTTGTTTGACGAGCTATTGTCTGACCGCCTCAATTCGCTCTGGCGCTCTGGTAAAGAAGTCTTGGCAATTCCGCACCGGCGCAGGGGGACGTTGGGGCCGGAGAAATGAAACAAAACATATTTCAGGAACCAGAATCAAAGATGCCTGATTGTCCCTAGCGAGGAGGAGAGAGCGCACGGCGGCAAAGGATGACCAGCATCCCGGCTCATGCTCACGAACTGAAGTCGGCAAGCGAGCAGTCGCGTCGCTCATTATGTCGTTACAATGTAAATCTAGGATCGACTTGGCACTTGCGTTAACCAAGCGGCTGAGGGGGAAGGCGCGGACGAGAGATCACACCGCGACAAAGCCTTTAATCGAGAGATCGCGGGCTCCGTGTCATTACAATGTAAATCTAGGGCCGACTTGTCCTTTGCGTTAACCAAGCGGCTGAGTGGGAGGGCGCGGACGAGGTCAACGAGAAGTGTTTCCTCAATCCCGACCGCCCCCATCAACAATACCTCTTCAAACCCTACGAATCAGCTCAGTTAAGGCACCCTTGGTAATATTAAGGCACCCTTGGTAATATTAAGGCACTTTCATGAGATTAAGGGCACTTCTGGAAACCCGCTCTTTTAGAACTCCCCTCCTCATAAAACCTTCATTTTCAACATGTCGATTTTGGCAAGACGAAGTATCCAGAGGTGTCCTTAAGGCACAATTACCCACATTAAGGCAAGAGCCCAAACAGGTGATCATACTTCCCGACCTCTCTCCTCCCTTCCTGGCGGGCAGCGTGCCTCATAGCCTTGGCTACGTCCCTCCTCCAACCCCATCAGTGCAATTGGAAACAGCTTCTGTGCTGAACTTGTATCCGGCTCAGGAATGATTCTTGTAGCGGTGGAGACCCTTCGAAAGGGACTCATGGAGCATCTTTGTGCTGGAAGGTAGCAGTCCTGATGGTCAAGGTTGGCGTTGGCTGCAGGATTCCGGGCGAAGTTGTAGGACCGAACGCACGGAAGCCCGAACGTGAACAGGTCCATCAGGTCACACCTTTCCTCGGGAGGGAGTTTGGTGATGGCGCTAAAAAGCTCTGTTTCGCTGTCTCTGTCCGTTTGGGGCACGGCGGGCAATTCAATAGGCTCTGTCGCCACGACATCGGAACACCACCGACAATTCAAGGGTCTGTCCTCCGCTGGATCAGGTCTCATCAAAGTCGAAACCGCTCAACACGCCGGTTGGCCCCTGCTATTCCGTAACGGATTTATAACGGTTTTTTGTGCATTTCGATGCAATTCCAGACAGTTTGGCACAACTTCAGCCGATTGATCCGTCACTTTTATAACATCAGTAAATGACTCATGTTGAATGACTTATGCACTTTCACGATGGAGCCAGCAGTCGGGGTCGAACCGACGACCTGCGGTTTACAAAACCGC
>JAPLUN010000080.1 GCA_026397715.1 Verrucomicrobiota bacterium
AAACCGGAAGGCAAATGCTACACCGACATCGAAGGCGGGCTCGGCTGGTGGCGTGACACACACTTCCCCACCACCACTCCAAAGTTCATCATGGGCGGTGTTGGGCCGAACTTTTCCTTCATTGCAAACGGCCCCGGCTACGGCGCGGGCACCTGGGAAAAGCCGCGCGGCCAGTATGGCGTGGCGCAGCTCAGCCCGTGGCTGCTGTTTCCACTCGATGGCCTGAATCTCAAGCAAGGCACCAGTGGCGAACTCTTTGGTTATGGCTATCTGCCTCTGCCGCTGACCAATCCGAAGACCACCACGGCAGGCAAGAACGTGCCCACAGGAAATCAATGCTGGACACTCTTTCTCAACACCGCAAACTTCAAAGGACCTGCTGCTTTCTTCACCCCGTTTTTCTGGACGCAGGCCACGATCGAACACCCGGAGTGGGCAGACATGCTGCTCGACTCACGTCCTGCCGGCCCCAACAAAGCCATCCAGATGGAGACGCAGCACGTGCCTGCCGTTCTCACAAAAGACGCAAACGGCAAGGAATACGCACGCGTGGCGCCAACGTCATTCCCCATCGGACCCGATGGCACATCCACCGTGCTGCACCGGCTCACCGCTTATAAAAAAGCAGCCCTGTGGGATGACGTGCAAAAATGGTTCGATGGCGGTGCGCCAGTAGATGGCGCAATCAAAGCAGACGCATCCATCGTGCACACCTTCCGCGCAGGCGGCGGATCAAACTGGAGCATCTATCCACCAGGCACCAAGCGGGAGGAGAAAGTGCCGCTGGCCTGGAAGGACTTCGCCACCTCCTTCACACCGAATCCAATCACCTTTGGCTATCAGTGGAGCAAACAGCTCACTCTCAGCAGCGGCTCGCTCGTCACTCTGCCGGAATACTACGCGCTGGGCACCAACGGCAAAAAGCCGCAGTGGAATGTACTGCCGCCTCAGGAAGTGCCTGCGGAACTGGGCCTCACGCAGCACAGCTTTGAGACACCCGCCGAAAAGCCACAGGAGCCACGCACCACACCCGATGATACGGCCAGTTCCTGGAAGAAACCCGGACCCGTCGCTGGCCCTTTCAAAGCCCGCCTCGGTGATGGCAGTGTGGTGACGTATTATTGGTATCGCTTCACCGACCAGCCCGCGATGCTCAATGCAGACCTCACCGATGAAGAGCGTGAGCAAGTACAAGCCCGCGTTGAGAAACTGCACCGCGCATGGACCAAAGACCGCGACTACCTCACCCCTCCCGATGTCGGCACGCTGGCGCACATTGATCCCGCCTTGATCCTCACGCCACCCAAGGGCCTTGAGGCTGGCTACGTACCCATCGCCACTCGCCAAGAGTTGGAAAAATAGCCATCGATGCAACTCATGAGATCACTGGGCTTGCTCCTGCTGCAGATCACTTTGGTCTGTGGCCACGCACTCGCGACCACAAAGCCCCACGTGCTGCTCATCCTCGCGGACGATCTCGGTTACGGCGATGTGCGCTGTTACAATGAGCAGTCGAAGGTGCCTACGCCAAACATAGACCGCCTCGCACGTGAGGGAATGCGGTTCACCGATGCGCACAGCCCGGCCACCGTTTGCACTCCATCACGCTACAGTTTGATGACGGGCCAGATGGCGTTTCGAGTCCCGAATGGCGGAACGGTGTTCCAAGGTGCGGGTGGGCCCAGCTTGATTGCACAGGGTCGGCTCACACTTCCCACGCTGCTAAAAAGCCAGGGCTACGCCACCGCAGCCGTCGGCAAATGGCATGTGGGTCTCACCTTTCGCGACAGCCTCGGCAAAGCGATTCACAAAGGTGGATTGGAAGACGTGCAGCGCATTGATTTCACACGTCGCATCGAAGGCGGGCCGCTTGATCATGGCTTTGAGCACTTCTTCGGCACCGCCTGCTGCCCCACGACCGACTGGCTCTATGCCTTCATTGATGGCGACCGCATACCCGTGCCACCCACAGCCCCCATCGATAAATCAAAACTTCCAAAGCACCCCCATGCGAACGACTGCCGCAATGGCTTCATCGCACCAGATTTCCCGATGGAGGAAGTGGACCTGCTCTTCGTCAAGAAAAGCCGAGAATTCATGGAAGAGCACCTTCGCACCACGCCGGACAAGCCCTTCTTTCTCTACCACGCCACCCAGGTCATCGGTGAGTTGATGAAGGAACTCGAAAAGCTCGGCATCGCGGACAAGACCATCGTCCTATTATCCAGCGACAACGGCCCAGAAACCACCAGCGTCGTTCACATGCGCGCCGATCATGATCACGATGGTGCCAAGCCCTGGCGCGGCATGAAGCGTGATGCATGGGAGGGCGGCCACCGCGTGCCGCTCATCGTCCGCTGGCCTAGTCATGTGAAAAGCGGCAGTACCAGCGACCAACTCGCCAGCCTCACCGATGTGATGGCCACGCTCGCTGCGGTCACTGGCGCGGAGCTTCCTCACAATTCCGCAGAGGACAGCTTCAATCTGCTGCCAGTGCTCGAAGGCAAAGCAACGGCACCGGTCCGTCCGTATCTGCTCACGCAGGCCTTCGGCGGACTGCGCACGCTTTCCATTCGCCGTGGCTCATGGAAGTTCATCGACCACCGCGGCTCCGGCGGAAACAACTACGCCAATCCCGAGTTGAAACGATTCGCACTGCCCGAAGCCGCGCCTGAAGCACCTGGCCAGCTCTACGATCTCGGCAGTGATCCCGGTGAAACCACCAATCTCTATTTCAAACACCCCGAAATCGCCGCCGAGCTGAAAGCCCTGCTCGACAAATCCAAAACTGCAGGCCGCAGCACCGAACACAAACAACCATGAGCGC
>JAPLUN010000148.1 GCA_026397715.1 Verrucomicrobiota bacterium
CGTTGAAAACCAACGCTTTCGCCCCTTTTATTTCATGTCGTCCCCGTCACCAGCATCATTGTTGACCAACCGCTCGCCAAGTGCGGCTGGAAGGCTTGAATCTGCGAGGCCCGGGAGCCGACTCTATCCGCCCTCCTCGGAGGGCGGCCCCGTTGAAGCCAGCGGGCTCATGGCTTTAGTCTTGCTGTAGAAGTTCGGCCTATCCGCCCTCCTCGGAGGGCGGCCCCGTTGAAGCAACAACCTGGGCGAGCAAATCGGACTCAAGCGGGAGCTACCTGCCAAAACGGTTCCACATGGAAAAAATTAACTAAGCACGCTGCCAATGCCCACCCAACTAGGCACTTTAGAAAGCCCGCGGTTTTTTGCTCTCTATCAGGGTTGAAAGACGTGGTTCCGGTGCCAATTCAGGAACGACTGATGCTCTGTTGTGATCCATCGGAGGTGAATGAAGGAATTCAATCCCAAGGCGTTGCGGGAATGGGCATCGAGGCGAGCGGATATGACGGAGGCTCCTTGCTCATCAAATGTGATGAGTCCGCAATCAAAGAGGGCGTCGAGGTGGGCGCAAAGGAGAAAGCCGTTGAAGACGTTCAGGCGCTCCGCGTCGGTCGCACATTTGGCCCAGGGTTTGGCATGGCTGGCGCGGAGGATTTCGGGCTCGGCTATACCAGTAACGGCGCAGGCACAGCCCCAGTAGTCCAAGAGAGCCTGACGGAAGAGGTCCTGCCCTCGGCGTTGTTTAACGATGGCGAGGACTTCGGTCGTGCTCGGCGGATTGGCATCGAGTTTGGCGACCTCTGCAGCGTATTGCTCGGCGGCTTGGTTCGGCAAGGACATAGCTAGCTCGGCGGCTCGGCGCAGCAGGCGGCCCAGGGAGCGGTGATCGACTTGGACTGGTGTTCGACCTCGTCAGCGAGTTTTTGGCAAGCGGCGGTGATGGGGGCAAGGTTGCGCTCCACGTTTTGAATTTCCTGCCTGGCTTGCCGTGCTTGGGCTTCGAAATCTTGTTTGATCGGTGCCGGGGTCGCGTCGGGTTCAAACTCCTGACGCAGAGGGCAGCGAAATCGGGCGACGGCTATGGGTATCTTGCAATACTCATCAGTTGGCTTCAGCTGTTCCCAAAATTTATCGTAGCTTGCCTGCTTGCCATCACGCTGAGCCTCGGTGAAGCGTGTGTTCAAGGCGGCTAGGTGTTCCTTTAGTTCCTTCTCCTGATAACGTTTCGCTCCGAGGCCCTGATTAAGGCTGGCAAGATCGGCACGTAGTTGGGGAAGATTCAGCTCCTGTATTTGTTGGTCAATAGGCAGAAAAGCATTGTCTCTGGTTGAGATTGCTAGACGCTTCACGGCATCCACGAAGAGCGACTCTCCCACATCGGGCAGTTTTTCTGCTGGGAGGACGTTCCGCAGGGCGGCGAGGTGATCCTGAAGGCTGCGCTTTCGGTAAGCAATGTCATCTGGGATCTTGGAGTACTCGACTTCGATCTTGTGTCGCTTCTCGATTTCTTTACTCACTAGGTCATCGACAAAATCAAGCGTGGCACGGATCAGGAATCGCCGCTGTTCGGCGGACATACCGGGGCTGTCGTGGTTGCTGGAGGTGTGACGCCAGTCCAGCAAACCGGAGAGACGGCATTCCTGATCGCGTGCGAGCCACTCCAGCAAGTGGGCAAAGGAAATGGGTTCCTTCTCGGAGGGAAATTCTTCCAGGGGAAATCGAGCCATCACGGCAGCGTGGAGGGCTTCGCGGAAGTCCTCATAGCGAAGGGTGGTTTCTTCACTGTTGAATATGGACTCGATGGACTCGGAAACACATGATTTGGGGTGCAAGCCGGAGCGGAAGGGCCGAGCCACAATCCATGATGTGCCATCCACCCATACTTTGGCGACTGCCCAGCCGTTCTCGAAGGAGTTCAAAATGCGATCACGCATAAAGCGCGAACCGTAGTGCTGCTCTCCCAGCACAAAGCGCAGAAGACGACATAGGGAGGTCTTGCCAGCAGCGTGTCCTCCAAAGCCTGGGAGATCAGGTTGGTCGGAGTGGCTCGCCTGAGCCCAGATGATGTTCAGGCCACGGCGAAAGGGAATGCGGCGAACTTCAGCCGTGGGATCGAGTGACCAGCTTCGCAGGATGCGGAGTTCTTCGATCCAAAGCTGAGGTGCGTTTTTCATGCGAACTTTCTTTCGAGGGTTTCAAAACGTGCGACCTCACGGCGGAGGGCGGTCTTGGACGGAGCAAACTCGATCTTCATCGCTGCGGGTCTTGCTTGATGGATGGAAAGAGCGGCTGCGGCATCGTAGAAGCGCCATGCATCCGGCTGCGCAGGAATGTCGGACGACAGGCTGAGGAAGATTTGATCTCCGACTTTTCGGCGGTGGAGTTTTCCATTCGCGTTCAGTTTCTCCAGCATGTCGGCGAACAACTCCGGCTCCGTAGGCTCTGTGGCCAATGAGGCAATCCAGGCGGGAGCATCCTCACCAAGCACGGATTGCGCTTCAGCGTTGAGTTCCCCTGCTCCCAAGGCATTGAGGTAAGCTTCCCAAAGCTGTTCGAGTGTGAGCTTCTCGCCGGCGAGACGTGCCACCGCCACGAGGAACTCCAACCAGTAGGCGCGGGCCTGAGTGAGGGGGACGCGGGTTTCTTGAGGAAGTCGGGGGCGATGTGCGACCCGGAAGCTGGCTGGTGCAGGGGCGAGCCTAGTCTGGTAGGCGACTCCGGTCTGCATCGTCTGGCCGAGGGCGTCGTAGACTTGGAGGATGGCTTCTTTCGTGCGGTAGTGGCCGTGTTTGGCTTCGTCTTTGCGCTTCACGATGGGGAAGGTGTCCATGATGTAGCTGACGGCATGGCGGGGCGTGGGGAAGGCGCGGGTGAGGACATCGGGCTGCTGCTGCCATTCGCTCTGGGGGCCGAGGTAGAGGTGGAAGAAGGCGGCGTCCAGCTCGCACCTCAGCAGGAAGCGCCGCTCCTCGTCCCACCGGAACGGCGGCCCATTCCACCCGCTGTCCGACGCGAACGGTTCCAGGTCCCACGCTGTGTAGGTCAACTCCAACACGCGATCAGAGATCCAATCAGAACCACCCACCTTCGTGCCAAACGTTTTTAGTTTAGCTAAAGATGGAAAAGGCAATGATTCGAGAATTCCCTGTGTGAGGTGATTGGCTGAAACCTTGAGCCGGACCAAATAATCAAATGGCGAAGAGGCTAAAACAGAGAGAACTAACAGCGCATCATTTGCGCTGTTCGACTCCATGTATATCGCGGGGAGGCTTCTGGTAAGGCCCGAGAGTGGGACGATGCAAGGTATGCAAGTGCGCTCATTCGTGGAACTTGAAACGTCGCAAAAAACCAACTCCCAATCACCCTGCTTCGCCGAGAATCGACGTTTCCTGATTGCATCTGTGCAGAGCCAGTGTTGTGGGACAGCAAAGCGAAAGGGATCTTTCTTTTCACCATTGCTAATTTCTTTTTCTTGAGCTTTTCGGGAACGATTTGCTGCATTCACAACAATGTCAGATTGCCGATGATCATAGATTCCAACCATCTTGCCTTCGTACACGGGTGAAATGCTACGCTCTAACAGCCCCGCTCTGTTGGTTTTGTGCGATGCGCCAATAGCGCGGAGTTCGCTTTCGGACAAAGGCGCAAATGCTTCATCAGAAGATGAAAACATTAGCCTTGGAGTATGTTTTAAATCTGTCGAATTACCAAAGGCTTGGTGCCCACTTATCAGACATTGAAGAAGAAGTAAGTCCAAACTCGATCTGAATTGAGGTAATGACAATTCTTCAGGGCTCCAAAGCTCCAGATCAGTGCGGCTAATCTCGATAACTCGGCCAACCTGATTAATCTCGGATGGATCGTGCAGCCAACACGCGGACTGAATTAATCCGTTTCCTATTCCTAGGGTCAGCAAAGTGAATTTTGCACTGCTATGAACGTTCGGAAACAATCCGCGCTTGTTCTCAAAATCGAATATTGATATGACTGCATTTTCACGGACCAGAGATGTCCAAAGCGCTCGTTCGTAAGCGTTCGTTGTCAGACCACTCTGAATCACCATACCGAGCCGACCAACTTTTGAAGTTAGCAGCCAGCCTTTTTCCACGAAAATTCGGAACAGATTTAGCCGACCCATGCCACTATTTGGATAATTACCTGAGGCTGATATGAACAGACGCGAGCCCTGATGCGAACGCAGACAAGCTAACCAGTGATTGTAGAGTCTTGGGTTGCTCAGCTCTAGTGAGGCGATCATTCGAGCTCTTGCCTTCGCAGATTCTTCTTGGGC
>JAPLUN010000310.1 GCA_026397715.1 Verrucomicrobiota bacterium
GTCTCGTTCTGGTGGACGATGGGAGTGAATCAAGGGCATCAAGCCACACGCACCGCACAAGCCATCATCAATCTGGCCCTGATGACGGGGAACATTGGCAAGCCCGGCACCGGGGCAAACTCCATCACGGGACAGTGCAATGCCATGGGCTCACGCTTGTTTTCCAACACAACGAATCTTCTTGGCGGGCATGATTTCCGAAATCCACTGCATCGTGAGAAAGTAGCCGCCGCCACCGGCATTCCGGTGGAGCGCATTCCTGACAAGCCAAGCCTGGCCTATGATCAGATCCTCAAAGCGGCTGACGAAGGCAAGGTGAAGGCGCTCTGGTTTGTGGCCACCAATCCGAGCCACTCGTGGATCGACCAAAACGAAATCAACCGCATTCTCGACAAGCTCGATTTCGTGGTGGTGCAGGACATGTACTGCACGACTGAAACGGCAAAGCGTGCGCATCTAGTGCTGCCAGCGGCAGGCTGGGGTGAAAAGGAAGGCTGCTTCATCAACAGCGAACGCCGCATCGGGTACAGTCCCAAGGTGCGCCGCGCACCGGGGCAGGCACTGGCGGATTTTCACATCTTCCGTCTGATCGCCCATTACTGGGGTTGTGATGATTTGTTTCGTTCGTGGAGCAGTCCAGAGGCGGTCTTTCGCGTGCTGCAGCGCTGCACGGAAGATCAGCCCTGTGACATCACAGGCATCAATGGGCATGAGATGCTGCGCAAATCCGGCGGGGTGCAGTGGCCGCTGACCCGGGAGCAACGATCCAAGTTTGACGTTTCAAGTTCAAAGGAGCGCCGCTTGTTTGAGGATGGAAAATTCTTCACTCCCGACAAGCGGGCGAAGTTCATCTTTGATGCAATCGAGACCGTGCCAGAGCGGTGCAGCAATGAGTATCCGCTGATCCTGATCACCGGACGTGGCACCAGCGCGCAGTGGCATACGGAAACACGCACCGGCAAGTCCGCCGTGCTGGCAAAGATGATTCCTGAAGAGTTGATGCTGGATCTCAATGCGCAGGATGCTGCCCGTCTCGGTGTGCGTGATGGCATGATTGTGCGCGTCATTTCAAAGCGCGCCGAGCTCGCGGTCAAAGCACGGCTTACCACCACGGTCTCTCCCGGTGAGGTGTTTCTGCCCATGCATGACAGCCGCGTGAACCAGCTCACGCACGCTTCCTATGATCCATACAGCCGTCAGCCGAGTTATAAGCACTCGGCGGTGCGGGTGGAAAAATAGCCTTGTTGCGGGGCAACAAAGATCCCTGCTCCACAGGCACAGGGCAATTTTGAGCTACTCGATTTTCCGCACGGTTGTCAGCGTCAGCGAAGGCTTCCCGTTCTCGCGTGCCTGCGCCAGATCCACTGTGAACTCCACCTGCCAGTCGTTGAGGTCTTCGGGATCGATGAGCACCTGGCAGATGCGCCAGGTGGTGTTGTCCTCGCTTGGTTCCACATAGGTGTGGCGGCCGTTGCGGGCTTCGTTGTCGAGGCGGATGCGCTCATGCTCCGCGTAATACGGTTCCATGAGAGCTCCCAGGGATTCGGCGTTGAGTGGGCTGCTGACGGTGCTGGCTGCGGCGGCGTAGTTTTCCACGGAGAAAGGGCGCAGGAAGCGGAAGATCTCAGTGCGGATGAGGGCGGTGAATTCGCGTTTGTTGCGCGTGATGTCCGGGGCTTCCACGGGTTTTTCTTCCTGCTCATCAGGCTTGAAGTTGGGATCGCGCATGCGTTCCCATTCATCCAGCAGGCTGGAGTCTGTGCCGCGCAGCACCCCGGCGATCCAGGCTTCCATCTCCTGCACGGGTTCAGTTTTGAAGTTCTCGGGCACGGTCTGCGCCAGCACCTTGTGCACGCCGGAGAGATGGCGCAGCAGCACGCCTTCGGCGCGGTGCAGTTCGTAGTCGTTGATGTAATCGCTGAAGGTGCGGAAGTTTTCGAACATCTCGCGGGCGATGCTCTTGGGGCGGATGTTCTCCTGGCCGATCCATGGGTGCGCCTCACTGAAAGCGTTGAAGGTGTTGTAGATGAAGTCGCGGCAGGGTTTCGGGTATTCCAGTTCCTCCAGCTTGGCGATGCGTTCTTCGAACGGCACACCTTCGTTCTTCATCGCCACCATGGCCTCGTCCTTCACTTGATCGAGCTGACGGCGTAGAATGATGTCCGGATTTTCGAGGATGGATTCGCACAGCGTCATCACATCCGCTGCATAGGTGGGCGAGGCTGGATCAATGAGCGCCAGGGTGTCGATGAGATAAAGCGAGAGCGTGTAGTTCAGCGAGAAATCCTCCTGCAGATCCACATTGAGCCGCAGCTTGGTGCCATCGGCAGCGCGCTGCGCGGTGGGGATGATCTCGATGATCTTGCGCTGAACCAGTGCGCGAAACAGCTCCCACGCTCGCTTCTCGTGCTGCTTCTTTGCATTGGTTGTTTCATGCGAGTCCGCAATGAGCTGGCGCATCGCCGCGCAGGCATCGCCCTTGCGGCTGAGAACTTGCAGCAGCATGCCGTGCGAGACCTGAAAGCGCGACATTAGCGGCTCTGGCGTGGCGCTTTGCAGCTTTTTGAAAGTGTCTTCGTTCCAGCCCACGAAGCCTTCGGGTGCTTTCTTCTTCACCATCTTGCGCATCTTCTTAACGTCGCCGGCTGCCTTGGCCTCCATCTTCGCATTCTCCACCACATGCTCCGGCGCCTGGCAGACGACGTAGCCCACGTCATCATAGCCACGCCGTCCGGCACGTCCGGTGATCTGGTGGAAATCACGCGCGCTCAGTGTGGCCACCTTCTCGCCGCCATACTTGCTCAAGCGCGTGAGCAGCACGGTGCGAATGGGCACATTCACGCCCACGCCCAAGGTGTCCGTGCCGCAGATCACTTTCAGCAGGCCGCGCTGCGCCAGTTTCTCCACCAGCACGCGATACTTCGGCAGCAGCCCGGCATGATGAATGCCCACGCCATGGCTGAGATACTTTTTCACTTCCTTGCCATACGGACTGGTGAACTTCGCGCCTAGCATCGCTTCTTTGATCGATGCCTTTTCTGCGGCGCTGCAGAAGTTCAGGCTCATCAGATCCTGCGCTGCCTGCGCGGCTTCGTTTTGTGTGAAGTGTACGAGATATACCGGCGCTTTGTTTGCCGTCACGAGCTCCTGCAGCGTCACATCCACGGACGTCTGCGCGTAGCTGAACTCCAGCGGCACGGGCCGCTCGTAAGCTGCCACCACGGTGGTCTCGGCCTTGGTCAGGTTGGTGAGCTTCTCTTTGAAAAAGTCGGAGCCACCCATCGTGGCGGACATCAGCAGAAAGCGGGAGTTGCTCATGCTCAGCAGCGGCACCTGCCAGGCCACGCCGCGTTCGCGGTCGGAGTAGTAGTGAAACTCATCCATGATGACTTCGCGGAAGGGGGCCTGTGCTCCGTCCCGCAGCGCGTAGTTGGAAAGGATCTCCGCCGTGCAGCAGAGGATGGGCGCGTTACGATTCACCGTGGCATCTCCCGTCGCCATGCCCACGTTGTCGGGACCGAAGTCGCGGCACAGGGAAAGGAATTTCTCATTCACCAGCGCCTTGATGGGGCAGGTGTACACGGAGCGACGCCCCTTCGCGAGAGAGCGGAAATGCAGAGCCAGCGCCACCAGCGATTTGCCTGAGCCCGTCGGAGTGTTGAGGATCACGTTACGATCATCAAACAGCTCCAGGATGGCCTCCTCCTGTGCGGGGTAGAGCTCCAGGTTTTTCTCCGCGACGTAGTCAAGAAACCCCGCCAGCAGCTCATCATTGGAGCAGTCGGTGGATTTCGGCAGTCGGCGCAGCAGCGGGTGGTCAGTCATCTACTGCCCATCGCCTGCGACGATCACGCATGCAACCGCCTGACGAGATCAAAACGGGGGCGGGAAGAAACCTGGAGGTGGGCGCATGCCGGGGCCACCGGGCGGACCTCCCGGGCCACCACGCCGACCGCGTCCGGGTGGGCCTAAGCCGCCGCCGGGTGGGCCACGCCGTGCAAAGCTGGCATCCGGCGTGCCGGCGAACTGACGTGGGACATAGGGATACTCATTTGTGAGCACGTAATAATAGGTGCCCTAGGGAAATTCGGGGGTCACTCCAAAGCGGCCGTTGCTGGCATCCAGGTCGCCGCTGCCTTCGATGTATTCGTAGTCCTGCACAAAAGCCCCATCATACTTGCCACCGGGAGAGCCTGCGGGGCGGGTGCCTTGCTTGATGGCATAGCTGGAATCGAGCTTCTTCAAGGCGCTGTCGCCATCCTTCGCCGTGCTGTAGCCCCAGGGACCATAAATGGGAAAACCATCTGCCGCCCAGCCAATGAGAACCATCTTCGCTTTGTCGCCGGCGATTTTTTCGATCATGCCGTTGGGGATGCCGTGGTAGTGGTAGGCCCCGTTGGGCTGCACGTGCGCGTTGCTATCATCAAGTCCGAGATCAATCGCCCCGCCATGCGGTTCATACTGCCAGCCGCTGGCAGGATTGCCCTGCCACCACTCAGCGGCGAAGGGATCAAAGACAACGCCATTCACCGCGATGCCAAAGGGCTGCATGTGAAAGGGCACAGGTTTTTCCGCGACCTTTGGATGCAGCGGCACCTTGTAGTCGTAGCTCTGTGGCGCAATTACGTTGGGATTGTGCCGGTTGGGGAACTGTCCGGGCGTGTGATCGGGAATGCCATTCGCCTGGATGCGGCGGTAATTGTCATCCGTGATGATCTTCACTTCATTCGGCGGCAGCTTTGATGAAGCGGCGAGGCAGGCGGTCACAAGTACGGTGCTGATCACTTTGATCAGCATGGCAGGAGAGGCAGAGAGGCGGGAAAATCTCATGTCGGGGAGATAACCCCACGGACGCGGTTTCGTTACAAAAATAATCTGCCACTTGTTCTCTCGATTCCCGCTTGCTTCCGGGGAAGGATTCCGGTTTGCATCCTGTCATGCCGAAGGACTCACGTTCCAAACCCGTCCGCATTCCGCAGGTCGCCGTTCTCGTCGATACTTCGCGGTCCTATGGACGTGACATCGTGCGTGGCATCCGGCGCTATGTCGCGGAGCACGGCCCGTGGTCGCTTTACCTAGAGCCGCGCGATCTGCGCAGCCGTTTCCCTGACTGGCTCAAAGACTGGCCCGGAGACGGCATTCTTTCCCGAACCGTCGATGCCGCGATGCTGCGCCAGCTCAAGGCGACGAAGCTGCCGGTGATCGAACTCCGCACCACGGTGCTGCCGCATTCATTTCCCTTTGTAGGCATGGACAACCGCATCGCGGGCACGCGAGTTGCGGAGCATCTGCGCAATCGCGGCTTCCAGCGCTTCGCCTGCTATCTGGACACCGCCGAGGCCTTCTTCGTGGAACGCAGCGAGTACTTTGCGCAAACACTGCGCACGCATGGCTTCGAGTGCTCCCTTTTCAAATCAGGCGGGGCGGGTGCGAAGCGGTTGCGCTGGGATGAGCACCAGCGCGCCTTGTCCGAATGGCTGACGTCCTTGGAGAAACCCGTGGGGGTGTTTGCCGTGAATGACCAGCTCGGCTTCTGGCTGCTGGATGCGGCGCGCCGTGCAGGCATCGCCGTGCCGGAGGAGGTGGCGGTGGTCGGGGCGGAGAATGACAACATGCTCTGCGACACCGCATCCCCACCGCTTTCCAGCGTGCGCCTGCGCGGGCAGGCCGTGGGTTACGAAGCTGCGCGCATGCTTGATGACTGGATGGCGAAACGGCGTGTGCCCAAGCCCGGTGAAAAGCATCTGCTCGCCCCGGGGGACATTGTCGTGCGTCAGTCCAGCGACATCGTCGCGGTGGAGGATCCTCGCATCGCCGAAGCTCTGCGCTTCATCCGCCAGCATGCCACGGAGCAGATTGATGTGACGCGGGTTGCGCGGGAGACGGCGCTCTCACGCAGTGTGCTTGAGCGGCGTATGAAGGCGCTCATTGGCCGCAGCCCGGGGGAGGAGATCAACCGCATCCGCTTTGCGGCGGTGGAAAAACTGCTCACGCAGACCGATCTCACGCTCGATGCCATCGCCGCACGCTGCGGCTTTACGCACCCGCAGTACATGGCCGAGGCGTTCCGGAAACGTGCAGGCATGACGCCGGGGGAGTTTCGCCGGCAGAGGGCGGTGTGAGTTCAGCGCTGTAGTTCCTGCCGTTTCACTTGAAACAGCTTCACGGCTTTGAGAATCATCGCGGCACGGGAGCCAAAGACGAAGTGATCGAAATCTGGACGCAGTTCCATGATGTGCAGGCACATCGCCTGCAGAACCATCAGATCAGCGCCCATGAAGGAAATGGGTTTCCGGCTGGCAAAATAAAACTTCGCACCGCTGCCCACGGCGATTTCCACCTTCGTCAGATCCTCCACGCGGCCCTCACCGAGCTTTTTGCGGTGGCACAGCCAGTGGGAGATGACGCCGTCTTCGATGCGGATGGACACCAGCAAAGTAGGTAGGACAAACAGGGGAATCGCCAGGGCGATGCCCACAAAGAGGATGATCAGCATTTTCAGATCCAGCGGCCTGCCCTGATGGTAATTCATGCCACCCACCGCCGCGGCGATTACCAGGCCAATGATCAGGCCGGCGATCAGCGCGCCCCGGACTTCCTTCCATGTGTTGCCAAATTCTTTGCTCATGCGAGAGGCCTGCTTATCAGAAGGCCGGTTGCGAAGAGCCACTTGAGGCTCTCCTCGATGACGCTGTCCATCTGCTTCTCGTCGGCCACCACTTCGAGGTAGATCGTAGCCACATTGTCGGAGGATTCGGCAAGAATGCCGTCCTCGGATTTTTCCGGTTCCCAGGAATCCGGGATGCTGACGGTAGCCGCTGGTTTGTCCTCCGGAAGTTTGACCGTGCCGGCCGGAGCCAGAGCAGGGAAAAGGGTGAGGACGAGGGTAGCGGTGAGGAGGGTGTGTTTCATGGTGGAGAGTGCCGTAGGCACTAAAGATCGCAGCAGCGCGGCCCGTGGGTTTGCCGCAAATGGTATTCCGGCTGCTTTTTTGCAGTCGGTGGTACAAAAAACGGGGTGGATCACTCGATCCACCCCGGTTCTTTGAAGTGCGTACCAACAGCCATGCAGGAACCACTATCTGAAAATTGCGACTGGCGGCCTTCCGCCGCTTTCGTTGTCTGGTGGGAGATTCACACATCTTGAAGAAGATGTGTCAGAACGATGTAAAACATTCGCAAGAAAGACGGCTTTCCGTCAATACGGGGAGACTGCCCCCCTTATTGTGACTGCCTGGTTTTGCGCTTTTGCAGCAGGACCTTGGCCACCAGCAGCACGATCACCAGATTGACCACCAGAGCGGACACATGGATGACCGTGGCTTTCTGGTGGATCGCATAAGCCTCGGGGGGCAGGTAGATGCAGCCGCCCACCAAGGCCAGCCATTCGGCCCAGGTTTTCTGCTTCCACAGCCCGTAGGCCTCCGCAAAACGGATGGTGGAATACAGCAGCGCCATGCCGGCCATCAACCACAGTCGCTGGTCGGTGAGCGAAGAAAACAGATCTATGAAGATGTGGGGATATTTCCTGGCCGGATTGAGATGCAAATGCTCTACGATTTCGCTGCTAAGCACGTGCAGATCCCGGTGCAGCAGCCCCAGCAGGCCGAAGCCCGCCAGCAGCACGATCGTTCCTTTGGCCGCTTCGATGGCAGCCACGATGTCGAGACTTTTGCGCAGGCCGGAAGAAGTCATGCTGCATCATGCGCGGCATGCGAATGACATCAATGGGGAAGCTCCCGCATTGCATCCTCAGCGCCTGAGCTCCACGGCTTGGGTGCCCTCACTCCACAAACCGTACCGTCACACCCTTCACCTGCGCCGCCATTTTCAGGCCTCGTTCCTTGCCCATCACGCAGATGGCGGTGTCCAGGGCATCGCTGGTCATGCAGTTCGGGGCGATCACCGAGCAGGCGATGCGCTCCGTCAGCCCCAGCCCGGTCTGGGGGGAGACAATGTGTGAGTAACGGATGCCGTCGATCTCGGTGAACTGGTACAAGTCTCCCGAAGTCGAAACGCCGCAGTTGTGCAGGCGCACGCTCACCAGTTCTTCTTCCGGTGCGGCGCTGGCAAACTGCCGCAGCTTGATCTCCCAGGCATCTTCTCCCGGCGGGGGATCGCCGATGGCAATGTCTCCACCCGCCATGACGAGGGCGCGGGTAAGGCCGTGCTCACGCAGCACGCGCAGGCCGGCATCGGCGGCGTAGCCTTTGGCGATGCCGCCGAGATCGAGCAGCATGCCGGGCTTCAAGAGTGTGAAGGTGTGCGTTTTGGCATCCATCTGCACGGCGCGCCAGTCGGTGGCGGCGAGAGCCTGCTGCAGGCGGTCTGCGGGTGGCAGCTTGTGGGTGCGTTTGGTGCGCCTCCAGAGGTGGGTGAGATTGCCGCAGGTGATGTCTAGGGCGCCCTCGGTGAGGCGCGCGAATTCAAGGGAGTGCGAAATGAGGGTGAAGAGATCGTCGCTGGCTTTGAAGGGCTTGTTGGGGCCGACGTTGCAGAGCTGCATGAGCTCGCTGTTGGGCTCGTAGTCGGAAAAGACGGCGTTGAGCGCGGCGATGCGTTTGAAGGCGGCATCGGCGGCGGCTTCCGCCTGGGCTTTCGTGTCCGCATGCACGGAGATGCGGAAGGTGGTGGCCATCAGCGGCGCTGAGAAATCAAAGCGCTCCAAGGCTTGCGCGGGGATGGCACTGAGGAGCAGGAAAAGGAAGGCTATGGAATACACGGGACTCACGGCTGGTGAATCGTATCGACGAAAAACCCGGCCTTGGAAAGGCCGGGTGTGCAGTGGGGACGGGAGTCGCCGATTCCTTGTTTACCAGGCAGGCTCTGCGTGCAGCGCGTCGGAGAGATTCATGGAAGGCGCAGAGACGGGGCGGATGCGGGTCGTGATGGGCTTTGCCAGTCCCTCACATGCCGTACGGATGGCAGGGATGACGTCGGTGTTTTGGCAGCGGACGAGCAGCACGCGGCGCTGCGGCAGACCGTGGAGATAGATGACACCGCCGTCATGCTGCTGGACGATTTCCAAACAATCGCCGCTGCCGGAGCGGC
>JAPLUN010000476.1 GCA_026397715.1 Verrucomicrobiota bacterium
CCAAATTCACCAATTTCACCGGGGGGGTGTACGCACAAGGAAGTGAGCCAGGGGAGAAACCGGCACAACTTCCACATCTTCAACGGGGGGGTGTACAAACAGCGTCGCAGCTTTCCCTGCGCGTGTCCTGCCGATTCGCAGGTTCACGTTAGGTTCATTTCAGGTTCACCCATTGGTCGGGTTCAGGTTCACAATCCATTTTGACCCCGATTTGACCCTGTGAACCTGACCCTGCAGGCGGTCCCTGCCGGTGTCTCAGAATACGCCCCGCTGCCACTGATTTTTCGCCAAGGGGAGCCGCCTTGTGAGCACCATATGACAAACAGTTGAAACGCTCTTGGCGTTACTTTTAACCTAGGGTGAGCTATGCGGGTCCCGCATGCCGGATTTGATTTCAAGTTCATACGCACCCATGTCACGTTCCACCACGGCAATGTCCGGATTCTTGTGCATGGAGCATTTGACGATCTTGACCTGCCAGGCGGTGGCTAGCACAAAACTGTCCTTCGGCGGTCTTGGAATGGTTGAAGGGTCGGTGTGGAAATAGAGGATGTGGTTGTCATCCAGATGCATGAAGTAAGTGCCGCCACGGAAGTTGGCGGACACATTGTTCTTGTAACGGGACAACCCGAGGGCATTCACCAGCTTTTGGAGTGTCATCGGCTTGCCAGCCGGGATAGCTCTGATCCGCCGAAGAAGATCCGCAATCGTGGCCTTGGGCAGTGCCTTAATGCTCGGGTAAACGGTAAACGACGGGAATACGGTCGTTTGCCGGAACGCTGGCAGGGTTTTCTTCAAACCTGCGCAACTCGTCATCAGCGCCACGAGCAAAGCTCCAGCAAGGGCACCTCGCAACACGTTCACAGGAACTGTCGATTTAATACGCATTCACCAGCAGCCTACTGGTCGGGCATTTTCCAAGCAAGCCCACAGCCGCCCCGTCGAATAACCTGATAACTTTACATTACATTGATTGTTGGTAGTTAATAACCGGATCGTTTGGAGGCTCTGAAACTGGCCTGCGCCAGAAAAGAGGCCTCACGGACGCCACTACCCCACCAGCTTCAGGGTCCGTTTCTCCTGGGCGCTTTGGAAGGCGGTATCGACGATCTGCTGGCCGATGCGGGAGATGTCCAGACGCAGCGGGCCGATGAGGGGTGCGCCGGTTTCGAGGTGGTGGATGACGTGCTCGACGGGATTGCGGTTCGGGGCGAGGACGGGATCGACCGGGATCTCGTAGCCTTCCGGGCGGGCGCGGGTTTGGACGCGGACGGTGGGTTCGTAGTCGTAGCACGAAATGGTGCCGTCGGTGCCTTTGAGGACGAAGCCGCACTTGGGCTGGGGCTGGTGGGTCCAGGGATCGGTGAAGGTGCCCCAGCGGGTTTCGCTTTTGCTGAGGCCGAAGCTGTAGCGGATGATGGCGACGGCGTGCTCGTCCACCTCCAGCCCGGCGGGTTCGTCCCAGACGCCGGTGACTTCCAGCGGGACTTTGCCGCCGAGGTGCCAGGTGCCGAGGGTGGTGCCGTAGCCCATGTAGTCGAGCAAGGAGCCCCCGCCCTGCGCCTTGCTGTAAAACCAGCTGGCGGCTTTTTCGGCGGCGCTGGGTTCTTTTTCGATCTTGTCGGCGCCGTGGTAGAGCGGGCCGCGATTGCCGCCGTGGTGGTGGAATTCGCGGACTTCGCCGATCAGGCCTTCCTGGATGAGCCGGTGCGCGGTCTGCTGGCCGGCATCCCAGACGAGGGGCCAGTTGACGGTGAGGAGCTTGCCGTGCGGCTGCATGGCGGCGATCATGGCATCGGCCTCGGCCAGCGATCCGGCGAAGGGTTTCTCCATGATGATGTGGGTGCCAAAGGGCGCGATCTTGGAGACCCAGTCGCCGTGATTCGAGGCGGCGGGACAGAGGATGACGATGTCGGGCTTGGTCTGCTCCATGCAGGCGCGGTAGTCGGTGAAGACCTGGGCATCGGTGAGGCTGAAATTGCGCTGGGCGTCCACGAGGCGTGCGGGCTGCTCATCGCAGATGCCCACGATCTCCGCGTTCGGATGCTCGGAGGTCTGGCGCAGGAGGTCGCCCATGTGGAAGTGATCGAAATTGATGCCGGCGATGCGCCATTTTTTGCTCATAGGGGCTGCATCGAAGCCGAAGGGCGCGGGGATGACAATCGAAATCCCCCTTGCCTTGCGTTGCCTTTCCAGACGAAGGCGGGACGCCTCGATCCGGTGACAGGCCGGGAGGCCTATCCTCCGTGGTGCTGCGGCGGTTCGTCTTTGGATGCTCCGCGATCCTTTGTGGTGAGAGCGGAGTTGAAGGA
>JAPLUN010000282.1 GCA_026397715.1 Verrucomicrobiota bacterium
GCGCTGGAAGGCGCGGATCAGGTCAAAGATGCCCACCTGGCCGATGGTCTCTACCGGGGCCTCAAGGTCTGGCAGTTCGGGAGTGGTGACGAACAGTTCATCTCCCTTCACCTCCTGAGCACCGAGGAAATGGGCGACTTCCTTGAACTTCTTGTACTCCATGAGCTGACGGATCAGCTCCCAGCGCGGGTCGTTTTCCTCCGCATCCTCCTCCGGCGGCTGCACTGCCTGCGGCAGGAGTTCGCGGCTTTTGATGTACATCAGATTGGCCGCCATGACGATGAACTCGCTGGCGAGCTCGATGTTCAGGGCCTTGAACGTGTCGATGTAATCCAGGTACTGCCGCGTGATGCGCTCCAGCGACACGTTGTAAATGTCGATCTCCTCCTTCTTGATGAGGTAAAGCAACAGGTCCAGCGGGCCTTCAAAAATCTCGAGTCTAACTTTGTAATCGGTGTCTTCCACCGGTCGAGATAGAGCGGGGAATCAGGGATGGCGAGGGGAAAATGGAGGGGAGGGCCCAGCCTCATTTCGCAGGACGCACGCGCACCCAGGCGCTGCGGGTCGTGGTCTTGTCGCCAGTGGTGGACGAAGGCGGGAGGAGGCGGCGGAATTTGCCAGGGACAAGGCTGAGACCTTCGGTCCATTCATCCAGTTCGTGTTTCGCGCCAGGGTACAGCGCTTTTGGGTTGGCAGAAAGTCGCAGGGTTTCTTCCAGGCCGGGCTCAATGGGCTTGGCCGTGGAGTACTGCAGCTTGACGTTTAGGTGAAAGGTTCCGTCAGGTTCGTCTGTGAGTTCGCCTTCAAACTGCAGCCCGACGGGGAGCGCTTCCAAGGCGGTGGGCCGCATGCGGAAGGGAGCCCCGCTTGAGGGGGGATCAAAGGCTGTGGCGGTTTGGTACTCCTCAATGACTGACAGCCTGACGCGTGGAGAGGGCTGCGTTCGCAACAAAGAGTGAGACTTGAGCTTGGCGTGGCCGCTCTTGAGCTGGCGCTGGGAAAAGCGCTCAAAGTCGTCCATCTTCAAGCTCTCAAAGTCGTCCGTCTTGGTCTCGTTCGCAGGGAAATCAGTGTCGGCCATGACTGCTGGGATGGCTGCCGCAGACAGGAGATGCGTGCCTGTTGAGATCATTGCGAAAGCCTGGGTGCTGGTGGACATGGTCCGAAAACGCGGCTGCCACATGACGGCATCAGGCATGTCGCGCGCGAGTTTCCACTCGCTACGGGCAGGAGGTGCCAGGTGCTGGGTGAGGGCCACGATATCCCCATCTTGCTCCAAGCGGGTGCCAACGGGCACATCCTGCCATGCCGAGGGAATGCTGGGCATCTCCGTGGGATAGGCATGCATGCGTGCGCTGGTCTGATTGCGGCGGTCAGACTCATGCGCCGCCAGCACGCAGGTCATTACGCGAGCCTTGCCATCTTTGGTGCGCGCCAGAAGCTCGTGCAGCAGCGCGGAGTCATCCTGCCCAGGTTTGCGTTCGGTGAGCAGGGCGTGCGCAGCATCGCTGTCGAGAGCGATGCCGATGAACATGCGGCGTGGAAGTGCGGCAGGTTCCTTCCCTCTGACAAACTCGTTGATGTCTTCTGGCGCTGGTTTGGCACTCCAGTCAGGTTGCTGCATCACGGTCACATCCAGCCAGCGTCCTTGACGCTCGGTGCCCCAGACCTGATCTGCCGGTGGCATCATCGCCACCAGATGCGGGGCCGCGTTGCAGAAAAAAACACTTCCATCCATCTGTTGCTCAAAGCGATCACGCCAGTCCATCCAGCCGTGAATTGCCTTGGTGAAGGCTCCTTTTTCGTCGCGTGCTCGCAGCCATGAAGTGGGCCACTTCACAGTCAGCGGCGGACGAAGTGCGTAGGAGTTGTTGAATGTTGCGCGGCACCCGGATACATCCGTTGACACACGTGTGCCTTGCAACACCGGCTCAAAGGCCGATGGAACCAAATATAACTGGTCGACATACTGGCCCATTTCCGTGGGTACCCAATGTTCGGTGCCGATCTGTGCTTCAGCACGGGCGCGGGATGCCATCGAGAGAGTCGTGCTGGAAACAACGCTGGCCTGTCCAGCTGCCACAGCCTCTTGAAGATGATGAATGACTGCTGCATCATCGCGGGAGGTTTTCAGCAGCCAGTCGAGCATGTTCAGTTCAGGCACGCGGTAGATCGTTTGCTGCAAGGTGGTGCTTTCTTTGGCCTTGCTGGCAGCAGCGCCGCCCTGGAGGAAAACGACGATCCGCGTGGCAGCATCCTGCGGTGACTGAAAACTGGCGATCATGCGCTCCTCGGGTCTTGCCATGACCTCGCCCTGCCAACGCAGGCGCTCAAAGCGTGGTGCTGTGACGCTGCGCCTGTCGCGCTCGGCTCCCACCGCTGCCGTGTCATAGGTGATCTTCTGCAATTGCGGCGGCTGAAGGTCATGCGTCAGCGTGATGTGCAGGCGAACCTTTGTGCCGTCATCATCGAGTATCTCGCGTTTTACCCGCATCTCGGTGCCGATGAGCTGTTTTTCGGTCTTCTTGGCTTCGACGTCTTGCTGGTTTGCGGTGCGGCCCCATTGTGTGACGAAGTCACGTTCCTGCCCCACGCTCAGGAGTGTCACCTCATCATCGGTCATCGCTCCTGCGAGTTCCACCAGCGTGCGCGCCTGCAGCCGCTCGCGCATTCCGTCTGGCTTCCCAGTCTGGGCCATTTCACGCTGCCAGTCGCTCTCCTTCACCGTAGTGATCCGTGCCGTGATGAGAGTCACAGGCTCCTGCGCGCTGCTTTTCAGATGAAAAACAAATCCTAAGTAAAGCGCCAAGCCTAGCTGCCAATAAGTGCTCATGGTGAAGGTGTATGAGATGAGGCAGTCTCATGGCAATGCAAATCGCTGCGGCTGTCGCTTTTTCGCACGGCGGAATTTTTTAGTGCCACCTGCCCGGCGTGCTCACCCAAAGGCACCAGCGCAAAGCCGCCCAGGTGGAGGCGCTCGCTCACTTGCGCACCAACCGCACGGCGCGCACATCTGCCAGCTCCTGGTTCAGGGCTCCATCGGGTCGCATCAGCAGCGATTGGACACCGGCCTTGAGCTTGAGGGTTCCTGCGGACTGCTCTTTGAAGGTCTCGTAGCCGCCAGTGGCCTGCACCACGCCCTTCACGCTGGTGCTTTCAGCCTCAATCACATAGGCATCGCCAGCGGAGGCTTCATCGGCCGCCAGTGTCACTCCTACCTCGTAGTCGCCCGGTGTTGGCACCTGGATCAGCCACTCGGCCACATCGGTGTCGATGCGCCATGGGGCGAGCACGTTGAGCGCGGCGCGATAGGCGAGCTTCTGACCGTAGGTCTTTGCCGAACTGGCGGGAAGGAGGAGCACGCCGTCGGCATCTGCCTGAATGGCTTTGCCGCCTTTCACATCCACTTGAAGGAGTGTGTCCGCCGTCCAAGGCATCTTGCGGGTCTTGGTCTGTGCACGCACGGCTGCGACTTGGGCGGCATCGATCACACTGGCTTCGTTGCCCCAGGCATTGCGCACGTAGCTGAGCACGTCGGCCAGTTTTGAATCATCCAGCATTGGGTTTTCACCTTGGCCGGGCATGGCGAGGTTCCACTTCTGCCCGTTGACTTCAATCTCGCCATACAAACCGTGCAGAGCGATGCGGGTCACACGTTCCGGTTCGCCGGTTGCCCATTCGCTCTCGGCCAGTGGTGGGGCCACGTTGGGGATGCCGTAACCTGTTGGCTGATGGCACAGGCCACAGACGGTTTGATATACGGCGGCGCCGCGCTCGATCTGCTGGTGCGCAGCATCGCTGAGCGGTTGCTTGCGGGTCGCCGTGACCACGCTGTCCGCGCCGGGCCACGTCAGGCACATGCGCAGACGCTGCATGCGCTCGCGAGCGGAGATGTCGCGATTCGCCGCAAGTTCATCGAGGAACTTTGGCTTTGCAGCGAGCTTCACGGGTTTGACCTGTCGTGGGTCGTTCGGCTGTGTGGCCAGAAAGCCATCCACCAGTGCCATGCGCTGCCAGTTGGCTGTCTGCTCGATGCGTGACACTACGGCTTCGTGCTGATCATCCATGCCGATAAGTTGAGTGAGCAGGCGCAGCGTTTCGCGGCGATTGGCGGACTCCTTCTGCCTATCCGAGTGCTTCAGCAGCAGGTCCAGCAACTCCACCTCACGGCCATGTACACCGGTCATTGCGGCGATTCGGCTGAGGTCATCTTCATGCTGGGTAAGATGCAGAGCGATGGCAGCGGTGCTCTGCGGCGTGAGCAGGGCCTGCAGACGCACACTCGCATCTGGCTCTGTGTTGAGTGAAACCTCCGCGCCTAATCTCACCGCCGCAGCACGGATGCTTGGATCAGCATCCATTGCAGTTTTTTGCAGCGTCGGCTTGGTCAGCCTGTCGGTACCTTCCATGGTCCATAGCGCATGCAGGCGTTGTAGTGGGGTAGGGAAGCGGTTTGGATCTCCGATGTCCTCCTGGCGTTCCACCAGCAGGCGCTGCGCTGTGTTTCGCTGCCAGCCATTCGCATGACCCAGGGCCTCCACCAGCTCTGCGGTGCTGGCTTTGGAAAGAGAGGGGAGCTGCCGCAGTGGCGACCCGTCGTGCACGATCCTCCAGATGCGGCCGTGATCGTTGCCTTCGTGGAGTTTGCGTTGCTCGATCTGCTTCGTCAGCCACGGCACGATGAAGATCACATGCTCGATGATGCCATGATACATGTCCGCGAGATACAGCGTGCCATCCGGCCCCACGCGGGCGTTCACGGGACGAAAGCGTTCATCGGTGCTGGCGATGAGTTCCTGCTCAGGTGGGAAGAAGCGCAACGCCTGGGGTGAGATGCCGCCGCTGAGTTTCAGCGTGCCGACCAGATGGCCGGCGGAGTCGGGCACGAAGACGTTGCCATGCATCTCCGGCGGAAATTGATCGCCATCATAGAAGCAGGTGCCGGAGACAATGGTGTAGGTGCGCAGGCGACCGTCATCGCGAAGTTCGAGGGCACCCAGCGTCACTGCCGGCGTCACGCGGATGGGGAAGCATTCGGCGGCGTCCTTCGCCACGTTCACATTCACGCCGAAACTGCCGCGACCACCACGCTGCGCGAGTTTGGCGAGGTTCGGATGACGCAGCAGCGCCTCGGCAGGAAGGAGGTCCATGTGCATGGCGCTGTTTTCGTAGCAGCTGATGAAGCGGCCGGTTTCATCAAAGCTGACACCAAACTGCCCGCGATGCAGCGTGGGCTGGTCAATGAGTTTGCCGTCCTTCCACTGGTAGCGATGTGGCCAGTCGGCACAGTGCAGCCAGTTGTCGATGCCACGGCGCAGACCGTTCGCCGTGTGCTGCGGGTTTCCGCCCACGCCCATGGTGCCGACTTCGGTGCGCTTGTCGCAGCGGAGGTCGCCGTCCGTGTCTTCGCAGAACCACAGCTTCGGCGGCTCCTGCAGGAGGATGCCGCCTTTCACGAAGGCGAAGCTGCGAGGCATGACGAGCTTGTCGAGAAAGACAGTGCTTTTGTCGGCTTTGCCATCGCCGTTTTTATCTTCGAGCACGACGATGCGGCAGATCGGATCGCCTTCGCCGCTGCCCTGGACATCGCGCATGTAGCCCTGGTATTCGACGACCCAGATGCGCCCGTCGGGATCGAATTCGAAAAAGATCGGGCACTGCACCATGGGCTCGCACGCCACCAGTTCGGCGCGGTAACCTGGGGCGAGCTTGAAGGTCTTCGCTTCATCCTCGGCGGAAAGCACGGGCGCGGGCGGCACGTGGATGCGTTTGAGCAGTTCTTCGCCTTTCTCCCAGTCCGCCCAACCTGTCAGCGCGGAGGCAGGGCGCGCTCTGGGGCGGTCAGCGGGGATGGTGCCACTTTGTGCATGGGCGTGGGTGGCAAGGAGGAGAGCGAGGGCTGCGATGCGGGCGGGCATGGAGCTACTACGCATTGCCTCAGGCGGTTCTGTAAGCCAAGATCACGCTCATGCCCGCGAAGAAGAAACCCAGCTCAAAACCGCTTGTCGGCGCCGCCTTGATCAAGGAGGTGTGCCGTCGCATACGCGTGGCGCGGGCCTACTGGGACGCGCACAACAATCGTGCGTGCCGTGGCGAGCGTGAGAAGGCCATGGCACTCTATGAGACGCTGAGCGAAGCGGAGCGGGAGAAGGTGCCGCAGGTGCTGCGCGTGTGGCTGCGCTACCGCAGCGAGAAGTACTTTGGTGATGATCGCACGCCGCCGGGAGGTGGACGATGAAGAAGGAAAGCGCACTCAAAGCAGGGCTGCACCCGCGCAATCGCTTCAATACGCGCTACGACTTTTCGCAGCTCATTGCGTGCAGCCCGGCGTTGGAGGCGTTTGTGCAGCCGAATGCGTATGGGGATGAGAGCATTGATTATGCAGACCCGCTGGGGGTGAAGGCACTGAATCAGGCGCTGCTGAAGCAGGCCTATGGTGTGCAGCATTGGGACATCCCGCCGGGCTATCTCTGCCCGCCGATTCCGGGGCGCAGTGATTACATTCATCATCTGGCGGATCTCATCGCGCAGCGGCGCGGGTCGTCGGTGCGCGTGCTGGACATTGGCACGGGAGCGAACTGCATTTATCCGCTGATCGGAGCCAGTGAGTATGGATGGAGCTTTGTGGGTGCGGAGGTCGATCCGGTGGCGTGGCGCTGGGCTCGGAAGATCGTGGCGGCAAATTCGAGTGTGGCGGGCTTGATCGAGTGCCGTTTGCAGAAGTCGGTGGCTGCCTGTTTTCGAGGTATGATTCAACCGGGCGAGCACTTTGACCTGACGCTGTGCAATCCGCCGTTTCACGGTTCGGCTGCTGAAGCGGCGGAGGGTGCGCAGAGGAAGCTGCGTAATCTCGGTGGCAAGAAATCGGGGCTGAATTTTGGAGGCAAGGCGAACGAGCTTTGGTGCGAGGGGGGAGAGCTTGGGTTCATTCGACGCATGATTGAAGAGAGCGCGGAGTTTGCAGCGCAATGCGGGTGGTTCACGACGCTGGTGTCCAAGAGCGAGCATCTGCCGCGACTTGAGCAGCCGCTGTGGCGGCTGAAGGCGGCGGAGGTGAAGGTCATCGACATGGCGCAGGGGCAGAAGAAGAGCCGCATTCTCGCGTGGAGGTTTGGCGGTGCGGAGGTCAGGCATCCTTCCAGACGATAGGCTGAAGACACAAGCCGGAGGCTTGAGCTACTAAGGCGGAAGATTGCGCCTTGGGGTTCGTATTGCCCTCACTCATGAAATCATCGCTCGCTTTCTGTTCGCTCCTCCTGCTGGCCTCGGCACTGCATGCTGAGGTGAAACTGTCCAAGGTCTTCACGCCGCACATGGTGCTGCAGCGTGGCATGGCAGTGCCGGTGTGGGGCACGGCGGCTCCGGGCGAGAAGGTGACGGTGGCTTTTGCGGGACAGAGCAAGACGGCGACTGCGGACAATAAAGGCGCGTGGAGCGTGAAGCTGGATGCCCTCAAGGCCAGCGCGGAGCCGCGCACGCTGACGATTGGCAGCCAGAAGATCGATGACGTGCTGGTGGGCGATGTGTGGGTGGGTTCCGGTCAGTCAAACATGGACATGGTGGTGGCCAGTTATACCAAAGATGACCCGGTGCTGGATGCGGCCTCCAAGCAGAGCTACCCGCACCTGCGCCTGCTGCGCAAGGACGCTAGCGCCACGTGGGAGCAGTCCACACCGGAGACGAATCCGAAGTTCAGCGCTCTGCTGTTCTCGTTTGGTTTCCCTTTGCAGAAAGAGCTCGGCGTGCCGGTGGGTCTGATGGTCGGTGCCGTCGGCGGCACGCCTTCGGGCTTCTGGCTGAGCGAGGAAATGTATCGCAGTGATGCCGCCTGCGTCGAGGCCTGGAAGAAGTTTGCCCCGACCTATAAGTATGATGAACTCGTGGCCAAGTATGCCGTGGACAAGGCCAAGTGGGATGAAGAATTCGCCAAGTGGAAGGTCATCGCAGAAGCCGCGAAAAAAGAGGGCAAGGAAGCCCCGCGTCCGCCCCGTGGCCCGCAACCTGTGGGCAAGGCTGGCGAAACCAACTCCGGCAAAGTCGGCCAGCTCTTTGAAGCCTTCATCCGTCCCTATGTCGGCTACGGCATCAAAGGCGTGCTGTGGGATCAGGGCGAGAGCCGCACGAACATCGTGGGCGTGGATCAGGTCACGCTCATGGGCGCGCTTATCGGCGGCTGGCGCAAGGCCTGGGGTCAGGGTGATTTCCCCTTTCTCTACGTGGAAAAGCCGAGCGGTGGTGGCTGTGCTTTTGACTATTCACAGCCAATGAACCGTCTCGCGGAGAAGTTCGCGCCGCTGCCAAAGACGATCCCGAACAACCCGGATGCCGAATACTCTCACGTCGCTTTCGAGCAGATCATGAAGTATCCGAACACGCACATGGTCATAAGCAGTGATCTTGGCAATGGCATTCATCCGCCGAACAAGTCCGGCTACGGTGCGCGCGCCGTGCAGGTGGCGCTGGCGGTGGCGTATGACAAAGGCAATGAATACCTCGGCCCGCAGCTTGCCTCACACACGATCTCCGGCGGCAAAGTCACGCTGAAATTCAAGCACAGCGGCAAGGGACTGGCCTTCAAAAATGGCGACAAGCTGCAAGGGTTCGCCATTGCCGGTGCAGACAAAAAATTCGTGTGGGCTGATGCTGTGATCGAAGGCGATAGCGTGGGTGTTTCCAGCAAGGATGTGCCGCAGCCTGCCGCCGTGCGTTATGCGTGGAGCAATGCGTTTCAGTGGGCGAACTTGTTCAATCAGGATAGATTGCCTGCGCAGCCGTTCAGGACGGATGCGTGGTAGGCGTGGATGTCACTCGGCGAAAACGATCTGATCGAGGTCGCGTGCGGAATGGAGGATTCGCAGCACCTCGATGCCTGATTCTGTGGGGCGGAAGTAGAAGCAGTATTTTTCGAACGGATAGCTGCGGCAGTTTGCGCAGAGTTCGAATCGTGGCCGCCCAAACGTGTTCCACTTGGCGAGGTGTTCCAGCTTAGCTTTAAAACGATCCCAAAGCCTGTCAGCCTGAAGTACGCTGTCTGAGCGATGTAGTCCCAGATGTCATCTAGATCACGATCTGCCTGCTCGGAGTAGATGACCATGGGCATGGCGGATCAGGCGTTCTGCTGCCGAAGCGCAAAAGCCGCATGCCTGCGTGCCAGCTTGGCATCCCAGTCGATCTCAATGCCTTCTCCGCGATCAAGTCCGTCAGCAGCAATCTGAATGTCCTGGCGCAAGGCTGCGATCTTGGCTTGATCTGCCGCGTTGAGTTCCTCGACTTTGATCTCAGTTTGGACGACTCGGATGGCGTAGTCGCATTCAAGCCCGGCGAAAAGCTCCTGCACCTCCTCGGGCGCAAGGCGGTCAATCTGCTGACGGATATTTTCCACGACGGCTGTCATAACACGTTCAGGGTATCAAAGAGTCGCTGCTTTGTCGAGTCCCAGTTGCCCGTCCGTCTCCAAGGAACATGCATCACTTCAAACCACTCGGCACGCGGTCGGGCACGGACTTGTCGTAGTTGTCGCTGTTGAGTGATTCGAGGAAGGCTTTGATCGGCGCGTGGTCTTCGGGGAGCATGTTCATTTGGCGGAGCAGGGGATCGAGCGGGGGCAGGGTGGTGTCACCGCCCTCGAATGTTTCGGCGGCTTGATCCATGAGGCGGTCGTAGAAGAGCAGCACTTCATCGAGGGAGGTGCTGCCGCCATGGTGCATGTAGGGATCGGTGTGTTTAAGATTGCGCAGGGAGGGGGTGCGGAACTCGGTGCGATTCGTGGCGGAGTCGGTGAGGCCGATGGCGTGGAGCTTGTAGTCAGAGAGCATGGGGCCGTTGTGGCAGAGGGCGCAGCCGGCTTTTTGGAATGCGGCCATGCCTTGCTGCTGCTCGGCGGTCATGGCGGATTTGTCGCCACGCATGAAGAGGTCAAAGGGGGAATCGGGTGTGATGAGCGTGCGCTCATACGCGGCGATGGCCTGCGTGACTTTATCGGCGGTGATCTCGGTTTGAAACAGCTTCACGTATTCGGGAATGCTTTTCAGGCGCTCGACCAAGGCGGGAACGGCCTCGGCTTCACGGCATACATCGCCGCGCATTTCCTCGCGCTGGCGGATGGGGGCCAGGGCCTGCGCTTCGAGACTGCGCATGCGGTTGTCCCAGAACATGGGCGACTGGGAGGGATCAAAGGGCTTGCCGGATTCGATGCCGTTGAAGGCGGTGTTGAGAATCGTGGGAGTGTTGCGTGTCAGCGGCAGGAAGGGGGCGCCTTGGATGAGTTTGCGCCCAGGCCCGATGCCGCTGGCGTGCACGCCGAGCGGGGTTGGTCTGCCATCCGCCCAACCGTGCTGCGGATGATGGCAGGTGGCGCAGGCGACATCGCGCGTGGCGGAGAGAATGGGATCAAAGAACAGCAGTCGGCCGAGGGCGATCTTGGCAGGCGTGTCGCCGGGCAGCGCGGCCGATTTCGGCAGCGCTTCGATCTGCGTGTTGGCCTGCGGTTCAGCCGTCGCAGCCGCCAAGATCACAACCAAGGTGGTGAGCATGGTGTATCAACGTTCGCTGGCCGGTGGTTCATCCAAGCGGCGGTCGGCGTGGCGCAGAAAATCCTGCAAATCACGCTCCGTCTGCGGCGTGAGAGCGTGTGAGGCGGCGCGATAGGTTTTGAGGCGGAACTCCAAGAACTGCCGCTGCCAGGGTGGATTGGGTTCAAACTCGGAAAGCACTTCAATCTGCTGCGCCGGGGAGAGCAGGGTGATGATCTGAATCAGCGTGTTCAGGCGGCTTGGCTCGGCCAGTCCGCCGGGAAACGGCTGCTGCAATGCGGCCATGAATTGCGGGACGAGATCGCGATTGTTGGCTGCTAGCGGTGGCACCAGCGAGAGCGCGGTTTGCACGGAGGAGAGTCGCACCCAGACCTGTGACCGCATGTCTTTGAATCCATCGAGCAGGTGAGATGCAGCATCATCATAGGATTCATGGCGGAAGGCGGACAGGGCTGCGGCGAAGTGTGCGTCGGCAGGCCAGTCCTGGCGGACGGCTGCCATGTAAGGCGGCAGTTGCTCGGCGGTGCCTGCTTGGGCGGCGGACTCCAGCAGCATCAACTGCTCAAAGGGACTGGCGGGAGTCCCCGCCCATGTCGTCAGGACTTCAGTGAAGTTTCCTTTGGCAAAAGCGGCGACAGCGTTCGCACGGCGCTGGTCGTCGCCATCGAGATCGGATGGAATGGAGGATGTGGCGCCGTCTGCGGCGAGCATGCGCAGGCGCTCATAGGTGAGGCGTGTGCGGTCGATCTGTGCCGTCAGATGCGCGGGCATATCCATGTCCTGCTCGATGGCCATGGCGAGCACTTGCGTGGTCTCAAAAGCGTTGTCTTTGGAAAGAGCGCGGGCAAAACCGTACTCGAGGAGGTTGCGGTCGTCGGTGTTGACGGTGGTCGGATTGGTCTGCAGCAGTGTGCGTGCAAACTCTGGCGAGGCGAGGTGGTAAGCCAGCATGCCTTCGACGGAATTCGTGAGCCAAACGCGCTTAAGAGCCTCGGCAAACAGCGGCTGCGCGATGCGCGTGCGCAGCTGCTCCATGGTATATTCTGGTGGCATGAGATGGCCGATGAAGAGCAGATCGTTGGGCCCGGAGATCCATGTCTCCACATGCGGAAACACGGAGGTGAGCGTGGCATAGACCTGGCGGATGGCCTGCGCATCCACTTCATAACCCTGCACCCATTGGGCAAAGAGACCGTGCTCATTGAGCCGGGTTTTGGCGGCGGCATAGAACTCCTGCGTGAACAGGGTGGAGACTCCGGCGCGGTAGGGATTGGAGGGTTCGGAGATGATCAGGTCGTAGTGACTGCCTGCTGCCAGCAGGGCTTCGCGGGCATCGCCGGGAATGAGGCGGACGTTCTTCTTGTTCAGCACATCGCGGTTCACCGGAGCGAATTGATGGCGTGCCAGGCTGGCCATGGCGGGTTCCAGTTCCACCACATCCACCTGCTTCATCTCGGGCACGTCTGCCACCCAGCCGGCCGTCGTGCCGGTGCCGAGGCCGACGATGAAGGCGGTATGCGGTGAGGGATGCAGCATGGCGGGAACGAGGCCCTGCATCACCTGGGTGTCGGCATCGCCGAAGGCGGAGCCGTCGGATTTGCCGTTTACGTAGAGGCAGTAGCCATCATCGCTGTCCACGGCGGCCACGCTGGCCTCACGTCCTTCAAATTCATGCGCGATCTTCCAGCGGCTGGCATGCAGCCAGCCACGCAGGCCATTGATGGAATTGGGCAACGACTCCACGCGGCCGTAGCCAATGGGCTTGTGCCGCCATGCTGCCGTGGGGCCGGTGGGAATGAACATGAGGCAGCCTGCACTGAGCCATAGTGCTGCGATCACAGGCCATGCCCATTTTGAGGTGGATCGTGCTCCGAGCACCGCAGCGCCCAGACTCAGCAGCAAGGTGAGTGCTAAGACCCAGCGCCAGGCACCGAGTGCCGTCAGCCATGGTAAGAGGATGAAGCCTCCGGCGAGCGAACCGGTAATGGCTCCGAGGGTATTGGCTGCATACGCGAATCCTACATGCCTGCCTGCATCGCGGCTGCCGCTGCCCAGCAAACCGACTAGCAGTGGAAACTGCACGCCAGCGAGAACCGACGGCCCGAGCACCAGCAGGCTGGCGATCAAGGTCCAACCGGTGATCTGGCCCGGCAGGCCCAGGGAGCGCAACTGATTCACATCGATGGCAAAAACGGCGATGCGATCTCCCAGCGCAAAGGGCAGGGCTAGAAACAACGCCTGCCATGCTGCCACACGTGCCAGCGCTGCGAGTGTGACCGCACCGGGGCGCGATGCCCAGAGCGTGCGATAGAGCAATCCACCCATGCCGATACCAGCAAGTGCCAGCGCGAGGATCAAACCAAAGCCATAGACCGAACTGCCGAGCAAGGGCGCGAGGATGCGAAACCAGACGAGTTCGCTGAGGAAAAAGGTGAAGCCGGTGATGCCTGCGGCGAGGTAGAGAAAGCGTGCTGTCAGCGTGCTTGGAGTCAGAGTTGCGTCCTGGGCTGTCAGCAGCGCTGGCTTCGGCGAGGTCTCATTGCGCGAAACGAACCATGCCGCCGCACCGATGAGGAGATTCACTCCCGCAGCCGCCATGACGGTGGTGCGGATGCCCCAGAGTTCCAGGAACCAGAAGGTGCTGACGAGTACGCCGGTGAGGGCACCGAGGGTGTTGACCCCATACAGCACGCCGAGGCTGCCACGTTGCGTGTCTTGATCTGTCTCCACCCATTTGAAGGCTGCTGGCAGACTGCCGCCCATGAGCAGGCAGGGCGGTGCGAGCACCACAGTCGCGAGCAGAAGCTGGAGCAACGTCGCAGGCACCTGACCCAGTGCCGCAATGCCGCCGGTGCTGAGATAGAGGGAGCGGACCAGCGAGAGCAGCGACGGTGTGAGCAATGCCGCGACACCCACGCCGAGCTCGATCAACGCATACAAACGCAGCGGATTCGCGGAGGTCTCCGCCTTGCGGCCAAACAGCGCGCTGCCCGCGCCCATTGCGCCCATGAAGATCGCCAGCACCGCCGCCGTGGCAGGTGTGGCCCCGCCAAAGACCAGCCGAAACTCCCGCAGCCAGGCCATTTGGTAGACGAGCGCACAAGCCCCTGACAAGGCCAGCAGGCAGGCGAGGAAGGGCAGGCGCAGAGCAGGAGGGAGAGTCATCGGCAGCCCATCAAGACGTATGAAGCGCTTTTTTGGAGAGCGGCGGAGCGTGCAAAAGCGAACCGGCAAAACCAGCAAAACCAACGAAACTGGGGGTTTTGAGGGTTTTGCTGGTTTTGCTGGTGCTTTTTAAAAGGGGGAGATGTTTTGTGCGGGTAGGGGCTGGCTGAAACTTCAACACGTAGCCTTGAAGTTTTATCGGCTCAGGCCGTTGGAGATGGCAGGTGGAGTGCCAGTTGTCGGATGTGAGATATAGCAGACCAGGTTGATCAATCGATCTGTCATGAGAGGTCAGATCAGGATAGGATGAGGTATTCAATGCTCTATCGTAGCACTTAGTAGCAAATAGAAGCAGTGTGTTCCCCTTTGGAACAGGCATCCCTCGCTACGCAGCAGCAGGGCTGCTTTGCTGCAAGTCATGGAAGGAGGTGGATTGAGGGTGATTTTCACCCTGACTTACCTGGTTTCTCCATTCATCCACCCCTTGTTGGTCAACCTCATGAATGGTGTACTTCTTGAATAGGGACTGCCAAAACTGACGAAACCCTCCGGATCGCCTTCGGTGTGGTCATCCACGCAAGCCCGTAGAAAAATGCTCCCCCTTCCAAAAGGAACCAGCAAAACCAACGAAACCCTCAAAACCCTCAGTTTCGTTGGTTTTGCTGGTTTTGCTGGTTTTGCTGGTTTTGAGGGTTCGCTTGAGCACGCTCCGCCCTTGGCGAAAAAATAGTCCCCCTTTTAAAAAGCACCGCCAAAACCGCCGAAACCGCCAATACCCCCTCGCGGTGGTGCTCGGTCACCTTTGAAAACGAACTGCCAAAACCGCCAAAACTGACGAAACCTGTTGTCAGCTCTGATGGCGATCCGATTTCGAGTGGGAGAACGAGGATGATTTAGCCAGCGCGGCACTCCTTGACCACCAGTCCCCTACTTCTGATAAATCGGCAAAAAGTGATGATGCACACTCAGGCTAAGTAACGCCAGTGAAGTTGCATACACGGCTCCGGCGCTCTTCTCGTTTCCATTGCGCGGATACCAGCTGCCGTCCTGACCCTGGGCGGCGATGAGGGTTTGCTCGGTCTTTTGGCGGGCGGTGGCGGCGTGGTCGCCTCCGCGCTGGTACATGCCCTGGGCGTAGTAGTAGCAGCCGTAGAAGAACCAGGGCTCGTTGATTTCGGGCGGGGACTTGAGCAGCCAGTTGGCGGAGCCGAGGACTTCGGCGGTTTCATACTGGCCGCAGACCTGGAGGGAGAGCAGTCCGGCGGCGGTGGTGGAGAAGGTCTGGCGTCCGCCATAGGGCTCGTAGCTGAAGGCGGCGGCATCGCTCTTGGGATTGCCGTTGGAGTCGCGCTCCACGCGGTAGCTGCGTTTGATGTAGGCCACGGCGTTGTCGATGGCCCCTTTGGGCACTTCAAACCCGGCGTCCTTGGCCGCACGCAGCGCCATGACCTGCCAGACGCTGACGGAGATGTCGCTGTCGCTGGAGCTTGGCTCATAGCGCCAGCCGCCGCGGTTGGCCTCGCTCTTCGGCACCTGCTGGGAGCGGAGGATCAGCTGAATCGCGCCCTCCAGTTGTTTGTGCAGGCGTTTGTCCGTGGCTTCATCCGGCGCGTGGCCGACCATCTCGGCCATCATGAGTGAGATGATGCCGTGGCCATACATGCGTGAGCGGTCGCTGCGCCCGAGGTAGCCGTTTTCATCGGGCTCCACGCCTTCCACGATGTAACGCAGGGCCTTGCCGCAGGCGATGCCTTCCGGCGTGGGATCATCCGGCATGTGGCCCACGGAGGCCAGTCCCATGAGGGCGAGGGAGGTCATCGCCGCGCTGTGGGAGGGCAGATCGCCGCGCTTCGGCTTGGCGTCTGATTTTTCATCCACGATGAAGCCGGCTGATTTCTGCTGCCGGATCAGCCAGGCCACGGCCTTGTCCACCGAAGCTTTGACCTGCGGGGAGATCAGTTCCGGTTTGGGGGATTGTGCGGCGGCAAGGGTGGTGGCCGCAGCAAGGATGAAAAGTGTTCGGAGGAGGCGCATCAGGGGACGAAAACAGTCCAATGCACTCTCAACGCGCGTTCATCCAAGGAATTTGCGGCTCATTCTGCAACTCCTTCCAATTGTTCCAGGCGAGCATGCCAAAGACCAGCAGGGTGAAAATGCCGCTGCCCACGCGAATATCCGCGTCAATGTCCAGCAGGTTCAGGACACCGTTTTGCAGGCCCAGCCAGAGATCGCTGGTCACTGACAGCAGCGCAAGGGCCACCGCACACGTGATGCTGATAAGCAGCACCTGCCGCTTCTTGCGCGGTCCGAGGTAAGCCTGGCAGAGGTGGCCGCCATCCAGCGGCAGCACGGGCACCAGATTGAGCAGAGCCCAGAAAATGCTGACCACGGTGAAGGCATCCATCATCTGATGCAGCCAGAGGGAGGAGGGTGGCCAGAGGGTCATGGACCAGCCGACGGCAAGACCGACAAGAATCTGCAGCCCCGGGCCTGCGGCACTGACGAGGAAGTCTTCCTGCCGGGTGCGCGGCTTGCTGCCGATCGCCAGCCCACCGAAGGCATACAGCACGATGCCCACGCGGCGGTCACCGTAGTTTCGCATGGCCAGCGCATGGCCCAGTTCGTGAATCAGGATGGACAGCAGGACGGCGGCCACCCAGGCCAGCAGACCGCGAAACTGCTCGGGGGTATTGGCGCTCATGCCTCCGCCCATGAGTGCGGTGTTCAACCAGAAGATCCAGTGGATCTGGATGGGAAAGCCGAAGAGCGTGAATTGTAGCATGAAGGGGGAATAGCCTCTAACATGACGGGGACGGGGATAAGGTGTCAACGAGGCATTTTATGAAGTGACTTGAGAGAGCTGGGAGCTCTGATGTGGAACCTCAACAATCTCTAACAACGTTTTGAATAGGACTGTGGGTGGGCAAGTGTAGAACTACCATGCAAACTGTTAACTGGCCCGATGATGCAGATGGAGATGTCCTTCGTAGACTGGAATCAGAAGGATTCGATTTTTCACGATCCTACGAGGTTGATTTCAACATCGATTTTCTTCAATGGCCGCCTCCACAGCGGGCTATTGATGCCATCAAAAATGTTTTTCCTGCGCTGAGTCTGCATGAAGACGAAGACGGGGGTGGCTACATCCTCATCAAAGTTAACAGCGTGCTTTCATATAAATGGGTCGTGGAGACCCAGGCAATGGCATCTGCACTAGTGGCCGATGCCGGCGGAAAGTGCGACTCCTGGGGCATTCTTCATTGATCAAAGAACTCCTGCCAGCCCGGCTCAACATAGTCCCCCCGTAAAAACCCCGGAAACATCCTGCATCTGCCCTTCGTTACGCGTGTTCGATTTCCCATGAAAAGACTCCTGACCTGCCTCCTGTTTTCCTCCGCGCTGCTGGCTGATGATGCCGCCGACTTGATCTCCCAATCCGGGGTCAAAGGGGGAATCGTGGTGCATGTGGGCTGTGGGGATGGCAAAGTGACGCAGGGGCTGCGGGCCAGTGATCGCTATCAGGTCCAGGGCCTCACGCAGGACGCGGCAGCGCTGCCGGGGATTCGCGAGACGATCCATCAGGCGGGCAAGTACGGCCCCGTGGCGGTGGATTCCTGGGATGAGAAGCATCTGCCTTACATTGAGAATTATGTGAACCTGCTGGTGGTCGAAGACGCCGCTGCGGTGGACAAGGCGGAGATCGATCGCGTGCTGACGCCGCTGGGCGTGGCCATGGTGCGCAAGGCGGGCGGTTGGGAGAAGATCGTGAAGCCGTGGCCCAAGGGCATGGATGAGTGGACGCATTATGCGTATGACTCGAAGGGCAACCCCACCTCCAAGGACATGCTCACCGGTCCGCCTTCACGCATGCAGTGGGTGGGGAATCCACGCTGGAGCCGCCACCATGACCGCATGTCATCCGTGAGCGCCGAGGTAAGCGCGGGAGGGCGTCTCTATTACATCATGGACGAGGGCAGCCGCATCTCCATCCTGATGCCGGCCAAGTTTGCACTGATCGCACGCGATGCCTTTAACGGGACCATTCTCTGGAAGAAGTCCATCCCGCAGTGGAGCACGCATCTGTGGCCGCTGAAGTCCGGCCCCACGCAGTTGACGCGCCGTCTCGCGGCGATCGGTGACAAGGTCTATGTGACGCTGGGCATCTCCGATCCAATCACCTGCCTGGATGGAGCGACGGGCGAGGTGATTCGTGAGTATCCGCAGACCAAGGGCGCGGAAGAGCTGCTGTATCGAAACGGCAACCTGTATGCCCTGGTGAATCCCGAGGCATGGCGTCTGAATGAAGAGTTTGCTGTGAAGCAGCAGAGCGATCAGAAGCGCGTGGAGACGGAGTTTAACTGGGACGGCAAGACGCGCCACCTGATGGCAATCGACGCTGAGAGCGGCAAGACGCTTTGGAAAGTGGACGACAAGGTCGGGCCCATCACCCTCGCCCTGGATGACAAGCGCATGGTCTATTATAACGGCGATGGATTGACCAGCCGCGACGTAAAGACCGGCGCGGTGCTCTTTGCCGATGTGCCCGAGGCCCGACGCAAGCTCTACGAATTCAACTTCGCACCGCGCGTGGTGCTGAACAATGACGTGATCCTCTATGCCGGAGGCGATGGCCTGATGAAGGGCATCAACGCGGACACGGGCAAAGAACTGTGGAGTTCCTCGCATGAGAAGAGCGGTTATCGCAGCATGGAGGATGTGATCGTGGCGCAGGGGCTCGTCTGGAATGCGGGTACCACGCAGGGCAATCAGACGGGCGAGTACACCGGTCGCGACCCGCTGACGGGCGTGGTGAAGAAGCAGTTCTATCCGGACGTGCCGCAGGGCACCTACTGGTTCCACCACCGCTGCTACATGGCGAAGGCCACGGAGAAGTTCATCATCCCATCCCGCACCGGCATTGAGTATGTGGACATGGAGAAGCAGCACTGGGATCTGAACCACTGGGTGCGTGGCGCTTGTCTCTATGGGGTGCTGCCATGCAATGGTCTCACCTACGCCGGACCGCACAACTGCGCCTGCTACCCCGAAGCGAAGCTGGACGGCATGGCCGCCATGGCCTCCGCACCGCGCTATCCCATGCCGCCGCACACGGCGGACAGCGCGCGTCTGACCAAGGGGCCCGCCTATGCCGAGTCCATTGCGGAGACTCCTGCCGATGCCAAGGACTGGCCGACTTACCGCTCCGACAATGCTCGCAGCGGCTATTCGAACCAGGATCTGAAGAAGGACCTCGGCATGGCTTGGGAGGTGAAGCTCACGCCACCGCTCAGCACCACCACGAGTGCCGCCGGGCTGACCTTCGTGTCTGAAGTGGACAAGCACACGCTGCATGCCTTCGACTCCGCCACGGGCAAGGAAGCCTGGCATTTCATCGCAGGTGGTCGCATGGATTCACCACCGACTTACTGGCAGGGCAGGGTGTTCATCGGCGGCAATGACGGCAACGTGTACTGCCTGCGTGCCAAAGATGGCGCGCTGGTGTGGAAGTTCCAGGGGGCTCCGGTCATGCTGAGCCATGGCGCGTGGGAGATGATGGAAAGCGTCTGGCCCGTGCATGGCAGCGTGCTGGTGGAAAACGGTCTGGTGAGCTTTGTCTCCGGCCATTCCTGCTTCCTCGATGGTGGTCTGTGGTTCTACCGCGTGGATGCAAAGACCGGCGAGATGAAGGTCAAAATCAACTACGATGACCGTGATCCTGACACCGGTGGCGACTTGAACGACCGCCACAAGACGCTGCAGATGCCGGTCGCTTTGAACGACATCCTGAGCAGCGATGGCAAATGGACCTTCCTGCGCACACAGAAAATCGGGACCGATGGCAAGCGCGTGGAAGTGGGCCCTGTGAGCGGAGATTTCGACAAGCAGGGCGGCGCGCACAAAGGCGAGGGGCAGCACCTCTTCGCGCCGATGGGCTTCCTCGATGACTCCAATTTCCACCGCAGCTACTGGGTCTATGGCAAGAGCTTCGCCGGTGGTCACGGCGGCTACTTCCAGGCGGGCAAGTATGCACCCGCAGGCCGCATCCTGGTGCACGATGACAAGAACGTGTACTCCTACGGCCGCGAGGCGCAGTACTACAAGTGGACGACCACGATGGAGTACACCCTCTTTGCCACGCCCAAAGCACCACCTGAGCAAGCGTATGACACCGAGTCCGCCACCACCGAACGCAAGGGTAACAGCGTGGTGCTGGACAAGGATGGAAAGCCGCTCGCCGTTCAACCCAAGGGAGAAACGCAGGTGGGGCACGCAGAGACTTTGAAGGCCCAGGCTGAAGCCAAGAAGAAAGGCAAGGGCGGCAAAAAGGGTGATGCCAAAGGAGGGGCAAAAGGCGCGCCGATGCCTGGCAGTGTGCAGTTTCCGGATGTCCCGGTGCTGGATCCTACCAAAACGCCGATCACCGTGGAGGCTTGGGTGCTGCCGGACAAGCCCAGCGGCACCATCATCAACCATGGCGGACCTCGCCTCGGTATGGGGCTCGACTTCCATGACAAGAAACCGCAGTTCCACATTCGCAGTGATTCGAAGGTCAGCACCATCGTCTCGGCTGAGGCTCTGACCGACGGCTGGCATCACATCGCGGGTGTCCTTGCTGCCGACAAAAAGATGACGCTCTACATTGATGGCAAGCTTGTCGCCGAAGGCATGGCGGGAGATCTGGTGGCCGGCAAACCGGCTAATCCGCTCATCGTGGGCAATGGCAATGGCGTCGCCGAAGAAAGTGCCGGTGGATACAGCGGCCTGTTGGATCAGTTCGCCCTCTATCACAAGGCGCTGAGCGCCGCCGAGGTGCAGCAGCGTTTCGAGCAGCCGGAAGTGAAGCCGAAGGACGCCGTGCTGGTCTGCAACTTCGACAATGGTGACTCCCGCGACAGCTCTGGCAACGAGGTGCATGGCGTGGGTGCCGGGGTGGAATCCGGCAAAGGCAAGGTAGGAGGTGCCCTTTGGTTCAAAGGCGGTGCCGATGCCAAAGGTGGCAAAGGCAGCGGCAGCTTTGTGAAACACACATGGGACCGCTTTGTGCCCATCGTCGCCCGCAGCATGGCGCTGGCAGGCAAGACCGTACTGGTCAGCGGAGCGCCAGACACGATCGACGAGGAATATGCTTTTGAACGTCTCGCTGCCAAAGACCCCGCGATCCTGCAGGAACTCAAAGAGCAGGACGAAGCACTGGATGGCAAACGCGGCGCCAAGATGTGGGCCGTGAACACCGAGACTGGTGAGCAGAGCGCGGGGCTTGAGCTGACGAGCCCTGCAGTGTGGGATGGCATCACCGTCGCCCAGGGACGTGTGTATGTGAGCACGATGGACGGCAGGCTGCAGTGCTTTGGGAAATAACGCCATGCGACTCGCCACCCTCATCATCGCCATCTGCACGAGTGGTGCCTGCGCCTGCACCATCCCGGTGTTCCGCTTTGCGCTGGATCGCTGGGAGGCGGACAAGTTTCATCTGGTGATGCCTGCCGCCGTCTCGCAAACGCCGGAGGTGCAGGATTTGCTGCGCCCCTTGCGAGCCAATGGCAAGGCCAACCTCGACTTTGCCACGGCAACGGATGCGACTCAGCAAGACACCATTCTGCGCTACTCGCGGGAGAGCGACAAGCAGGTGTGGTCGGGCAAGCTGGACGCAGCCACGCTCAGTGCCGTGCTGGATTCCCCGGCGCGCAAGAAACTCGTGCAGCAGTTGCTGGCGGGGGATTCGGTCATCTGGGTGATCGCTGACAGCGGATCGCCGGTGGATGTGCTGGAGGTGGAGCGGATCGAAAAGCGGCTCAAGTTCCTGGAACAGGTGGCGTCGCTGCCGATCCAGGACCCTAACGACCCAGACAGCCAACTGGGACCCGGGCCGCCGCTGCGGCTGAAATTCAGCACCCTCAGGCTGCGGCGCGATGATCCTGCGGAGGCCATGCTGCTGCACATGCTTGCCGGACCGAGGGGGACCTTTGATCCCACCACCACCAGCTTTGCCGGGGCGGTCTTTGGCCGGGGCAGGGTGCTGGGAGCCTGGCCGCTGGACATTCTGGATGATGCGTCTTTGGAAGACGCCTGCATGTTCCTCGTGGGCCGCTGCGGCTGTCGGCTGAAAAACGAAAGCCCCGGCTGGGACATCCTGCTCAATCTCGATTGGGAAAAGGCGCTGCCAGCAGCGGCGGCCAGCGAGGTCAAGCCTGCGGGATCTGAAGCACCCAACTCTCCGCCTCCGACCATCCCGGAGTTCAAACCCCTCGCCGTTCCCGAATTGGTGACGATCGTGCCCGAAATTGAAAAACCTGCGAAAAGCCACAAAGGCCGACTGATTGCTGTTTTGGCAGCGGGACTGG
>JAPLUN010000076.1 GCA_026397715.1 Verrucomicrobiota bacterium
AGACAGGAATCACCGCCATCGCCTCCTTTGGAGATTCATCAGGAACAGGGGCCGGCGGATCGTTGGATGCGGTCGTCATCGGTGACTGTGAGGGTCAGGTTTTCTTGCGACGGGCCTGCCATCACAGGAAGGTTTGAGCACACCTGCAAAGCCCCCATTCATCGTGCCGGAAAATATCCCTCCATCTCATTTTTCAAGAACATTCAGCAGCCCCCTTCAGGGATCCACTTGCAGCACATCCCGCATAGAAGGCAGGGGGCTGAGCCTCACTTTTCGCAGTGCCACATTCATACCATCGCGTCGACCCGCACCAGCGCTTTCATCACTTGCAGCGCCGCATCGCATGTCTGAACGTTGGCCACATCGGGCCCCCTTCCACCTCCTCCCATGATGACCCCGGCGCTTCTCCTGCTTGCCATCGGCCTGTTCAGGGCCGCCTACAAAGGCTTGGCCGTGTGGCTCATCGCCCATGATGCCCGCGATCACGGCCCCATGCAGAAGCTGGACTTCACCCTCTTCTGCCCCCTGCCCATCGCTTACGGCATCAGTCTGGCGCTCCGTGCCCATGGCAGCCTCCCATCCCCATGGGTGGGCTACGCGATCTACCTCGTCCTGGCCGCCGCCTTCATGTGCCTGCATGCGTACTTTGAGCGCCTCGGCAAACCGTCGCGCCAGCAGCAGAGGGAGGAAATTCTGCAGCAGCAGGAAGCCACCGCCGCACCACCAGCCACCGCGACCACTCCCGCACAAGAGCCACGCGAGCGCCGCTTCTTCTGGCTCGGCGTGTTCGTGCTGCCCATCTTCTGGAGCTGGTTCACCCTCGGCCGCGCATTCACGCGCAGCGAGCGCGGGGTGGCCTTCTCATGGCTGGCTTTGACCGCCTGCTGGGCAAACTGGCAGTGGCAGTCACTGGCCACGCATTGGACGCTGCTTTCCATCGGCTATCCCATCGTCATAGGCTGGCTCACGCTCTCGCTGCTCGCCTGGCTCTGCTATCGCCTCGGCCTGCGCCCGTCCACCCTCATTGAGATCGTTTTCTTCGTGTGCGTCATCGGCCCCTACCTCATGCATCTCATGGATCCATTCTACATGGCCGTCGGCCAGCCCTTCACCCTCTCATGGCTCCTGCCGCCCCTCGTCGTGGCACTCCTGCACCTGATGCTGGAGCCCGTGAATCGCTGGGCTCGCGGCTCCGGTTCCTTGCGTGAATGCTGACCACCAGCGCATGAAGCAACCCGTGCCGGATGCAAAGCCCCCGCATGCAGAAATAAACCGCCAGTGCATTGTCCGGCACCCTCTCCATCGGCAGACCAGCCACGCACCGCCGCTTCTTTTTTTAAGCTTGCCACTCATCGGCCGCTCTTTAATCCCAGCCCGTCTTGACCCACCATGAAGCCCCTGCTCGCCTGCCTCCTGCTCATTGCCACACTCTTCACTGGCGCGGCTCACGCAGAGGAGGACATCGGCCCGCAGGCGCAAGCCGCCGCCCTGGCACTGCGCAAGGCGGGCAAACTTGAAGAGGCGGAGGCGGCCGCACGCACGCTCACGGAGGCACGCGGCCGCGCCTTCGGTGGCGCGGACAAACGCACCCTGCAGTCCTGGATGCTGCTGGCGGTCATCCTCTATGAAGAGCACAAGGAAGCAGAAATGGAGACCCATCTGCGGGCGCTGCTCCCACCGCTGACAAGCGCTTACGGCCCAGAGGATCAGACCACGCTGGACCAGCGCGGAAACCTCATCGCCGTCCTCGATCTGCAGAATAAACACGCGGAGGTGGTGGAAGAGTGCCGCACCCTGCTCCCGCTCCTCACCCAGGTGCTCGGCCCCAGTCACAAGCTCACCCTGCAGGCACGCGGAAGCCTGGCCAAAGCTCTGATGTCCCTCGACCAGTTCGCGGAGGCCGAGACGCATCTGCGGAAAATGCTCCCGCTGCTGACCAAGGACTATGGTGCGGAGCATCCCTCCACTCTGTTCTGCCAGTTCAACATTCTTGATTGCATCACCAGGCAGGGCAAAAACGCGGAGGCGGAAAAGATGTACCGTACCTTCCTCCCCATCGCCAAACAGAAGCTCGGTCCCGCGCATCAAACCACCCTGAACGCCTGCCGGAACTTCAGCGTCCTCCTCTTTAAAATGGGCAAATACGAGGAATCCGAAACCCAGTTGGGCGAGCGGCTGCAGGTGATGAAAAAAGCCTTCGGCGCAGAGCACCCAGACACGCTGCTCTGCCAGGACGAGCTCGCCATGACCCTCGCGACCCATGGCAAAAACGCCGAGGCGGAAGAGCTCAGAGAACCTGCTCGCAGCCGGGAAAGCGGCCGAGGCGGAAGAGCAAAACCGCCAGGCGCTGGCCCTCTATCAGCGCGTGCTCGGGGCCGACAACAAAGAGACTCTGGTTTGCGAAGGAGACTACGTCTGGACCCTCATCGCCCAGGGCAAAAACTCTGAGGCCGAAGTGCTCGGCCGCCGCCTCATCGCCACCGCCACCCGCGCGCTCGGCCCGGAAGACGCCGTCACTTTGCGCGCCCGGTGGAATTTCGCCAAAGTCCTGCGCGATCAGGGAAAACACGCCGAAGCCGAACCCGAGTACCGCCTGATCATCGCCGCCTTTGAGCGCAGCCAGGGAGCCGAGAGCACTGAAAAACTGCGCTGCCAGTGCGATCTCATGACGCTCTTGATTTTAGAAGCCAAATACGCGGTGGTGGAGGCCGAGTGCCGCAGCTTTCTCCCCGTCGCCGCACGCGTGCTCGGCCCGGAGGACCCCCGGTTTTTGGAATCACGCCGGCACTTCGCCCTCGCCCTGGTGGAGCAGAACAAACTCGCTGAAGCAGCCGAAGAATACCGCCAAGTGCTGCCCCAGTGCGAGCGCGTGCTCGGCCCCGCCAGTCCCGACACCCTGAGCACCAGCCACCGTCTGGCGCAGTGCCTGAAGGCCCAGAACAAAAGCGCCGAGGCCCTGCCCTACGCCCAGCGCGCCCTCACAGGCCGCCTGAAGCTCTACGGCAAAGACCACCCCGACACCCAGGCCTCCCAGCTCCTCGTCAACGAACTGACCAAGTAAGCCGCCGCCCCCAAATTCGCTCCGCTCACCCGCTCTAAATGGGGTCAGTGTGCAAATTCTTGACAAATTTTTACACCACCATTCAAGCCATCAGCCAGGGTTGAATCCCGCCATCTGTGGGTCGGCTTCATTGCAGCAGAGAGGGTGGGTCGACCAAGGTGACAAAGAAAACTTCCACACCTGTGGGCGCCAGCATTTCCCGCACCCGCCGTTCAAACTCCGCCGCCGCAGCAGCCCCTGGAAAATCCTTTTCCCCATAACTTACGGCGAGCTTCACCGGCTTCGGCGCCAGCTTGTGCATGAAGTCTCCCAGCACCGCCTCCGGCACGCGGCTCAGCGCAGACGACCCATCGCGCAGCCGAACAGCAAACGTCTTTTCCGCAGCATTGTAGTTCAGCACATAATTCACATCCTCGTATCGCCGCGCCGCCTCTTCCATGGCCCCCACGCTCATATCAACAACCGCACCGACAGCCTGTCCTGTGCGCCTCCTTGCAGCCTGGCCAAGATACCAGAATGCAGCATAGACACCCAGCACCGCGATCGCCCCAAGGATGAGCGCTTTCATCATGATGGCGGCCCGTTTCATACGTCAAACACCCCCGCATACTCCGGCCCATCCTGCATGGCAGACCACCTTTCATTGAGCACATCTGTCAGGTGCTCAGCCGCCTCCTTTGACTCCAGCCAGTTGAGAGCAATGCCGTGCGTCCTGGCCGCCGTCTGCATCTCCATCAATCGCTGCCCGCTCACCTTAAACACTCTGATCTTCTTGATCTCACTCAGTGGCAGCGCAAAGGCCCTCTTCACTGGAAACCCAAGGGGAAACGAAATCGATTCAGCCGTCAGCACGATGTCCGGCACGCCATGAAGCAGCGTGATCAAAACAATCCCCACGATGAGAAGTACAACGAGCGCGAAAAGCCCGGCCATCACCCAGTAGAAAAACGTCGCGCCCTCCACGTTGAAGCGAATCCCCCCGTTGAGAACCAGGCCGCGATCATTCGTATGCGCGATCCACCCCAGCACCGCCGCACCCACGCCAAACATCAGCAATCCCATGAAAGGCACATTGAGGTGTGGCCGGCACCGAAAGGAAAGACTTTCTGCGGGCATGGACATGCGAGCCATGTTTCATGGTCAGACATTGAAGACAAGAAAAAATCTCACCTCTTCCCCGGCTCTTTCGACTCCGCCGCCTTCTTCTCCCGGTGCAGCCGCAGCAGCTCGCGCTGCCTCAGCGTCTCCTCGCGGTGCTTCTTCCGACACGCTCGGCAGCGTGTGGCCTGGGACAGCAGCGAACCTTTGGCAATCTCATAGTACCACCGCTGCTGCGTCGCGCTCCACATCTCATGCTTCCTGCAGTCCTTGCAGTGGAAGCTGATGTCCCGGTAATACAACGGCGGCGACCAAGTCCCCTGCGGATTCTGCAGTTCCAGCGCCGCCGGCAGCGCATCCTCCGGAATCTCCTTCGCCGACCTGATCCTCCCCGCCTCCAGCAGTTTCGCGATCCGTGCTTCACGCTGCTGGTTCAGAGCCTGGGCAAGATTCTTTTCTTTGCGTGTGGTCATGAGCGGAGGCTAACGAATGAGGCCGGACGAAAATAATACCAGAAGCTATTTCACACTCGGAACTGAGCAACCGCAGGCCCGGCATGTTTTTGTTTGCTCACGGCCCCGGCTTCCCAGTTTAATCAGCCCCATGAAATCGCTGCGCCACATCCTTCCGGCACTTTTGCTTTTGATGCCATGTCTTCACAGCCTCGCTCTCGATGCAGGCAGTGAGTTTCCCAACCCCGTGATTCCAGTTCTGGCGATCAACAACGCCACCATCACAGATGCCGTTCGATTCACCTTGTCGGAAGCCCGCAAGATCGACCCACGTGCCACAGCAACAAATGTCATCGTGAACGAAATTCCGACTTCGGAATCCAGAGTCACCCTGGAACTTAAAAAGGCCCCCCTCCTGTCTGCCTTGCACATGATGGCAGAAACCTGCTTCTACACACTGACCCTCAAAGACAACACGATTCAACTGCGTTCCAAACTCCATGGAGCCAAGGAACTGCTTTCTGTGGTGGTTCATTTGAGCCCAGAAACACTGCGCCAGTTGAACATCGACAAGCTCGATGAGGACTCGGCTAAAAGAGCGCTTCAAATATTGAAAATCGATCTGCACGAGATCGACAAAATCATCCCTATGCCTGAGGACAGCCGCCTGTTTATTCAAGGCCGGGAACCCAAACTGGAGAAAGTAAAATCCATCATCGAACTGCTCAACAGAGGGCTGAAGATTGAAAAATAGACTTGTCCCAATATCATTCACCCCATCACTCACCCTGCCAGTATAACCACATGGCCACACCCACGATGGCAAGCGCGAGGGCGAAGTAAAAGATCGTCGAAGCCATGAACCGATAAGGCGCCTCGGAACGATGGGCGCCTCGATTGCCCGGAGAAAGGTTGCTCATCAGATAGCCGCTGCGCAACTGCGCGAGACCCGCGGCAACAAAGACCAGGCTGAACGATCCGAAGCCGATGAGCGATGCGAGGCGCGGCTGGGAGTGCTGAATGCGGAAGCCCACGAAACACAGCACAAACATGGAAACCCAGCCGCTGATGACAATCGCGCTGTTGCTTCGTGGCTTATCTTGAGAGTTCAATTTCATGACATGACTTTGGCAGCCACTTCTACCAGCCTACCCTCACTCATCGCGCGGCGCAGCTAGATCCCGCGTCTCACGCAGCTTTTTCAGAGTCTCGCCCATCCCGGCCAGATCCAGCTTCGCGGGCTTCTCAGGCGGCACCTCGCGCTCGACCAATGTCAGCGGTGTGGCATGGACGACGTAGGTCTCCTGCTCCAACAAGCGGTCCGCCACCGAGTCATAAAACGTGAGCACCAGGGAAATGGGATTCCCAGAGAAGATGTAGCGCTGCCGCAGAAAATCCTGCAGCACACCGCAAGGCCCGCCGTGCCGTGCATCAATGACCTTCAGGCCCATCACACGCTTGCCCAGGCTGGCCCCCTTCATGAGCCCATTGCCAAGGAAGAGGTAGATGATCCCCACCGGCACCACGAATGCACCGGCCATCCTCCCAGACACAGACCGCGCCCCCAGCAGCCAGACCATGTCCAGCATTTGCGACAGATACTCCCCGGCCACACAGCAGCCCACGATGATCACCACAAAGTCCAGCCCCCGCGCCACCACCCGCCGCGGCCATCCCGCCACGCGATACTGCTGACTGCCCGCGGTGATGATAACAGAGTCCATGAGTCCGGGAGTTAGAAACCTCCACGCTCAGCCACACTTCAGCAGCATGCAAGCACCTGCTTTCCTACGCGTCCTCAATCACTGCGCACCGCCAACACACTCCCCTCGGAATCAGCCTGCCGCTCCATATTCAAAGTTCGATGTTCGACTATCGAAGTTCACTGTTCAGCCTCCGCCTTTTTCTCCCGCCCCTCCAAAAACTTCCGCCCCCATTCTGGCATTACCGCTTTCGCCGCGCTCTCTTTCACAGTGCCCGTCAGCTTCCCTGTCATCAACGAGAAGCGTTGCATGAAACCCGCCCCATGCCGGCCGCCGGAAACCACGACCGCGGACTCATCCTCCTCCGCAAAGTCCCAGTCCCGGAT
>JAPLUN010000700.1 GCA_026397715.1 Verrucomicrobiota bacterium
CCAAACAAGGAGGACACATGGTCGATGTCTTTTTCGATGATTTTAAAACTGCCCGTCACCGTATCGCGCCCTTCACGGCCTGATGAAATGCGCGACATCCCGGCAAGCTGGCCGTCTTTGTAGAAAAAGGCGCGCTGCTGCGAAAGGCTGATGCGAATGGAAGACCTGCCCGGCATGTAGTCTCCATTCCAAAACGACTCTTCGACAGCAATGGGCGGCGGTGGGGGTGCGGCGCAGCCCGCGCCTAGAAGCAGGAGCGCGGCGGTGAGAAGGCAGGAACAGCAGTGGATGTAGTTTTTGGGCATGGTCGTTGAGGTAGCGGGTAAGTCTTGCTGGCGCGATGGGGTGTTGTCCCCATGAAGCACAGCCGGCGGCTGCTATCTTATCGGATGAGCTATGCAAACAGCCGTCTCCACCAAACAGACGATGCAAAGTCCGGCTAAAAATTCCTACATTTTTGAGGATCTCGTTCGTCTTGCATGCAGTCGATGAAGTGATGTAAACTAATTTTGCCATAACATCCGCAGAGGCCACTGCCTTCAATCCATCTGCGCACAAAGTCATCACATCAACCTAGCAGCCTTCATCCAACCATGAACCCTCTTCTCTCATTGTCCTGCTGATCGGCGGTGGCGGATTTAAAACCGTGCCATGTCCTTTCGCGGCCCATCGCCGCTGAACCCACAACCAACCCCGCCCATGAACCATCACCTTATGAAACTCCATCCCATCCTCCTCCTCATTCCAGTCCTTGCCACATTGAGCCTCGCTTCCTGTGTGGCCCCCTCCATGTCCGGTCGCGACTATCACGGTGCCCAGCATCAGAACCACCCGCAAGGCAGCTCCCAGCTTGGCGGATACCACAACCGGATTTTAGAGCGCGAAGACCCTTAATAGTAGATCAACCTGATCGTCTGATGGGTGGAGAAGCATCACCGCTTCTCCACCCATTTTGCGTACCGGAACTGGGAGTTTGGATGACTTTCACCGAGGAGCCATGCAACTCGCTCAGCTCGCTGCCTGTCAGTGAACCCCCTCAAAATATGGAGCTTGCAGTGTAACCTATGTGCCAGGCACAAGTGTTATCCATGTTCCTGTTCAAACCAACAAGGGGGGACGTCGCTATGGTGAGCAGCGTGGGACCTCCGAAAAGTGTGGCCAAAGTGGAGCAATCCCTTGTTGCGCAGCAACAAGGCAACTGTTCACTCCTTCGTCACCGCCTCGTCCAAGTTGAGGAGCATGAGGCAGAGGCTCGTCCACGCGGCGTGCTCGATGGCATCAATGGATTCATCCCGCTTCGACTCACCCACCGCGAGCAGCTTCAGCGCCGCAGCACGATCTGACTGCTGCGCCCGCAATTTTCCAAGCTGCACCTTCAGCAACGCCGCCTCCGCCTTGGCAGGCTCACGGCAGGTGATGAGACGAAACGCATGCGCGAGCGCCGCGTCCTCATTTCCACGATTTGCCAGCAAGACACGCTGCGCCAGCGCACGGGCGGCTTCCACGTAGGTCACATCATTCAGCGTCACCAGCGCCTGCAGAGGTGTGTTCGTGCGCGTGGCTTTGATCACGCAGGTCTGCCGCGCGGAATTGTCGAACAGCATCGTGGGGCCCACGATGCGACGCCAGAAGATGTACAAGGTGCGGCGATAGAGCGCATCGCCGTGATCCTGCACGTAGCTCTTCTTGCCAAAGGTCGCCTCCTCCCAGATGCCCTCGGGCTGATAGGGCTTCACCGAAGGGCCGCCGAGCTTGTCCTGCAGCAGACCCGCCACAAACAAGGCCTGATCCCGCAGCATCCACGATGGCATGCGAAAGCGCGGACCACGCGCGAGATAGCGGTTCTCCGGATCGACCTGCGCGTCTTTGATTTTCGATGACTGCTGGTACGTTTCGCTCGTCACGATCAAGCGTAGCAGCGCCTTCACATCCCAGCCGCTGTCGATGAACTCGGAGGCCAGCCAGTCGAGCAGTTCGCGCTGCGGCGGCTCTTCGCCCTGCAGGCCAAAATCCTCCGCCGTCTTCACCAGGCCCACGCCAAAGAACGCCTGCCAGAAGCGGTTCACCGTGACGCGAGCGGTGAGCGGGTTGTCACGGCTCACGATCCATTGCGCGAGACCCAGGCGATTGCGCGGCGCGTCAGGCTTCATCGCGGGCAGACTCGCGGGCACGTTGAAGCTGACCTTCGTGGTGCTGGGTTTGTCATACGCGCCCTTCTCCAGCACAAAGGTCTCCCGCACCTTCGGCGTGGTGTCCATGACCATCACCTTGGTGACGGCGCTCGTGGCGGCCACGCGCGCACGAACTGCGGCGAGGAGCTTCTGCAGCCGATTCGTGTATTCAGCGTCCTTGTCTTTGAAATAGTTCACCGCCTCCAGCAGCGGATCCACGCCCCGGTTCTTCGGCTCCGTCTTGGCGATGTAGCTCGGCAGGTTCCCCGGCAGCTTGATCGCATCGGATTCCGTCAGCGGTTTGCCTGCGGGACGCGGCCACTTGGTCAGCTCAAACGCCTCCACCTCCGCGGCGACTTGCTTCACTTTTTCCGTGGTCGCCTTCACCCGTTCGAGTTCGGCAGGCGTGGACATGTCCATCGCTGGAGCTGCCTGTCCGCTGCGGCCAAGGCCGTCCTCACTCGTCTGGTTGAAGACATCGAAGAGCCCGTAGTAATCACGCATCGTCAGCGGATCAAACTTGTGATCGTGGCACTTCGAGCAGCCCATCGTCAGCCCAAGCCACACGGTGCTGGTCGTTTCCACACGGTCCATCACATTCTCCACCCGCGTCTCTTCCGCGATGCGTCCGCCCTCGCCGTTGATCATGTGGTTGCGGTTGAAGCCCGTGGCCAGTTTTTGCTCCGGCGTTGCATTGGGAAGCAAATCACCGCCAAGCTGCCAGAGGGTGAACTGGTCATAGGGCATGTTTTCGTTGATCGCCTTCACCACCCAGTCACGCCACGGCCACATGGTGCGCTCAGGATCGCCCTGGTAGCCGTTTGTGTCGGCATAACGCGCCGCATCCAGCCAGTCCCAGGCCCAGCGTTCCCCGAAGCGCGGTGAATTCATCAGGCGCTCCACGGTCTTCGAATAGTCTTCCTTCAGCTCGTCCGCTGTCGGCGGCAGCCCGGTTAGATCCAAAGAAACACGGCGCAGCAACGCCACCGCATCAGCCCGTGGCGAAGGCTTCATCCCCTTCTCGGCCAGCTTCGCACGCACAAAGGCATCAATGGGATGCTTGGCGCCCACGTTCGGCACTTTGGGGCGTTCGATCCGCTTGAAGGCCCAATGCGTCCCCCATTTCGCGCCTTCGTCGATCCACTGCTTGAGCAATTGCTTCTGCGCATCCGTCAGCGTGCGATTGCTCTTCGGCGTGGGCATCACCTCATCCGGATCACTGCTGAAGATGCGTTCGATCAAGGAGCTCTCATGGCTCTTGCCCGGACGAATGGCCGTCACGCCGTCCTTCACCGCCTTCGCTTCTGTCTCCACATCCAGCCTCAGATCCCCTTTGCGCTCCTTCGCATCCGGGCCGTGGCAGAAGTAGCATTTGTCCGAAAGGATCGGCTGGATGTCGCGCGAGAAATCAATCGCCGCCGCAGTGAGAGCGGAGCTGAAGCTGAGGAGGACGCAAAGGACACGCATGGTTGGACGGAATGAGCATACGATGTCCGCAGGTTCAGTATTGCCAAACATGCATGGCAGATCCTAGCATGACGAAATGCACATCCCAACCCTCATCGAGCACAAGCGCGACGGCGGAGCCCTCACCTCCGAGGAGATCCATTACGTCATCAGCGCCTTCACTCGTGGGGACATGCCAGAGTACCAGATGAGCGCCCTGGCGATGGCGATCTTTTTCCGCGACATGACGACGGAAGAAACCGCCGCGCTCACCGAGGCCATGCTGCACAGCGGCTCCATGCTGCTGTGGAACGACCACGCCCCCCTGCGCGTGGACAAACACAGCACTGGCGGCATTGGCGATAAAACCTCCCTCATTCTCGCCCCGCTGCTCGCCTGCGACAACGTGTGGGTGCCGATGATCTCCGGCCGTGGTCTCGGCATCACGGGCGGCACCTTGGACAAACTGGAAAGCATTCCCGGCTTCCGCACCCAGCTCAATGAGGTGGAGATTCACAACGTCATCGACCGCATCGGCTGCGTGATGGTCGGCCAGACCGCCGGCATCTGCCCTGCGGACAAAAAACTCTACGCCCTGCGCGATGTCACCGGCACCGTGCCCAGCGTGCCCCTCATCACCGCGAGCATCATGAGCAAAAAACTCGCCGAAGGGCTGAACCGCCTCGTGCTGGATGTGAAGTGGGGCAGCGGTGCTTTCATGAAAACACAGGAGGAGGCGCATCGGCTCGCCCACAGTCTCGTCACCGTCGGCGAAGCCATGGGCGTGCGCTCCAGCGTGCGCCTGAGCGAGATGAACGAGCCCACCGGCGAATCCGCCGGCAACGCGCTGGAAGTCGCCGAATGCGTGCGCTGCCTCAAAGGCCAGGGCCCGCAGGATCTAGAGGACATCGTGCTAGATCTCGCCTCCGCCGTTTCCGTCTCCTCCCGCTCCGATCTCGCCGCCATGCTCCATCGCGGCGATGCGTGGCGGAAGTTTCAAAAGATGGTCGTCGCCCAAGGCGGCAACGTGGACGCATTGGAAAAGATGACCACCGTTCATCGCGCGCCCTTCATCGGAGAACTCAAAGCCACCGCCAGCGGCACACTCACACGCATGGATGCCGGAGGCATCGGCCAGGCCGTCCTCGAACTCGGTGCCGGCCGCTCCAAAGCCGCCGATACCATCGACTTCGCCGTGGGCTGCGATCAAATCGCCAAGACCGGCGCGCAGGTGCACACGGGCGATGTGCTGCTGCGCGTCCATGCCCGCACCAAAGGCGCGCTGTTTCGCACGCTCGACATTTTGCATGAGTGCATCGACATCGCCTAACCTGCCGGCCAACCCAGCCCCAGTCCACGGTTGCGGGTGGAAAGACCGATGTTAGTTTTGCGGACATGAGCACCAAAGAGCAAACCTTGTCTTGGCTGGCCGAGCTGCCGGAGGATTCGCCTGCCTGGCGCGAGCTGCATGATGACGCCCGGCTGCTGCGCGACATCGCCGTGGCCGAGGATGATGTGCGAAACGGGCGTGAACGCCCCCTGGCGGAGGCCCGGGAGCTGCTGGAACACAAATGGGCTCAACGTCGTTCGAAGTCCGCCTGACCGATTCGGCACTCAACGATCTGCACGAGATCGACGACTACTGGCTCCTGCATGGCGAGCCAGACCGCGGCGAGCAGTACGTCCGCAACCTCATCGAGACAGCAGAAACAGAACTTTCATCGCCGCTGCGTGCACAAAGTGGTCGTCCGGTGCGTGTGGCGGTCCTGCCAGACACGAGAGAGATTTTAGTCTTCAAAGGCAGCTACAAGATCATCTACAGGATCGACACAACTGAGAACGTCGTTCACGTCCTGCGCTTCTGGCACGGCCATCGCCATGAGCTGGATTTGGACAAAGGCGGAGCGTGATTCCATAGCATCGGCGGAAGAAGTCAGCGAAAAATCTCCATGCTTGAGAAGCTTACGTACGCCCGTACCTCTCCGCATGAACCGCCGTCGTTTTCTCCAGACCACCACCGCCGCTGCCCTGCTGCATGAATCCGTTCAGGCCGCACCGCCTGCAACGCGCATCATCGACACGCACACGCATTTCTATGATCCCACCCGTCCGGGTGGCGTGCCGTGGCCGGGCAAGGGCACGCCTTTATACCGCACCGTGCTGCCTGCCGACTGGCTCGCGGTGGCAGCGCCGCATGGAGTCAAAGAAACCGTCATCGTCGAAGCCAGCCCGCTGGTGGAGGACAACCAGTGGATTCTCGATCTCGCCGCGAAGGAAAAGAGCATCGTGGGATTTGTGGGTCATCTCGATCCGGGCGCGGAGTTTGAAGGCCACTTGGAACGCTTCGCCGCCAATCCCATCTTCCGCGGAGTTCGCTGGAGCGGCGCGTTCCTGCAGGATGCAGCGAAACAAGACTCCGTGCTCGCCGGTGCCAGGCTGCTGGCCAAACATGGCCTTGAGCTCGATTTGAACGGCGGCCCCAGTTACCTGCCTCACGCCGCGAAACTCGCCGCCGACGTGCCCGACCTGCGCGTCCTCATCAACCACCTCGGTGCCTCTGGCGATCCCCAGTCCCTGCGCCCCGAATGGAAGGACAACATCCGTGCTGTGGCCAAACAGCCGAATGCCTTTATGAAAGTCTCAGCCCTCGTGGAGCAGGTGAAGTGCGAGTACGGCCAGGCCCCACGCGACACCGCCTACTACCTCCCCATCCTCGACCACCTGTGGGAATCCTTCGGCCCCGACCGCCTCATCTACGGCAGCAACTGGCCCGTCTCCGACAAAGGAGCGACGTATGCCGGCGTCTTCAAAGTGGTGGACGAGTACTTCCGCGCCAAAGGGACTGAGGCCTGCGAGAAGTACTTCTGGAAGAATTCGAAGACGGCGTATCGGTGGGTGGAACGCACCTGATCCCCGCTCCACGCCTTCCACCGAGCTCCATTCATACAAATGCACCGAATCAAAAAAATCCTCCTGCGCGCCTTTGTCGCAGCCCTCGGAGCCTTGGTGCTCGGCACACTGATTCTCGTTCTGGCAGGCTTGCGCGATGATGTCGGCAAAGCGGACATTGCCCTCGTTCTCGGCAGCAAGGTCGAGCTGTCAGGAATGCCCTCTGATCGGCTCAAGGCACGACTCGACAAGACCATTGAACTCTACCAAGCAGGTTGGTTTACGGTGGTGATCGCCAGCGGGGGAGTAGGCAAGGAAGGTTTTGATGAGGCCGAGGTGATGCGCGACTACCTGACCGCTCATGGCATCCCCAAAGACAACGTGCTCATGGACAGCAAGGGCAACACGACTTTCGACAGCGCCCAAAACACCCACCAGATCATGCAGCAAAGGAACCTCAGCAGCGTCTTCGTCATCTCCCAATATTTTCACATTCCCCGCTCGCGCCTCGCGATGAAGCGTGCAGGCATCGCCGAGGTCCGCTCCGCCAGCCCCCAGTATTTCGAAGCCCGCGATCTCTATTCCGCCCCACGCGAACTGCTGGGTTATTTCAGCTATCTGTTTCGCAGTTTCAAGCCCGCCACCGTTCCTGCCCCTTAGTTCATTCACTCGTCATTCCACATTCTGATTCGTCATTCCCCCATGCGCCTTGTCCTCCAACGCGTCTCTTCCGCCTCCGTCACCGTCGATGAAACCATCACCGGCCAAATCGGCATGGGCCTGATGATTCTTGCCGGCATCGAACACGAGGACACACTGGAAGACGCGACCTGGCTGGTGCAGAAGCTCACGCAGATGCGCATTTTTTCTGATGCGGAGGGCAAGATGAATCTCAGCGTGAAGGACATCGGCGGCGAACTGCTGGTGGTGAGCCAGTTCACGCTGCATGCCAGCACGAAGAAGGGAAACCGCCCCAGTTTCATCCGTGCTGCGCGCCCTGAGACCGCGATTCCGCTCTATGAGCAGTTCGTGGCGCTGCTGGAGGCCGAGATGGGCAAGCCCGTGGCACGAGGTATCTTTGGTGCCGACATGAAGGTGGCACTGGTGAACGATGGCCCGGTGACGATTTGCATCGACTCACGGGCACGGGAGTAAAGTTGCCCTGTTCCTGCGGAACAGGGAAGCCCTTGTTGCACAGCAACAAGGCTACTTCTCGAAACATAAAAAGGGCGGACCGAAGTCCGCCCTTCTCATTTGGTTTTCCAAGTTTTGGGGGTTGGAAAGTTAGGCAAGACGTGGCTTCACCAGCGTCTCGAGGCGGTTCACGCCGCGACGAATGCGAGCTTTGATCGTGCCAAGAGGCTCATGCAACCGCTCGGCCACCTCGGCCTGGGTGAGGCCGGTGAAGTAGGTCAGCTCGATGGCTTCGCGCTGATCCTGCGTGAGGCGGGACACCGCACTGTGAAGGATGGTGTCGCGCTCCTTGAACTCGAGATTTTCGTGGCCGGAAGGTTCGAATTCGTACTGGTCCTTCTTGTTCTCGGACTCGAAGTCGTCGTTCAGGCGTGAGCGTCGCTGCTTGGAGCGGATGCGGTCGATGGCGCGATTGCGGGCCAAAGTTGTCAGCCAAGTGAGCGGCTTGCCTTTGCGGGGTTCGTAGAGGTGGGCCTTGTTCCAGACCTGCACGAGGACCTCCTGCATGACGTCCTCCGTGTCGTGGTGGTCGTTCAAGACATTGGAGATCGAGGCGAAGATGAGGCCGCTGTACTTCTTGTAGAAGGTCTGGAAGCTGGCGGAATCGCGTTCCGAGATGCGCTTCAGGAGGCGGATGTCTTCGACGACATTGGGGTCAACCTCTGGGGAAATTTCAGTCATGTTCATGGTGATTGGGGTTACCTGACAGGTTGGAATAATTGCGACAAAAGCCCTTTCGTCAAAGATTTGTTTCCGTTTTGTCTAATTTTATATCGAACTTTGTCTAACTTTGAAGCCTTCGGGGGTGCTCAGAGCCCCTGTTCGTGAGAGAGTTATCGACACGGTCTTATTCCTGCATGTTGAACAAAATTGAAGAAAGGGGCCTGATTGGATGGGCAGCGTGAATGCCCACCTGGTTAATCCGCCCAATTGCAGGAACTGGATGTACAAATCGGACTCTCCGGATAATTCGCTCTGACTGGGGGGAACTGCGCTCCCAAGCCCATCGGGAGAGAACGCCTTTCCTCCGACATTTCCCGGGCATGGATTTTGGCCCTGCCTTACCCCTTGCACGCAGGCCGAATCCGCCGACTCTACGCGCCCTTTTTTCAGCCATGATCCCCAACGCCTACCGTACCTTTCACTGCAACGCCGTCCGCTCAGAGCACATCGGCCAGACCGTCACACTCTGTGGCTGGGTGAATTCGGCCCGCGACCATGGCGGCGTCATCTTCATCGACCTGCGCGACCGCGAAGGCCTGACCCAAGTCGTCTTCCGCCCGGAAGAGAACGCCGAGCTCGCCGCCCAGAGCCATCACCTGCGTGATGAAGACGTGCTTCAGATCACCGGCAAGGTGGCTGCGCGCCTCGCAGGCACGGAAAACTCCAAGCTTGGCACCGGTGCCATCGAAATCGTGGCCACTGAGTGCAAAGTGCTCAACAAGGCCGATGTGCTGCCCTTCCAGCTCGACCGTGAGCTGTCCAACGAAGACATGCGGATGAAGTACCGCTACCTGGACCTGCGCCGCGAGCGCATGAGCAAGAACATCCGCACGCGCCACAAGATCACCAACGCCGCACGCAACTGCCTCGACGCCGCCGGCTTCATCGAAGTCGAAACGCCGATCCTGAGCAACCCGACACCGGAAGGCGCGCGCGACTTCCTGGTGCCTGCCCGCCTGAACCCCGGCCGCTTCTACGCGCTGCCGCAGGCTCCGCAGCAGTACAAGCAGCTCATGATGGTCGCCGGACTGGAGCGCTACTTCCAGATTGCCCGCTGCTTCCGCGATGAAGACTAGCGTTCCGACCGCCAGCCTGAGTTCACCCAGATCGATATCGAGGCCAGCTTCATCGAGCGCGATGACATCCTGAACCTTGTCGAAGGCCTGCTCGTCAAGATGTTCAAAGCCGGCACGGACCGCGACATCCCAACTCCCTTCCCACGCATGACCTATCAAGAGGCCATGGACCGCTACGGCTCCGACAAGCCGGACACGCGCTACGGCAACGAGATCGTGGACATGGCTGATGTCTTCGCCACCAGCGGCTTCAAAATCTTCCGCAGCACCATTGAAAACGGTGGCGTCGTGCGTGCCATCAATGCGAAGGGCTTCGCCGGCATCACCACGGGTCAGATGATTCGTCTGAACGAGATCGCCACACAGGCGGGCATGAAAGTGAAGCAGCTCGCCTTCATCAAGGTGGAGCGTGATGCGAACGGCGTGCTCGAGTACAAGAGCCCGCTCTGGAAGTTCTTCAGCGAAGACGAGCAGAAGGCGCTCATCGCCAAGCTCGGTGTCGTGGAAAACGACATCGTGTTCTTCTACGCCGGCACCTGGCAGGAAGCCTGCGACATCCTCGGCCGCGTGCGCGTCGAGATCGCGAACATGACCGCGCTGACCAAGGACAGCACCGCCTTCAACTTCCTCTGGGTCGTCGATTTCCCATTGCTCGCCCAAGATGCCGAAACACAGAGCTGGGTGGCCGTGCATCATCCCTTCCCCCGTCCGAAGACGGAGGACATTCCGCTCATGGACGCCGGTGAATACGGCAAGGTGCGCGCCGAAGCCTACGACGTGGTCCTCAATGGCTACGAACTCGGCGGCGGATCCATCCGAATCCACGAGAAGGATCTGCAGGCCAAGATGTTCAGCGTCCTCGGCGTGAACGAAGAGGAGCAGGCCCACAAGTTTGGCCATCTCCTCGACGCCTTCCGCTTTGGTGCCCCTCCTCATGGCGGCCTCGCCCTGGGTCTGGATCGCATCGCCATGCTCGTCAGCGGTGAAGACAGCATCCGCGAAGTCATCGCTTTCCCGAAAAACAACAACAACAAGGGCAGCGATTTGATGACCGACAGCCCGACCCAGATCGACTTCAAGACCCTGCGCGAAATCTACATCCAGAGCACCTGGAAGGAGAAGAAGCCGGAGACGGCTGCAACACCCACCGCCTAAAGTTGACCGGTTGCGCCGCAACCGGTCTCTGAGTCCAGTTGCGGCGCAACTGGACTACTTTCGCAACGCGCCCATCAATGCGTCCAGTTCTTCGCGCACGTCTCCTGTCTCTCCAAGCGTCTGCGCGATCTCTGCTTTCACCGCCTCGCGGAAACGTTTCCGCAGGCGATGAACGGCCACTTTGACGGCTTCGATGCTCATGCCGAGTTTCGTGGCTGCATCCACTTGAGGTGTCGCATCGGCTTCCGCCGTCAGCCACGGCTTCAGCGCATCAAAGTGCTCTGATTTGCCATCATCACGCATCTCGGACTCCAAACGTGCCAGTGCACGCGCCAGCAACGTCAGCGCCCACTGGCGGTCAAAGGCCGCATCGGGCGCTTCGGCTTTGACATCAGCGATTTGCAGGCCCGCACCGGTCGTGTCGGACTCGCCGTCGATCACGGCATGAATCTGGCCACCGCCACGCTTGGCCGCACGGTCATGATCGCGTTGATTGGCGGCAAAGCGTTTCAAGACCATGAGCAGGTAGCTGCGAAATTTCCCGCGCAAAGGATCGGCGCCATCAATGGTCCCACCCGTGAGGAGCTTCGCAAAGAAGTCATGCGCTAGATCCCGCGCCACATCCTCCGCACGTCCATCACGCCGCAGAAACGCGACCACCGGTGCATAGTAGGCTTCGCACAATTCACTGAGCGCCGCCTTCGCCTGCGTGTCCTCGCCACGAGAGCGGGAGACGAGCGTCCAGCGGGTGTCGTGGAAGGAGGAGGTCATTTGAAAATAATGATCTGGTCGCCGGGCTGGAGATTAAGCTCCTGGATTTGTTCAAAGCTGGTAAAGCCTGACAGGGAAAACGCCATTCCCTCATGCAACAGCTTGCACTTATCAGGAGCGACCGAAGGCGCGACACCTCCCGCGGCCATCACGGCATCTCGGATAGTCAGTCCATCATGCCATGCTATGCGCGAAGGATTCATCACGTCGCCGCTGACCGTTACACCGGCCACTCCATCCGTTGGCAACGGCGGGATGACGACTCTTTCAAAGATGACGGTTCTGACGGGCCGGTGGCCGATGCCAAACTCCTCGATCTCGTCCAAGCGCAGAGGGAATTTTGCATCCGCACTGAAGTGGGGAATCCCTTCGGAAGTGGTGCTTCCCGAGATTCCGCTGGCACAGGATTCGACCCACGAGCCGTTCTTTATGCGGGCGACAGCAAAAAAACGTTGTTTCTCCCCGACTGTGGACCACGAGATGAAAGCCTGTTTCTGCTGAGACTCACCCAGGTTCGAGAAAAGGGCTCCATCGCCGAAATGCATACCACCACTGAAACCGCTGCGAATCCTCGTGGAGACTTTTCTAGGGCCGATGCAGTAGCTCAAAACGACGCGCACAGCCTCCGGCAACCTCCCTTTTATCCCTGGGCTGAAAACGATCGACTTGGTGGTCACGCTGGTCCCTGGCTCAGATGAAAAGCCGGGACCTGAAATCATGGTCTCACGCTCGCGAGGCACCCAGCGGATCGTCGAGCAACAGTCCAGCGGCTGAGTAGCAATCCCCCGACCAGAAGGTGTTGTTGAGTTTGATGCGCGTGCACACCAGCTCCGGCTGTTGATCTATGGAAGTGGCCGAACCGTGGTCCATCGGCTGCGGAGCTGAGACGGGGGCTTTCGGCGCGGCATCCGCACCTGCCTTCACCACCCCTGGCGACCAATACGAAAACAGCATCTTCCCGATGATCTTGTCCCAAGGCATGAAGAATTCCTCCGGGCTGCTGCCGCGTTTCAGCAGCAAGCCTTTGGGTTCGACGGCGACGACACGCGCGAGCCAGGTCTGCCCGCTTTCATGCGCATAGGCGATGAGATCGCCTGCGGCAAAGCCCGTGTTCAAACGCGATGCCAGCCACCGGCTGCCTTTGGCGACTCCTGGCTCGTTGCCATGAGGGATCGAATACGAGGCGCAGATGAAGGCTTTGATGAAGTAGCCCAGAACAAGCGCCGGGAGAATCTGTTCAATGTTCCGCACGAGCCGATGAAGCTTGATGGCAGGACGCCCCACAGGATGCCGGTGCATCCATACCAGCGTGGACACTACGGAGGCCGCCACCGCGACCAGCATGAGCGTGAAGGCGGCCCACGAATAGGCATCCTGATGACGCGGCAGTTGATAAAAACCCGCGATGCCCGCAGCAATGACGGCAAGCGACCAGCAAAAGAGATGCCTCCCAAAAACGGCGTTCACGTCATACCAGCGCTCGTCAGACACAAAGGTCGAAGGCAGACGCACACCGTAAAACGAGTTCATCGGCACAAGGCGCAACCAGAGCGGCAGACTGAGTGCTGCAAGGACGCAGCCGGTGATTCCAATCGCGGATGCTATGAAGGTTTGTGTGGTCAGACCCGTCTGGCCTGCATGGACCCAATGAAGAGTCATCCAGATGAGAGGCAGAAACAGCAGGATGGCAGCGGGAATAAGCCAGAGCACGCGGGAGGGGCGCTCATGCCATGCGGTCGGGCGCTGGGCACCGCCCTGCGCTTCAAACTCGAGCTGCCTGCGCGCCCACCATGGCATCAGCACGGATGGGATCATCATTGGCAGCCAGATCCAGGTCGCCAGCACGCCGGTTTGATTGGTGGCCCGCACCAGCCATAGCAGCAGGGGTGGCGCCTCCATGAGATTCTTCATCACATGAGGTGCATGAACCTGACCGCCCATGCCGCTGACAAGAGCAAAAACCTGCCCGCCATACGCATGCACGCCTGCCGCCAAACCTCCCGCAGCCTCCCAGCCCAAGGCCAGGCCGCCTGCGGATAAAAAGCCGACGCTCATGCCGCCATAGGCCAGCAACAAAGCGAGCGCGAATCCACCCCAGGAGATCAGGCCAATGCTCATGCCTCCGAGCGCGAAAACACCGACTGCCATGCCGCCACAGGCGAACAAGCCACGTGCAAAGCCACCAAAGGCCACCACTCCCACGGCACGGTCTCCAAAGGCAAAGAAGCCGCGCGCCGTGCGCTTGCGCCCCGTCGTGGGATCAATGCCTGAGGTAATGTGCAGCAGCGGCCTGCCCAGGAACGTGCGCTTGGACTTGTATTCAAAGCTGCTGAACTGCAGGGCCAGCGAGCGCCGCATCTGTGGAGGCATGGAGGCGATGCCTTCGATCTGCGTTTTGAACTCGCCCGCGCTCTGCTGGCGCATGGCGCGGTCTTTGGCCAGCGCACGAAACACGACCTCGTCCATGTTTCCATTCACGGCGGATTTTTCGGAAGGCGCGGCAAAGCGGCCCAGCGGCAGCTCGCCGGTGAGCATCTCATAAAAGACCACGCCAAGGCTGTAGATGTCCGCACGGTGGTCCACGCTGCCGGGCTGCTCGATCTGCTCCGGCGCCATGTAGGGCGCGGTGCCGAGCTTGGCTCCGCTCTGCGTGAGCATCATCCCGTCGTCGCCGTTTTCATCGAGGATCTTGGCGATGCCGAAGTCGGCGATCTTCACCCTGCCCTTCGTATCCAACAGGATGTTCTCTGGCTTGATGTCACGGTGCAGCACGCCCTGGCTGTGGGCATATTGCAGGGCCTCACACATCACGGGGATGATGTTCAGCGCCTGCTCCGGTGTGAAGCGGCCTGCACGCATGGCCTGGCGCAGGTTCACGCCATCCACGTATTCCATGATGAGGAAGCAGAAGCCGCCGCTCTCGCCAAAGTCATGCACGGTCACGATGTTGGGATGGCTGAGCCGTGCGAGCACGCGCCCTTCACGCGTGAACCTCTCCGCAAAGCCCGGCGTGGCCGCGAGGGATTTGGGCAGCACCTTTAGTGCAACCATGCGGTCGAGCCTCGGCTGCCGCGCACGGAACACCGCGCTCATGCCGCCATGGCCGATGATGTCGAGAATTTCGAGATCGGGAAACGCGGCGGCGATTTCCGCCAGCGTGGGCAGATCACGTGGGGTTAGCGGGAGCGTGTCGGCGCCACCGTCCGTCGGCATGGCGGCAGCGGCCATCAGGTCGGCAGGGTTCAGTCCGTGGAAGGGATCGGAGGGAGGCGTTGAGGAGTCCATGATACCGGCTGCATGGGGAATGTGGCGGCGGAGGTTACACACGATCATGCGGTGCAGGCCAGAAACTTCATCCTTGGGCATGGAATCCCTTCTTGCGAAAATCGAGCAGTACCGTCACACTCGCACTCCAACTTCCCCCACCCACCACCATGCGCCTCCTCGCGCTGCCAACCCTCCTCCTGCTTTTCATGTCGATCTCCGGTTCGTCACCTGCTGCCAGTGTTGAATCCTCCATCTGGGGAAAAACCCCGGCCGGTGAGGAAGTGAAACTCTTCACGCTGCGGAATTCGAAGGGCATGGAGGTCAGTCTCACCAACTGGGGCGCCTACATCGTCGCTGTGAAGGTGGCGGACAAAAACGGCAGGTTTGCCGATGTCGTGCTCGGCTTTGACACGCTGGACGGCTATCTGGGCAAAAACCCCTTCTTTGGCTGCATCGCGGGACGATATGCGAACCGCATCGGCCATGCGAAGTTCAAGCTCGATGGCGTGGAGTACCCGGTGACCGCCAACTCCGGCAAGCACCAGCTCCATGGCGGCAAGGAGGGCTTCGACAAAAAGCTCTGGTCCGCAAAACCGACCCCCAATGGCGTGGCACTGAGCTACACCAGCCCGGATGGAGAAGAAGGCTACCCCGGCACGCTGCAATGCACCGTGACCTACACTCTGACCGAGGACAACAGCCTGAAGATCGAATACCACGCCACCACGGACAAGCCCACCGTGCTGAACCTGACCAACCACGCCTACTTCAACCTTGCCGGAGAAGGCAGCGGCGACATCCTCAACCACGAGCTGACGCTTCCGACGGAGCGAATCACCGCCACGGATGACGACCTCATTCCCACGGGAGAGATCGCCAGCATCAAGGGCACGCCGCTGGACTTCACCACCCCGCATGAGATCGGCGAACGCATCGGCGCGGATTTCAAACCGCTCGTTCAGGGCATCGGCTACGATCACAACTACGTCCTCTCCGGCACAGGCATTAAGCTGGCCGCCACGGTGAAGGACCCCGCCAGCGGCCGGGTGATGACCGTACGCACCACGGAACCCGGCGTGCAGCTTTACACCGGCAACCACCTCAATGGCGTGCCGGGCAAAGGGGGGCATATTTATGCAAAGCGTCATGGCTTCTGCCTTGAAACGCAGCATTATCCCGACAGTCCGAATCATCCCACTTTCCCCAGCGCAACCCTGCGGCCGGGTGAAAAATTCAGCAGCACCACGATTTACCAGTTTTCCGCCGAGTGAGCGCCACCACCACCGTCCTGACCGATCGAGTCCCCTTGTTTGAATCTCAGCCACCTGCCTTCATCCAGGAGCAGGATTTTGCCGCGAGGCAGTATCGGGGCCGTCGTGACAACCAGGAAGACTACTATGCCTTTGCCGACGCCGCCGAACCCGAGGAGCGCAGCCTTGAGCGCCTGCTTCTCGTCATTGGCGATGGACTCGGCGCGCATGCCGGCGGCAGCGTGGCCAGCTACATCGGGGTGAACGCCTTTGTGCGCGCCTACCATGAGCAGGACGGCCCGACTTCCTGGAAGCTCAAGCATGCCGTTGAAACGGCGAATGAGACCCTCGGCATCATCACCAGCCGCATGCCCAGCGTGGCTCCGCCCATGGGCACCACGATGGTGGGCGTGCTCATCACGCCGAAGACGATGGAATGGATCAGCGTGGGCGACTCCCCGCTCTTCCTCTTCCGCGATGGCGTGCTGCATCGCCTCAATGCCGACCACAGCCTTTCCCCGCTCATCGATGCCCGTGCAGATCGCGGTGAGATCACCCGCGAGGAAGCCGAAAATCACCCCGACCGCCACACGCTGCAGGCCGCGCTGCTGGGCATGCCGCTCGCGATGATCGACACCCCCGCAGAGCCTTGGGCCCTGAAAAAAGGTGACATCGTCATCGCTGCCAGCGACGGCATCTTCACGCTGACACACAAGGCGCTGGAAGAACTGCTCAGCTTTGGCAAGCACACCACGGCGGACAAGATCGCCGATGCGATCATCTTCGCCATCCGCCGCATCAACAACGACCGTCAGGACAACACGACGGTGGGTGTGGTCAAAATCGGCTGATCAAAGACCCAGCTCGCGTTTCACGATGCCCACCCCAGCCACCATGCTGGCGAGCTTCTTCTTCGCTGCCCAGCGTGCGGTCTGGCTGAGTCCGCAATCGGGCGCAAAGACGAGCTTGTCCGCAGGCGCGTGCTTCAAGCAGGCACGCACGGCATCGGCGATCTGCTCTGGTGTTTCGATGTGGTAGCTTTTCACATCGATGATGCCCACGGCGACATCGTAGCGCTCGGCCATCGGCTTGATGACCTCCAGCTCGGCGTATTCACGGTTAGCCATCTCCACGTGCACCTCATCGCAATGTAGATCGAGGAAGGCGGGGAACAGCGGCGCGTATTTGCGCCAGCCGACGGGGTGGCCTTTGAAATTCCCAAAGCAGAGGTGCGTGCAGATGCGCGTCTTGCCGTAGCCGCTGCTCACGGTGCGGTTGAAGATGTCCACGAAGCGCTTCGTGTCCTCGCGGTAGCCATAGCAGCTCATGCTCGGTTCATCGACGCAGATCTCCTCCGCACCTGCGGCGACGAGATCCGCGATCTCTTGACGCACGATGGGCAGGAGTGCGTCGGTGATGGCATAACGATCCTTGTATTGCGCATTCGGGGCGAGACGTCCGCTCAAGGTGTAGGGGCCTGGGACACTGACTTTCAAACGCTTGCCCGTGTGCCCGGCGAGACGCTGGAGCCGCCGAAGCTCCTCCACGGCACCGAGGCCGCGCGGGGCGCGCAGTTCGCCGACGATTTCAT
>JAPLUN010000479.1 GCA_026397715.1 Verrucomicrobiota bacterium
GCGGCATGGCGGCGAGCCTGATGCGGTTAAAACCTTTCACATCGGTCTGCTTCCACTGCCGACCGATGCCTTCTCACAAGGCAAATCCCCCATCAAGGCGCTGCAATACATGGCAGCGGGCATTCCCACGATCGCGACACCCCAGGCGGGTTCAGTGGAGATTGGCCAAGGGTCTGACTGCATGTTCTTCGCTGAGAATCCGCAGCAGTGGAGTGAAAGGCTGTGCCAATTGATCCAGGATAATGAGCTTCGTGGAAAGATGGGCACAAACGCTCGTGCAGCCTTTGAAGAACGCTTCTCCTCCACGCAAACCTATTCACGCTGGAAGTCATTCCTCTTAGGAAAATGAAGAAGCCCAGTGTCATCATCTTGTCCGATCAAATCAGCGGCGGAGCAGGGACTCTAGCGAACCTCCTCGCCAATGATCTGGCAGAGCGTGCGGAGTTCGACGTGGAACGCTGGCATTTTTCACCGCCAGCAAAGAGCGGCTTTTTTTGTGCAGGGCTGCGCGAGCTTTCGCTAAGTCCAAACCGAAAGCGCCCCGCTTTGGAACGCTTGGTGAAAAATTTCTCGCGCAAGGTCGCAGCTCGCTGGCGCAGCCAGCGCCATGAAAGCGCGCTGCTGCGTGCGATTCAAACGGCGAAGCCCGACCTGATTCACATTCATAACATTCATTCCGCAGACCTTAATCACAGTACACTGCTGAAGATCCCTGCGCACATACCGCTGATCTGGACGATCCATGACCTATGGCCGATCAAGGCTCATGCCTGCTCCTGGCTGGAGTGTGATACGGGAGAACGTTATCGTTATGAAATCGGCCCATGGAGCCGCCGTGATCTGCTGGAAGAGCGAAACAGCCTGCTGCAGCAGCGCAGCAATTTGACGCTCGTGGCGCCTTCAGCCTACGTGGCTCGGGTGATGCGTCCGCTCACCCGGCGCTACCACATGCACAATGAAATGGTGCCACATGTGGTCCGGAAAGAGTTCTTGGTTCCGCAAGACCCTGCAGTCTGCAGAACAAAATGGAATCTTACGGACGATGTCTTCTGGCTCGGCGTAGGGGCCACATGGAACAACAACCGCAAGGGCATGGATGTGCTCTGGAATGCACTGGCCCAGATTGACTGCAAGGGCTTGGGACTTCTCGTGTGGGGGCAGCCACCGACGATTCCGGAGTTGAGTGGATTGACAGTGAAGGTCGTCGGATCTGTGGATTCTGCAGAGACGCTGGCAACACTGTATGCAGCGGTTGATGCCTTCGTTTGTCCCACGAAGGGTGACACCGGGCCGTTGAGCGTTTTAGAGTCGATGGCTGTCGGCACGGTGCCAGTGGCCAGCCGCGTAGGCGGCATTCCTGAACGTGTGAAGCATGAAGAGCGTGGTTATTTGTTCCCAAGCCAGGACGCTGCGGCGCTGGCAATGTTGATTGAAAAACTGCGCAGCAGGAAGCAGCCTTTGGAACAAATAGGAAATACAGCGCGTGAATACGTGCTGGCGCAGCACACACCAGAAACTCAAACTCTTCAATACACGAAGATTTACCAACGCCTGCTTCAAGCATGAATACGCCACTAACGCGGATCGCAGTGACCATTCTGGCCTACCGCCGGTCGGAAAAACTTGAGCAG
>JAPLUN010000173.1 GCA_026397715.1 Verrucomicrobiota bacterium
TGGCGGCGCTTATGCCAGCGTCACTTCCGGCACCGCCAGTGCGGACCTTGCCTTGAACGTCAATGCCAACCCCATCGAGATCAAAGTCACCGCGCAGGACGGCACGGTCAAAACATACACCGTCACCGTCACACGCGCGACGCTGTTCGCCGAATGGGCGCCTTTGCTAGGTCTCCCTCCTGCCGCTGCCGCCCCCACCGCTGATGCAGATAGCGATGGCGTCAGCAATCTGGTTGAGTACGCTTTCGGTCTCAATCCCACGTCCACTGACAGCACGCCGCTGACAGTCACCGCTGGTGGTGCCATCACTGCGCGCGGTACACCTGTGACCACTGTGGCCAGCACCCCCACCGCCGTGGACTTCCGGGCCGCCCACGTCCGCCGCAAGGACGCCGCAGCCGCCGGGCTGACTTACACGGTTCAGTTCAGCGCCGGTGACGGCTCCTGGACCAGCAGCACGGACACACCCACCGTCGTCGCCAGCGACAGCGAAGTCGAAGTCGTGACGGTGAAATACCCGCTCTTCCTCAATGGCAAAAAGGCCCGCTTCTTCCGGGTCGTCGTTTCTGCTCCCTGATCCTTCACTGGGCCCGATTCTTCTATGAAACCCAATCGCACTCTTCTTGCCACAGCATTGCTGCTGTTTGCCTTCTGCCTGCCGGCGCGGGCCGCCGTCATCTACAGCGGCCTGCAAAATATCGCCATTCCCACTGACTTCGACGGTGTTTACATCGACATCGACACCGGTGCATTCAGCACCTCCACCTTCACCGGCTGGGACATCAACCCCTTCTTCGGCGGCTCCGCCATCGGCAACAGCGCGGCCTTCCAGCCCGCAAGGCTCGGCCTTAACAACGCTGATCCCATCGTGAATTTGAGTTATGGAACTCTGGTGGATGCCAGCCTGTTCTACTCCACCGGTGAAGGCGGCTCGGGAGACCCCGTCTCGCATCTCGGCTTCAACAGCAATCAATTCCAGCCCGGCCTCGAAGGCTACCTCGGCTTCAAGTTCACCACCAACGACTCCGCCGGCCCCTACTATGGCTGGATGCGTGTCCTCCTGACCAACAACGTTCCCGGCGGCCTCATCAAAGACTGGGCTTATGACAACACCGGCGCTCCTATCACTGCACCCGAGCCCGGGCGCGCCCTGCTGCTGCTCTTGGGCACACTCGGTCTTTTCACGCGGCGGCGGCGCGGCGTCACTTCTTTGCAGGCATAGCCTTCTGCATTTCCCACACGAGATCCTGCGCCGTCCAGTCGCTGCCTTTGAAGATGCACTGCACGCGGCCCGCAGCATCCACCACGAGGGTGCTCAGATTATGATTGATGAGCCCATCCTTGATCGTCACTTCGAGCCCCACTGATGCCCCGAATTCGCTCACCCGCTTGCCAGTGGCAAAAGTCCAGTGCATCGCATCGGCCCCTTGCGCCTTGGCATATAGCGTGAGCTGCTGGGGTGTGTCATGTTCGGGATCAAAGCTGAGCGAAAGCAGATGCCAGTCATCTTCCCCAGTCTTAGCCAGCTCCTGCTTCACCGCCTTGAAGTGAGATGTCAGTCGGGGGCAAAAATCCGGCAGCGGACATCGTGTAAAAATGAACGTCACCGCCAGCGCACGGCCTCGGAAGCGGCTGATGTTCAGAGGCTTCCCATTCGCGTCCGTCAGTTCGCAATCGGGAACCTTATCGCCAATGGCAAGTTCCCGTGCATTCACAGGCAGGCTCAGCAGACAGGCCGCCAGGAGATGGTGAAGTTTCATCACGCACGATTTCAACATCCACCTGAAAACGTAAGCGACGATTTCGACACAGGGGAGGTCTTGCCCACTGCCAGGGCCACCAGCAATCAGCGGCATGAAAGCGCTGCCACACCTTCCACTCCTGCTGACGGCATTCATGCCATTGTGGTCACAGGACGCAGCCGATCCTAAACCACCACCGCAGTTGCAACCCACCGTGACTGTGCAGACCGGCGATACCGGTGGCATGACCTTTGGCCGCAAGCCTGACCCCAAGACGACGCGTCATTACTACATCGCCGCCGAACCCGAGCTCTGGGACTACGCTCCCGTGGTGAGCGAACCCATGTGCGGCACACCACTGCCACCTTCCGCCGCGAGCAATCACGAGCGCGTGGGCAAGCTGCGCTACGTGCAGTACACGGATGCCACCTTTACTGCAAAAATGCTGCCCACTCCCCGTCTCGGCATCCTGGGGCCGGTGCTGCGTGGTGTGGTCGGTGAAACTTTGGCCGTGACCTTCCTCAATCGCACCACCCAGCCGCTCTCCATGCATCCGCATGGCGTGCGTTATGACAAAGACAGCGAAGGCGCCTACTTCCCGCCAAATCCCGGCAAAGGAGCCGCTGTCGGTCCGGCAGCCACCTTCACCTATGTCTGGCAGCTCGATGAAAGCTCTGGCCCGCTGCCCAACGAGCTAAGCTCCAAGGCCTGGCTCTACCACAGCCATGTCACTGGCGAAGGTGAGGTCAATCTTGGCCTCGTCGGCAGCATCATTGTCACCGACCCCAAACGTGCGCGGCCTGACGGCACTCCCAATGACGTGGATCGCGAAATGGAAATGCTCTATCTCATCTTCGACGAAAGCGGCCTGGATGCCGAGGCGCGCGAAGCCTATGAATACGTCAATACCGCCAGCGGCATTCCCACCAAGACCTGGGCGGAAACCATGGAGTTCATCGAGATCCACTCCCGCTTCGCCATCAATGGTTACACCTTCGGCAATCTCCCCGGTTTGGAAATGAACGAAGGCGAGCGCGTGCGCTGGTATCTCTTTGCCCTCGGCTCGGAGCAGGACTTCCACACCGCGCATTGGCACGGCATGAAAGTGATCGAGGAAGGCCGCCGCCGTACGGATGTGATCGAGCTGCTTCCTGCCAGCATGAAAGTCGCCGACATGAAGGCAGACAATCCAGGCACATGGCTCACCCATTGTCATGTAGCCGAGCACATGCTGGAAGGCATGTTTGCCCGCTACACCGTCCATCCCAAAGGAGCAGAAGGCGTCAGCCGCGATTCCGGCGTGGCTTTCTTCGGCACCCCGCACGCCGCACAAAGTCTGACCCTCCGCCGCGCCGAGATCACTCCGGACAATCACCTCGAACTCGCGGGCAGCGTCACCGTGTTTGAGGCGTTCTCAGTCTTCAATCAAACCATCACCGTGGAGCTGGGTGGAAGGAGCATCAGCTTTAAACCAGATCGCAGCGGCCTTGCCACTACGCCTGCAGGCACCCTCCGCATACGCAACACCAACCGCTACGGCATCATCTTTGGTGGCCTGCTCGAATTTGAAATCACTCTCAAAGGCGCGGACTGGCAGTCTCAGATCACAAAACTCCAACAAGCCAAAACTCTGCCCGTCAAAATTCAGGCAGGCGAAGCAAAGCACATGACGACCATTGTGCTGTCGAAGAGAAGCTGATACTGGGATTAAGTCAGAAGGATATTGCCCGGCAGTTCGGCTCTCTGCGTGAGGTTTATGATCGCTGACATGCGCCAAACGCCAGCAACCAAAGCGACCTCCTATAACCTGAGCGCCAAGTCATTGCCGCTTCCATGCTCACCATTCGCCTGGCATCCTATTCGAACCGAAGCTACTCAACCAATCCAAGCCATGAAACACTTGCTCACCTTCCTCACGGTCCTGCTGCTGGCTCCCCTTGCTGCATTTTCGGGCAATGCGCCGCATGTGCTGCTTCGCGAAGCGCTGCAATTTGAAAACATCGGCGACAGCGGGCGGGTGCCGGGGACGATTCGCCTGATTTACGAGCACCTGCCGGAAGCGACTGTCACGCTGTGGCCGTGGCACCTTCATGAGCGCGAGCGCGCGATGCTTGTGCGCGCATTTCCGCAACTCCACATCGTCGAGGGCGAGGTGGATGATGCTGGCAACGCGTCAACGCCCGCGCTGGCGGCGACGTGGAAGGCGGCAGACGTTTTCATCACTCCAGCGCGGAACGACAAGAGCCTCCGGACCTGGGCGAAATCCGGCCGGCCCTATGGCTTCTTCGGCTCGGCCTTCGATCCGGTATCGAACCGCAAGGACCGGCCGCAGGGCGACACGCTGGACGCGCTGAAAAAGCAAATCGCCGTGTTGCCCGCAGATCATTTCGACGGCCACTACAAGACACGCGAGCTCTATGATGGCGCGGCCTTCCTCTTCGCACGCGACACTTATTCCCTCCAGTATCTGAAGGCGCAAAAGCTACGCACCCCGATCGTGGAGTTCGGCCTGGATGGCACCTTCGGCATCGCGGTGCGCGATGAACGGCGGGCGCAGGACTGGCTGCGGCGCATCGGCGTGGAGGAGGGAAAATTCATCTGCGTGATCCCCCGCCTGCGCTACACGCCTTACTACCGGGTGAAAGATCTGCCGCGGGACCAAGGCGACTACGAGATCGACGCGATCAACGCCGCGCACGCCGCCCGCGACCACGCACCGCTGCGCGACCTCATCACGCTCTGGGTGCGCGAAACCGGACTGAAAGTCATCCTTTGTCCCGAGATGACCTATGAGATCGTCGTGGCGAAGGAGCATCTCCTCGACCCGCTGCCCGCCGATGTGAAACCGAACGTCGTCTGGCGCGACACTTTCTGGCTCGCCGACGAAGCCTGCTCCGTCTATGCCCGCGCCACCGCCATCGTCAGCGCCGAATGCCATTCCCCCATCATGGCGCTTTCCCAAGGCACACCCGCCTTCTACGTGCGCAATCCCGTGGACACCGTCAAAGGACAGATGTTCCGCGACCTCGGGCTGGGCGACTGGGTCTTCGAGAGCGGCGAAACCAGCGGCCAGCAGCTTTGGGAGAAACTCAAACCTCTCCACGAAGACCGCGCCGCCGGTCGTGCAAAAGCACAAGCCGCAATGCAGAGAGCCGCCGACATTCAGAAACGTATGGTTAAGGCCATCGCGGATGCGGTGCTATCTGCCGCTAAGTAACCAGCCCTTTACCACCCGATGAATCGTGATCTCTCTCCGCACGATGCTGAGCCAGCCTGGTCAGGAGATAGCTTCCTTTCTGCTAATATGGATGCGTTAGATCTACGCTCCACTTGTCCCGCTATTCGAAAAACGTATCACCCTATTTTGCCATTTTGCTTTTTCACGCTCCGGGTGAACCCGAAAGCGTTTAAAGCATTCATTCTCAGAAAGAAAGGCGTCATTCCCCTGCCCCAATCTCTTGGCGAACACCTTCGCAATCGCAGGTTAGTGCTGGATTTACGTCAGGAGGA
>JAPLUN010000090.1 GCA_026397715.1 Verrucomicrobiota bacterium
TGGGCGGTTGTGGGCATGGTGGGCGGAGGGGTTTAAAGTCGAAGGTTTAAAGTTAAAAGTTGGGCGGAGGCGGGCTCTTATTCGTCCTTGTTCTCGTTCTCCTGCTCGTCCTCGATCATGGCGTGTGCGCAGGCCGGAAAAGCCACGAGCATCGAGCATCGCAGGCGCAGGCGCAGGCGCTGGCGCTGGCGCTGGCAGTTGCTGGTATCGGCTTCACGCGTACCTCCCGGGGGCGTTCGCGCTGTCGCTGCGCGCAGGAGTTGGGCGGTTGGTTGCATGGTAGGATGTGGTAGAGGGAGGGTGGTTGCGGGTGTTGCGCTGGTGGTCGTTGGCCTGCCATTTCTGCCACCAGGCGGCCAGGGCGTGCTGCGGGCGGCGCACGGCATTGCCATCGCGGTCCGTCCAGCAGCCAAAGACGGTGAGCGGGCGTGCCTCGTGCTCGTGCCACCAGATTTCCGCCTTGTCCGGCGGGCAGCCGATGGCGACTGCCCAGGCCTGCACGGTGGCGAGGCTGGGATTGGCCTCGTCCGCCGCCTGGCGTGCCGACGCAGTCCTCTCGGCGGCGGCTTCCGCGGCTGCTGCGCGATCAGCAGCGGCATCAGACGCAGCCCGTGCTGCGGCCTCCTCGTCCGCAGCGTCTGCAGCTGCCGCATCCACGGCAGCTTCGGCCTCGCGCGCGCCTGCGCCTGCGTTGTTTGCGTCTTCTGGTACAGGGTGGGAGGTGGGCGGTGGGTGGTGAGGGGTGGGCATGCCTGCCGCATGATTTTCGCAGGGGCTCTCGCAGGGCTTTCGCATGCCTCCCGCATCCGTTTCGCAGATGCTCCCGCAATGCGGTCGCATGCCTGCCGCATCGGTTTCGCGCAGGCTTCCGCTGTGCGGTCGCATGCCCGGCGGATGCTTTTCAAGGGTGCTGACGCCATGCGTGCGCAGGCCATTCGCAGGGGGCGTTTCGGGCGCTGCATGCCAGCGCTTGATGGCTGCCGCACGGCGCTGCTCGCTTTTTTTGGCGATGCGCTCGCGCTGCTCCTCCCGGATGATCTCCAGCCGGGGGTTGCGGCGTTTGCCATCGGCCTGCAGCGGCAGCTTGGCCAGCACGGCGGGCGTCACGCCCTTGCCGCCCAGGCGTTTCAGCGCGGGCACATCCTCCGGCAGGCCCTGCAGGAGCCACTGATGGCAGAGCAGGCGCAGGTAGCTCAGCTGCTCGGCATCGCTCAGGGTGGCCACGCCCACGAGCCAGCGCTCCGGGTAAAAATCAAACGCCGGTGCGTCGCGGATCTGGCTCATGGCGTTTCCTCCTGCGGGTGAAAAAGGGGTGCTTTCATGGAATGTGAGGTTCTGGTGGAAAGTGGGATTTCAGAGCATGGCTGAGGGTTGTGGTAAATGAGGGGGGCACGGCTGCCCATGAGCCGGTCAGCTGGTCAGCCAGCGTGCTGCGCGATTCGCGAACTGGCTGCCGCATAGGACAAACAGGTCTCATAGGTCCTATTCGACTTATAGGACCCATTCTCCCCTCTGGTAGGCACGGAGCATCCGCAGCACCCCGGGCGGGCTGCGGCCATCATCAAGGCATGTCTTCACGGCGGCTTGGGGCGCGGTTTATTTTGGGCCTGCGACTTGCGGCGAAGACGGGACTGCTCCTGGCGGTGGCGGCTGTTGTCGCGGTTGCGCTTGCTGATGTCCTGCAGCCGCTGCCTCAGCTCCTCGCCCTCCAGCGGGCGGCAGCTCTTGTGGCCCCGCAGCAGGCCGCGTTTCAGCAGGGAGAAGTTCAGTTTTTGGATGGACTCGTCATGCCCCGGCACATCCCGCCAGGTGATGCCCCGCCACTGCGGCCCCGGAGGCTGCAGCATGCCAGGATCGGGTGGCACAAGCGTCCGGCATCGCGCGGCCAGGGCGGCTGCGTGCCGCGCGGACATCCCCGAATCATCGTCATCCAAACTGTCAAGAATTTGCATCCTGACCCAAAAATCATGGTAGAAAGAGAAAGAAGATGCCAGCCAACGACCCCGGCTCAGGCGGCGCGGGCGCTGCGGAGGTCCGCCGCATCCATGCGGGCGATGACGCGGCGCGTGCTCTCGCTGAGCTCCGCGCCGAAGCGCTCCTGCACATACGCCTCCGCCTCCTCCCACAGGCCGGCGGCCAGGTGCTCGCTCACCGACTGGCCGCGTACGAGGATGTCATTGAGGCTGTCGTCCGAATGATCGAGCTCAAGGGGGAAATGGCCCGGCCAGGGGGCCAGCTCGCCGGCCACATCGCCCTTGAACTTGGGATTGCGCACCGTGTCCAGCGCCGCGTACACCTTGTCCGTCTGCTCCTGCAGCGCGCAGGCCAGCCGGTGCAACTCCGTGGCCAGCGGATTGCTGCCGTGACCGTCCGGTTTGATCACGTGGAGGAGGACATCGATGTCGTGTGTTTTCATGTTCAGTGGATGAGTTTAAAGTTTAAGGTTTAAAGTTGGGCTGGCTGCATGCGCGTCATGGCCCACATGTCGGCGGCCTTCTGCAAGTACGATGGACACTCCTGTCCGTCGATACCCAGCGCATGCGCACCGCCACGGAACGCTTCATCTCGGCATTGCTTATTCATTCGGATTTGTCATTGCCCACGCATGCTCCTCCCGTCTCAGGATGTTAGAAAAAGATAGAAAGTGGTATCTGTAAAAACGCGTGCAGATCACCAGCCCGGCGGATCCGTCGCGCCCAGCCAGCCCAGCACGGCGCCCAGCAGCAGGAGAAGCACGAGCAGCTCCGCCAGGCCGCGTAGAAAATCCGGGTGCACCGCCCCTCGGCGGTAGTGTCGGCAGGCCACGCGGCGGTGGCCATTCCGCCGCAGCCGTGTGATCTCCAGGTGGTTCTGCCAGGCGCGCCAGCCCAGCGCCAGCAGCGCCGCGCCCAGCAGCACGATCATCATGGAAACAGCGTACGTCATGAGCAGTGGCGGGCCAGCAGGTTGCGGATGCTTTTGGCGGCATTGCGGCGCTGCACCGGCAGCACTTCCCGCTGCTCGATGAGGAAATCCGCCATGCTCCCCGCCGTGTGGCCTTTTTCAGCCATCGCCATGAAGAGCGGCAGCAGCGGGCGGAAGCGCCCCGGCCGCTGCGGTGGCAGCGCCTGCGCGGACTTTTGCAGCAGCTCGGGGAGGGAGTGCTTAGGCTTCATCGCGGCATCCTCCGCGTCGGGTTTTGGGGTTCGTGGGCGTCTTGGGGCACGGGCTGGGGCAGGGGGCTTGGCGTGGTGTGCAGGCATGGTCGTGCGTGGTTTGGGTTCAGGCTCGTGTTCGGCATGGGATTCGTCTTCGTGTTGGGCATTGGCATTGACAGGGGTGGCGATTGAAAAAAGCACGCGTCATGGCGGCGGGCGTCGTCCCCGACTTCTTCGCCTTCGCCATCCTCTTCACCGTCTTCCTCGCCGTCTTCGTCTCCATTGCCATCTTCATCGCCTCCGCCTGGCCTGGTGTAGAACGCAGACCGCACGGGGAGAGACTGGCCAATGGCTGGCCACAAAACGGACGTGGCACACATCACGCCGATCCCCACCGGCCTGCCCATATCCACGTCCACACCAGCCACTGGCACATTCTCATATCCGGGCAGCGCCCCGTGGGGCACCGCCGCCGCTTCTTCCAGCGGCGGCGGATTCAGTGCGGCACCCGCATTCGGCTGTGGATTCAGCGCGGCATGCTCTGCCGGCTGCGGATTCACCACCGGAGATCCAGGCTTCGCTCCCGCGTTTAGCGCGGCCAGGGCGCGTGGCACCGCCCGCAGCGGCTGCTTTTCGGCCACCGGCGCTGGATTCACCGTGGGCCGCCAGGGCGTCGCCGCCGCCATGCCCACCGCCTGTGTCATCGGCTCGTGCTGCTGCGGCAGCGTGCCCGGGCCATCCGGCACCTGCAGCTCGCCCCGCAGCGCGCGGTCAAAAAGGTGCCGGCACTCGCCTGCCAGCGTGCGATTGTTCGCCGCGGCCATGGCCACCAGCCTCCCGTACGTATCATCGTTGATGTATGCTCCTGCTAGTTTCATTGCTGTTCTTTGCTACGGGTGATAATCACCCATTCTGCACAGGTGATAATCACCCGTCAAATTAAAATCTGTTGAATTAAACCATGGGTGGGTGATTCTAGGTGTTAATCACCCTCGACTCGTTTTTCCCTGTTTTTCATAAGTATGCCGAACCAAAGACAAATCGGAACCAAGCTGGCAGGCGCCTACATCAGTGCCGAGAAAGACGAAGCCCTCGCCCGGCTCGCCGCGGAGAAAGGCTACACCAGCAAGGCCGAGTACATCCGCGCCCTCTACGAAGCCGCGCTCGCCGAGGCTACGCAAAGCCCCACGAAGGCCCGCAGCGCGGCAAAGCCCAAAAAGTAGCCCGCCTGCGCCCCTCCCTCCTAGGCAGCGCCTCGCCATGGCCCCCGGCCCCGCGACGTGCGGCGGGTAAACAGGGCAGGGCAGCTCCGCAGCACGCCCAGGCACCGCAGGCCACGCCAGCACCGGCTCTTGTCCAAACAACCGAGAACCCCACAGCGCTGCCCCGGCACTGCGACCGGGACCGCTGCCGAAAGGCACCTCCAGACGCCGCCCCCTGCGGTCCTCCCATCTTTGCGTAGCATGCTCTGCTCAGCCCCCCTTTGGGCAAGCACGGATGCACCACCGCAGAGCCGAAAAAACCGCAGGGAGCACATCTAGCATCAAACCTCGGCGGCTTTCCCATCTCGGCGGTGCTCGCACTGCTCAGCGCCGCCTCAGTGGACAACTCAGCCGCCATGTCGCGCATGCGCTGCCCTGCCGAAAGCCCGCCGCGCACAGCCCCATCGGCCCTGCGCCTGCCCAGCACCCGCCATGGGCGGTGGCGATGCCTCTCCTCCATCTGCCTAGGCCGCATCCGGCCCTCAGTCAGTGCTTTTAAAATAGAAGAGGATGAATTTGTCTTCATGGGAGCATGGTGCAAAGTAAAATGCTTGCGACAAACCATCGAAAAAATCATAGATTTATACGAATGGGAGATAAGCAAAAAGTGTGAAAAAGGCTCAACGCCGCCGCCAACACCCAATGAAAGCCACCCGCCAAACCGCCCCAGGCCTGCCCACCTCACTGGGGTCCATTCAGCCCTAAAAAAAGGTTCATTGTAGCATGCCAAAAAGCATGAATCTGCCACAAGGCCATTAAATATTTTATCGTAGATGATTCGATCTCTTAAGTGCCGGTGAATGCCCCGCCCCACCCTCACTCCCGATTCACCGCCCAGGCCCGCCCCAGCCTCCCGCTGCGCCCCCGCCACCTCCACACCTCCCGCCACCCCGACTTGTCCCCCCGCTGCACGTCGGGCCCCGCCGGGAGTCCCGCCCGCACCGTGTGTATCAAAGCTGTTCATGTGAACAAAGTGGCGCTTAAAAAAGCATGACGCAACACCGTGCCTGTATTACAACCAATGTGAATAACTCCTATGGCCGCCTCCAGAACCAAAACCTTCCGCCTCAGTCATTCCCTCGCCGATGCGCTCGAACTCAGGG
>JAPLUN010000393.1 GCA_026397715.1 Verrucomicrobiota bacterium
TCTTTGCGGAATGCTGGCTTTAGCTTTGATAGGGACTCCGCCGAGGTGTCGGCGCGCGGGTGCTCGTCTTCGGTCAAATCACCGGCGGGAATGATCTCGCGGCTGAAGGCTGCGCGACTGGCGGCGACACGGCTCTGGCTGAGTGCGGAGAAGGCATCCTGCTCGGCGCGGGTGATGCCGTGTTTGTCGGCGATGCGTTCAGCGGTTTCGCCCATGCCGATTTTGAGGAGGGGATCAGTGAGGCCATCAACGAACATGGCGTCCTGCATGGCTGAGTCGCCGAGCTTTTTGCCCCAGCGCAGATCCATGGCGTAATGCGGGGCGCGGCTCATCATTTCCACGCCGCCGGCGAGCACGAGATCGTTTTCACCGCTGCGGATGGCATCGGCTGCAAGCGCGACGGCTTTGAGCGAAGAACCGCAGGCCATGTTGACGGTGTAGGCGGGCACTTCCTGAGGGAGACCGAGCTTGAGGCTGATCTGACGCGCCACATTCATGCCACTGCCTGCCTGAAGAACCTGGCCGAGGATGACCTGCTGAATGTGGGCGCGCAGTTCCTGCGGAAGCATGGCATCTCCGAGCGCGTGTCCGAGTTCTGTGGCAGTGAAGGCTTTCAAGCCACCGCCGAAACGGCCGATGGGGGTGCGCTTTGCGTCGATGATGTAAACGGGCTTCATGGGATGGTGGAGATGGTTTCGGCAAGCAGTGGTTTGAACTGCATTTGATCGAGCACGTCGGTCTGCAGATCGAGCCCAGCGGCGATTTCGATGAGACGAAGGCCGTTAGGGGTGAGTTCAAAGACGGCGCGGTCGGTGACATAGAGCACCTGCTGCCCGCGTGCGATGGCGGAGGGGCCGTGGAAGCAGACGTGCTGAATGTGGTTCACGAACTTGGCGTTTCCCTTCGCCTGAAACGTGCAGCAGAAGACGAGGCGGCGTGCGCATTGGGCGATGTTCACGAAACCGCCGACGCCGGCGAAGCGGCCTGCGAAACTGGCGACGTTCACACTGCCTTCGGCATCGATTTCGACGGCGCCGAGCACGCCGATGTCGAGCCCGCCGCCATCGTAGAAGTCGAACTGGGAAGGCTGGTCGATGATGGCTTCGGGGAAGTGGCTGCAGCCAAAGCTGAGGCCAGAGGCGGGCACGCCGCCGGTGGGGCCGCTTTCGACCGTGAGGGTGAATTCACTGAGGCGACCGGTTTCGGCGGCGACCATGGCCACGGCTTCGGGAAGGCCGATGCCGAGATTGACGATGTCGCCGTTGCGCACTTCACGCAGCGCACGCGAGCCGATGCGTTTGCGTTCGGATTCCGACATTGGGGGAAGGCTGAAAGTGCCGTCGCTGGTGATGACGAAGTCTTCGTTGAAGACTTCGCCAAAGGTTTGGTCGTGCTGCTGGCCGCCTGAGGTGACGATGTAATCAACGAGCAGGCCGGGAACGCGTACGGATTTGGGATCGGACAGCTGGTCGACGATCTTTTCAACTTGGGCGATGACGATGCCGCCATGATTTTTCGCGGCCTGCGCCATGGGCAGGACTTCGCTGATCAGGCCTTCGCGATCCATGCTGAGATTGCCGCGAGGATCGGCATACGTAGCGCGGATGAGGGCGACATGGATCGGCATGGGTTTGTAGCGAAGCCAGGTCTGGCCATCGAGTTCGATGCGCTCCACGAGGGGTTCTGTGGTGCGGGCGTTGAGCATGCCACCGCCGTTGATGGGATCGATGAAAGTGTTGAGTCCGATCTGGGTGAAGAGGCCGGGGCGTTTGGCGGCGATCTCACGGGTGAGGACTGAGAGGACGCCCTGAGGGAGGTTGTAGGCCTCGACTTCGTTGGCGAGTGCGAGCGCGCCGAGCTTGGGTGCGAGGTTCCAATGGCCGCCGACGATGCGTTTGAGCAGGCCGCGATGGGCGAGGTGATTCAAGCCGCGCTCAGCCCGGTCTCCCTGACCTGCGCAGTAGTAGAGGGTGAGATCGTTTGGCGTGCCGGTTTGCAGGAAGCGCCGCTCCAAGGCGGAGGTGAGCATTTCCGCATGTCCGGCACCGACGAAACCACTCACGGCCACGGTGGCACCGCTGGGGATGGCGGCGATGGCTTCGTCTGCGGTGGCGATGATGGCTGGGGCGCGCATTGAAACGGTTATTAGGATCTCAAATTATTTTATAGCCTTAATGACTCATAACATCGCGGTGTATAAAGCTAATCACTTATCCTTCGCTGATATGGCAACGAGCGATGGTCTTGGGTGAGAGGTAAGTGGAGAGGGCGAGTCCATGCTTGCGGTGAGTGTTTGTTGTCCCCTCACCCCGACCCTTTGACTTCGTCTATCTCCGCTGCGCTTCGGTTCCCCGAAGAGGAATATGCGTTTTCATCGTGTGTGAGGGGCGGGGAGAGGGAGAAACGCTTTGGCGAGGATGGCTGGGGCGCGCATGGAGTGGGGCAATCGTCTTGATTGCAGGTCCAGAGGGCAACCGGGACGGTTGCACTACGGGGGTGATCAGCCTCTCCAGCCGCCGTTGATTTCAATCGTCTGGCCGGTGACGTAACTTGCCAGCGGCGAGCAGAGGAAGAGGACGACGTTGGCGACTTCTTCCGTGGTGCCGAAGCGGGCGAGGGGGACGTTTTTGATCATCTCGGCACGGACGTTTTCGGGAATGGTGGCGGCCATGGCGGTGTCGATGACGCCGGGGGCGATGGCGTTGGCGCGGATCTGTTTGCGGGCGGCTTCGCGGCTGAGGACGCGCATCATGGCCTGCACGCCGGATTTGGCGGCGGCGTAGTTGGCCTGGCCAAAGAAGCCCTGGATGGCGGCGATGCTGCCGAAGCTGACGATGGCACCGCCATCACGCATGACCTCAAGGGCATATTTGCAGCAGTAGAACACGCCGGAGAGGTTCACATCGATGACGGCATCCCATTCATCGAGGCCCATCTTGGCGATGGTGCGGTCCTTGATGATGGCGGCATTGTTCACCAGGAAATCGAGGCCACCGTGGCGGGCCTGGATGTCTCCCATCATGCTCTGAACCTGCTCGGGTTTGGCGACGTCTGCGGCGATGATGCTGGCGCTGTCTGTGCGGAGGAGGTTGAGTTCATCGGCGAGGGCTTGAGCATCTACCGTGGTGCCGGGGGTGCCGAGGTGGTTGATGACGACGGTGGCGCCTGCACGATGGAATGTGCGGGCAACCTGTGTGCCGATGCCCTGCGATGCGCCGGTGACGAGGGCGACTTTGCCTGTGAGATCGATGGAAATCATTCGGGTGTTTTTACGAGATGGTGTCCGACACATCAAGCTTTCCTCCATGCGGAGGCAAGCTTTCCTCTACAAGGAGGATCATTTGCCACGTCCGGCAGCCTGTGGCATAAAGTCTGCATCATGGTCAAAAAACTCCTCCACACCCGCTACCGGGTGAACGATCTCGAAAAGACGATCAACTTTTACACGCAGGTGCTCGGCCTGAAGGAAGTGCGCCGCCACAAGTCGCCACGTGGTTCGGAACTGGTCTTTCTGCAGACGCCGAACAGCGATGAACTCATCGAGATTTGCAGCTTTCCCGCCAGCGGGCCGGTGACGTTTTGCAGCGATCTGACGCATCTGGCGTTTGAGGTGGAGAGCATTGAAGAGTTTGCGAAACATGCTGCGGCGCTGGGTTATCCGCTCTCGGACGGACCCACACCCAGCTCGAGCGGTGTATTTGCTTTCATTGACGCTCCCGAGGGGTATGAGATAGAACTGATCGAATACCGCAAATAATCTCGTAAATACAACTCCATGGACTTTGACTGGATCGGCGCCGCGTTTGACCTCTCACTCCTTCCTCCGAAGGATATTGAGGAGTCGTTTGAGGATCCGTTCTCGATCAAGCTGCTGCCGGACGGCCTGGACGGGAGCGCGGAGGCTCGTTACTATAACCTGGGTAAATCACTTCAGGGGAAGTCGGTGTTCAGTGTGTTTTGGACCGACGGCAAACACTACCGTGTTATTTTCGCCCGGCTGATGACTTCCGGGGAGCATGACTTTTTCGAGCGCAAGAAGGCGGAGGAAATCTGAACTCACCCAGCACCATCATGGAAACCGCACCTGCCGATTTGAAGCCTGTCCGAGCGTGGAAAGACGTGCCGGCATTTGAGGGCGAGGAGTCCGAAGGACAATTCTGGGCCACGCACCAGCTGGACGCACGCCTGATGCAGGCGTCCATCCATCGCGCTGATGTGAGAGAGTCCACCACGATCACGCTGAGGTTTGACCCGCGCATGCTGAGCCGCATCAAGCGCGTGGCCCGCCGCCGCTACCTGAACTACCAGAGCATGATCAAGCAGTGGCTCAGTGAGCGCATGGAGCAGGAACTGAAAGACTGAGGCACAAAAAAACCACGCTCCGTGAACGAAGCGCGGGTGAAAGTGAGTGACCTGTCTTAGAGTGAGGACTTGAGAGCGGCGGAGGCGACGAAGCGCACGGTCTTGGAGGCTTTGATTTCGACGGGTTCTTTGGTCTTGGGATTGCGGCCCATGCGTGCGTTGCGGCTCACGGGCTTGAAGGTGCCGAAGCCGATGAGCTGCACGGGGCCCTTTTTCACCCCTTTGGTGATGGCGGTGAGCACGGCGTCCAGAGCTTCCGAGGCGGCTCGCTTGGAGGTGTCGCCACCAAGGATTTCCTGCACTGCGTCGATGAGTTGAGCTTTGTTCATGAGCGTGGGTGAGATTCGTTGTTGGATAGAAGGTCAGTCCGTTCCAGAATGCATGTGGCGCGGCGCAGTTTATGGCGCTTCCCACTTCGTTTCTCAAACATAAAATCTTTCTTCCTGCCATGGATCCATTAAAGAAATTCTTGCTTCCTGAATCACGGCCTTCTGTGGCTGCGGATGTGTTTATCGCACAAGGAGCCATTGTGCTGGGTGCGGTGGAACTGGGGGCGCAGTCCAGCGTCTGGTACGGCGCGGTCCTAAGGGGAGACATCAACCGCATCGTGGTAGGAGCTCAAAGCAATGTGCAGGATGGCAGCGTACTGCATGTGAGCGATGACTGTGCGTGTGTGCTGGGGGATCGTGTGACCGTGGGGCACCGCGCCGTGGTGCATGCCTGCACAGTGGGGGATGAGGTGCTGGTGGGCATGGGGGCGATCATTCTAGATGGTGCTCAGATCGGTGCGCGCAGCATCATTGCGGCGGGAGCTTTGGTGACCAAAAACATGATCATTCCGGAGGGCTCGCTAGTCATCGGATCCCCGGCACGGGTGGTGCGTGCGCTGTCTCTGGAGGAGCAGCGGGCGAACGCGAGGCTGGCGCTGAAGTATGTCGAGGTTTCGCGGCGTTTCCTGGCCATGGGACTTGGCGGAGGTGTGGTGGAGATCTCGGGTGGTGCTCCACTGTAGGCCAACTCTCAAAAATCTTTTCACCTTGTCACAGGGACCGCTGTGCTCGCCGGATCAAAATGACAATCTTTTTGAGAACTGGTCTAGACGCACAAAAACCCACGGTGTGTGTTGCCATCGGGCTGCGTGCGGTTTTTAATTGGAGTTAATGAACAAGGACGTCATCGAAGTGCAGGTGAGAGCGGTGCTGCCGCTGGAGGGCAGCTTTGCCGTTTTCCTGGGGAATGAAACGAAGGTCTTCGTGATCTACATCGACGAGTCGGTGGGCACGGCGATTTCCATGTTCATGCGGGGGGTCTCCAAGGAGCGTCCGCTGACCCATGATCTGGTGGGGCATCTGCTGCTGGCCTTTGGCGCCAAGGTGGAGCGCGTGGTGATCAACAACATCAATGGCAGCGTCTTCCATGCGCGGCTCATCATCTCCGCGGAGAACGAACTGCAGACGACGCGCAAGGTGATCGAGCTGGATGCACGCCCGAGCGACAGCATCGCCATGGCGGTGCAGCAAAGCGCGCCCATCTTTGTGGCGAAGTCCGTGTGGGATACGGTGGAAGATGTGAGCGACACGCTGGCCCAGATCGAAAAGAAAGGGCTGGAGGTGCAGCAGGCGGCTGAAGCGGCTGCGGAGGAGGACGAAGATGATGAGGACGACATCGATGAGTTCAGCGATGAAGACATCAACACCATCGCCGGCCTCGAACCCGGCAAGAGTGAGGATGAATATGATGACGGCTTCGGCGGCGATGACGACGACGAGGAAGGTGAGGAGTGGAAGAAGGCTGACGGCTGATCAGCGCCTCGTCAAAGCGGCGCGGAGTTCAAGTGCTTCAGCGTAACCGGGTGAGATGCGCAAGGCGCGATCGAGTGCGGCGATGGCTTCCGGGATGCGGTTTTGCCGTGCGAGAATGGTGGCGCGGGCATAGGGGATGCCGGGATCGCGGGGGTTGGCGAGTTCGCCGCGTTGCAGGGCGCCGAGGGCGCCGGGGATGTCGCCCTGGCTGTTTTTGGCGAGGCCGAGATTGTACCAAGCGCGTGACAAGTTGGGATCGAGCCGCGTGGCTACCTGCAGGGATTGAATCACGGCCGGGATGTCGCCCGTCTCGCTGAGAGCGAGGCCGAGTTCGTAATGATATTCAGCGTGATTGGGAGCGAGTTTGATGGCATCGCGCAGCTTGGCGATGGCGAGCTGGGTCTGGCCGGTGGTGCTGTACATCATGGCCAGATCGTGATGAAAAGGAGGTGAGTTTGGATCCCAGCGGATGGCGGTTTCCATGTGCTGGGTGGCGACGGAAAGATTGCGCCGGGCAAACTCGAACTGGGCGAGCTGCATCTGGCCGCTGGGCTGGTCGGCGTTCCAGTGGAGCATGTGCTGAAGGTCCTGGCCGGCGGGGGAGTCGAGGTGCAGGCCTTCGCGCAGAACCCAGGCGGCGGAGACCCGAACGCTGCGCGCCGGGTCATTGAGCAGGGGCTCTATGGCCGAGCGGATCGAGCCGCTTTGCAAGACGGGTTCCAACGTCCGGATGGCGCTTTCACGCACGAGCGGATGAGCGTGCTGCAACTGGGCGGTGACGGCGGTTTGCACGGCAGGCTGATCAATCCAGCGGTCAAGGAGCAGTGTGGCGCTGGCTTTCCAGTGGGGGATTTCATCACTGCTGAGCAGATCCACGAGTCCGCTGCGGGCCTCTTCTTTCCCCTGGCGAGCCTGAGCGATGAGGGTGGCGCGGGTGCGCGTTTTGCGGTCCATTTTGGGGCCCCACCATTTTTGGGTGGCTTCGAGCGCCCAGTCAGTGGTCAGCGGATCGGGAATGGTGAAGCCGTGGTCGTGGCGAGGGTGGCGCTGCATGTAAACCGTCTGGGGCATGTGGCAGTTCACGCATTGATTGCCGGTGCTGGCGGTTTGATGGAAGCTGTGCGCCTCCGGCATGATGGGCGGTGCGTTGGGGAAGCCGCCGGGAGTGTGGCAGCGCATGCAGAGCTGGTTGCCGGGAAGGACGGTCTTCATGCTGTGCATGTCATGGCAGTCCATGCAGCGGACGCCGGCATTGTGCATGCGGCTGCTGAGGAAGCTGCTGAACTCGTAGTCCTCTCCGCGAATCTGGCCGTCGGGGTAGAAGGTGTCGGATTGATCTGTGATGGTGAGGCGGTAGTGGTCCCAGAAGGATTCGCCGGGGACGAAATCGCCGGTGACCTCACCGCGGAGGGCATGGCATCCGGCGCAGTTTTCGATGTGCTGGTCGCGGGTGAATTTGGTGAGGGTGGGATCGCCTTTGGCACCGGGGTGGGCGTGCTGCCAGGTGTTGTGCGGCTTCATGGGGCCGTGGCAGGATTCGCAGCTCACGGACATCTCGGCCATGGTGGTGCGGTAGGCATCGGTCTTGGCGTCGTAGTTTTTGCGCAGGCGGGTGTTGTGGCAGGAGGCGCACATCTGGTTCCACACCATGCCGCGACCAGTCCAGTGGCCCCATTCGCCGGGCTTGCGGTCTTCATTACCATAGACATTGAACCACTCGTTTTTCTTTGGATCGAGGCAGGCTTCCATGGCCTGCAGCCGACCGTGGCCGCCATCGACGAGGAACTGGCGCAGCGGGTCGTGGCCGATGACGCGTTCGACGCGATAGGGGGTGACTTTATTGTCGAAGCCGAGGGCTGTCAGTTCGTAGTCGCTGCCGTTTTTGCGTGCTTCGGTGGTCTGCGTGCCGTGCTGGAAGCTGCGGGTTGGGACGAAGGCCGGGTCGTCTAGCGTGGGATCGGGTTTACGTTCCGCGAGGCCGTGGTGGGACCCCTGCCATTTGGCGAATTGATTGGCGTGGCATTCGCGGCAGCTTTGGGAGCCGGCGTATTGGGAGAAGGCCGTTTTTTCGTCCGGCATCGCGTAGGGTGCAGCCTTCGCAAGGGAGACCGCCACGGGAGCAGGCAGAGGGGTGTACTTTTTCTGCGGCCATAAGGCCCAGGCAAGCAAACCAACCACGGCTGCGGCAATGCCACCGAAGAACAACCCGGCCTTCCACGATGATTCGGGTGGTGGAGGGGCAGGTGGGTTCTTTTTCTTCATGCGTACGCCAGACTAGGCGGACGCGACAACGGTGCAAGACGCGGCAAAGAATCAGAAATCGAGGTAGATCTCAGCGCGGCGGTTGTGGCTGCGGCCTTCGGGATCGTCGGTGCCGTCGGATTTTTTGTTGGGACTGAGCGGCTGGGCTTTGCCAAGGCCGGTGGTTTCCACCTGTCCGGCAGGCACGCCTAGGACGGCGAGCTGCTTTTTCACGGACTCCGCACGTCCGCGTGAGAGGCGGATGTTGTAGTCATCCTCGCCTTTTTCATCGGTGTGGCCGGCGATGCGGAGTTTTTTGGAAGGGTCCGCCTTCATCAGGGCGGCGATGACTTCGAGCTGCTTCAAGGCGCGGGGGTGCAGTTCGGCGCGGTCGTATTCAAAGTAGAGGGCGAGGGATTCGCCGCCCTTGGGATTCTTGACGATGGGCGTGTAGGGCACGCCGAGCTTGGAGGCGCTTTTGGCGAAGGAGCCGAGGATGTCGGAGAGATTGAGTCCCACGATTTTCCATGGCTGGGCGGTGTCCGCGCGCTTGAGCTCCACGCCAAATTCGGTGTTCTGCTGGAGGGATTCCGACTGCACCTGGGCAATGACCCAGGAGACTTCGGGGTTGGCGATGGTCACGATGAGCGGCTTGGCCGGATTCAAGGAATACTGGCCTTCTTCAAAGACGATGCAGAGGCCGAGGAGGCGTTCGACAGGGACCTTCTTGTCATCGACAAAAGCGCGTGCGGCGTTGAAGTCGTGCTTCAGGAGATGGCGGACAAAATCACTGGCGAAGGTCAGCGCATCGGTGCCGTCTTCAACTGTGAAGAGCGGTTTCATGGAGGCGGCAGCGACAGGGGCTGGGGGCGTTTTAGGTGCCGGAGTGCCAGGTGTGGCTGGGGCAGGAGCAGCAGCAGGGGAAGTGGCCGGCATGGCGGCGATGGCGCTGCTCATGGCCTTGGGCAGGGTGGCTTTGGCGACTTTCCAGCCCATTTTTTCGTCACGTTCCAGATCCAGCTGAATGCGCACGGTTTCCTGTGAGCCAGCCATGACAAAGGGAAGGGTGATGCGGGTGCGATTCTCGACAAGGCCGAGCAACTCCACCTGATCCTCCCCAGCAGGCTTGTAGCCCATGGAGGCGAGCTTTTCAAAGAGCTTGGCGGCGCTGTTTGACTGCTCCGCATCTGAGGCGGCGGCTAGCTTGCCAGCGGTGGCAAAATCTCCCGTGGTGAGGCTGCGCACCAGCTGCCTGCCCAGATCCAGCGGACGGGCGAAGGCAAAGGCCGGTGGTGCGGGCTTCGGAGGCTCGGGAGGTTTCACCATGGGTGGCTTGGCAGGCGCTGCCGGTGCAGCGGACTTGGCGGTCTCAGCGGCGGACTTGGCGGCTGAATCGGTGGAGCCTGCAGCTTCGGCCACTGCGTCTTTTTGGGACTGAATTTTCTTCTTGGTAAAGAGGAAGAAAATTGCGGTGCTGAGAGCGAGGGCACCCACGACGATGAGAACAGGCACAAGACTGCCGCCGTAGATGGAACGGGGAGGGGAGGAGCGGGGCGGTATTTGCATGGCCGGGAGTAAGATGTCCTATTATAGCAGCAAAGATGCCACCACGGATGGCGATGAATCAAGGGCTATTATACGCCTTGGTTTGCTCAGCGTTTTTCGTTGGAGGCTTCCGTGGTCTGGCCGTTTCGCATTTTGGCTTTCAGGCGTGACCAGAAGTCATCCTCCTGTTTGGAGTCATCCTTGCCCGTGCCAGAGCCGCCTTTGAAGGCGGGAACATCCACACTGGCGGTGCTTGAGCCATCACTGTTGGTATCTGCCAGCGCCCGCCCATAGGGGGCGAAATTGTTCACAGGCACGGAGTATTTCTGCATGCTCGAAGGCAGGACGCGGCGTGCGTTGATGAAGGCCGTCGGGCTGTAGTAGTTCGAGGAATCACGGGCAAACGAGGAGCGGTTCATGCCGATCTGCAGATTCTTGCGTACTTCCAGGTGCAAATGGACCGGGTACATGCCGTTGTTGCCACCCATGGTGCCGACGAGCTGGCCTTTTTCGACGAGGTCATGGAGCTTGACCTTGCGCTCATGCAGGTGGCCGTAGAGCGAGTCTACCATGGCGACTTTGCCATCAGCCTCGCGGAAAATGTGGCGTACCAAGATGCAGTTACCCCAGCCGACGCCGATGTTTTGTGAGAAAATAACCACCCCACAGCCTATGGAATAAATCGGCACCCCAAGATCGGTGTCACCGCCACCGCGGCCGTTCCAGTCTTCACCCAGATGACCGTTGGGCCAGTAGCCGCGTGCCTTATAAAAGCCGTCGGCGTCCGGCTTGCCCACAGGAAAATCAAAGCCGTCCGCCAGGCGAACGCGAATCGTCGAGCCGGACTGAGCAGCAGCAGGCACCGTCAGGAGCAGCGCGGCGCAGGCACACATCAGCGCGTGCCACCACGAAAAACGGGGGGCGGACAACGAGATGGGAGAATGGGAGGCACTGGCTGGCATGCCGAAGGGATTGAGATGGTAGTCGAAATCGTTGCAAAGGCCAGCCTGAAAACCATTGCGGTGGAAGAGAATGACGGCTTGCTGCGAATTATCAGGCTCAATGTATTCAGTGAAGTTGCAAACTGCGCCACCGGCCTGATTGTTCCAAGTCCTTTACCAACCCCCTCTCCATGCCCGACTGGCTCGCGATCATTTTCCTCGGCATCATTGAAGGTGTCACCGAATTCCTTCCCATCTCCTCCACCGGGCATCTTCTCATCCCGCAAAATTTGCACTGGCTGCCGCAGAAAAGCGACTTGTTCAACGTGGTGATTCAAAGCGGGGCCGTGCTGGCGGTGCTGGCCGTGTTCACCGGGCGGCTCAAACATCTGGCCTCCACCCTAGGAGACGCCAGTACACGGGATTATTTGGCAAAGCTGTTTGTGGCTTTCTTCATTACCGCCGTGGGTGGATTGATCATCCAGAAGTTTGGCATCAAGCTGCCGGAGACGATTCCCCCCGTGGCCTGGGCCACGTTGATCGGCGGGTTCATCATCCTGGTATTGGAGTTTTTGCACAAGGACAAGGCGGGCACGGCGGACATCACCTGGACGGTCGTGGTGGCCGTGGCGCTGGCGCAGCTGTTCGCGGCGGTGTTTCCCGGGACTTCGCGTTCGGGGGCCAGCATCCTGATGGCACTGGCTTTTGGCGTGTCACGTCCTGCCGCCACGGAGTTTTCCTTCCTGCTGGGCATTCCCACGCTAATGGCGGCCGGGGCGTTTAAAATACTCTCCGCGATCAAGGACGGTGAGGCCGGGAATGAAGACTGGGGCATGGTGGTCCTTGGCACCGTGGTTTCCGCCGTCTTTGCCTTCATCGTGGTGAAGTGGCTCATTCGTTTTGTGCAGGGGCATACGTTCAACGGCTTCGCCTGGTATCGCATCGCGCTTGGTAGTGCGCTGCTGATCTGGGTCTATAATGGGGGAGGACACTGATCATGCTCGCGCTTGCCCGCGGATGGTTTCGCCGTTCGGTGTTCAAAACCATCCGCTTTCTCAAACATCCCCGCAAACTACGGCAAAGCCCAACCCGGCGTTGGTTTGCACGGCACTTTCTCGACAAGCGCGTGTGGAAGCCCACGCAGCACACGCTCTCTGGAGGCATGGCCGTGGGGATGTTCATCACCCTGCAACTGCTGCCCATCCAAACTCCGGCGGCCGTCATTCTGTCCGCCATTTTTCGGGTGAACATTCCCATCGCGATCGCCCTGTGCTGGGTGAGCAATCCGGTCACCGTGCCGTTCATGGCGTGGCTGGAATACGCCATCGGCAAATGGGTGCTGGCCCTCTACACCACGGTGCCCACCTCGCCGTTTCCCAAGCACCTGCCTGAGTCCATGGTTGAGGCTTGGATCGTGCTCAAGGAGCATGCACCGGTCATGCTGGTCGGCGGCATCATCCTCGGGTCGGTGGTGTCTCTCGTCAGCTACATCGCCACCTGGAGCTGCTGGGAAATTGGTTCGCGCATGGAGATGGCAAAGAAATTGCGGGCCGTGAAAGCGGCCGCTGTTTGAAGCATCCATGGGCGAATGAACCTCTTTTTGCGTGTCGTCAGGCACGAAAAACCTTGTTCCCGCGCATGCTTTGCGTTCTGATCAGGCCATTCATACTCAAAAATGACCGAAGCTGAACGCAGGATCATCGCCGCCCAGGGCTACGTGGAGCTGGGTCTCTTTGACGAGGCTCGGGTGGAATTGTCCCCACTGCCGGCGGAAATGCACAACCGGGTGGATGTGATCGAGATCACGCTGCTCTGCCTCATGGGCGGACACCGGTGGGACGAGGCGCTGATGCTGGCCACCAGGCTCTGCTCCCAGGAACCGATGGAGCCCGGCGGCTTCATCCATGCGGCTTTCTGCCTGCATGAACTCGGGCGTACCGCCGAGGCGGTGGATGTGCTTTCGCGCGGTCCCGCCACCCTGAGAGCCAAGCCGGTCTATTATTACAACATGGGCTGCTACAACGCCTGCCTCGGTCATCTGGACAAATCTCTCTCCTATCTGAAGCGGGCTTTTGAGATGGACGGTGAACTGCGCCAGCATGCCAGAAGAGACCGCGATCTCGACTGTTTGCGGGCGCAACTAGAGTCCCACCACGCATGAGTTTCCCCGGCAGTCCCGCAAATCTTCAGGCAGTACGTGCATGGTTCGAAGAGAGCTTCCGCACGCGCTGGGAGATGGGGGCTTCGGTCTCCATCTGGCAGCATGGGCAGGAGGTGCTGAACCTCGCGCATGGTCACCGTGACCGGGCGCGCACCCGAGAGTGGGACCGCGACACACTCGTCCCCGTGTGGTCCGCCACCAAAGGTCCGGCCGCTGTGTGCTGCCTGCTCGCGCTCGAAGAAGCTGGCATCCCGCTGGAATGCCCTGTGGCGGAAGTGTGGCCGGAGTTTGTCGGCGGTGGAAAGTCCAACATCGCTTTTATTCATCTGCTGTCCCATACGGCGGGCTTGTGCGCGCTGGATGAACGTGCGCCGATCTACAACTACGACGCCGTGGTCGAGGCTCTTGAGCGCCAGCGGCCCTTGTGGGAGCCCGGCACACGGCAGGGCTACCACGCACGCACCTTCGGCTTCTTGCTGGATGAGATCGTACGCCGGCTCACGGAGGCGGAATCGCTCGGTGAGTACTATCGTGAGGTGTTTGGCAGCCCGATGGCGCTCGATTTCTGGATCGGGCTTCCCAGTGCGCAGTGGGACCGGGTCTCGCCGGTCTATCCGGGGAAGATCAGCATTGCCAACAGTGACCAGCCTTTCATCAAAGCTTTCAATACGGCGGGTACGCTCACGCAGCGCACGTTCACCTCGCCCTTTGGCCTGAACGCCGTCAGCGATTTCAATCAGAGCGAAATGTGGTCACGCGGTTACGCGAGCATGGGCGGCGTGGGCAGTGCGCAGGGGCTTGCCAAATTTTACGCCATGCTGGCTCAGGGAGGGGTTTGGAACGGCGTGCAGATTGTGCCCGAAACGGTGGTGCGCCGGTTTGAGCAGACGCTCACGCAGGAGGTGGATTCCGTGCTTCTCACACCGATCGCTTTCTCCACGGGCATGATGCAGGACCCTTTGAACGAGGACCCTGAGTCTGATGGCGGCAAGTTGCGCCAGCTTTATGGCCCGAGCCGCCGCGCCTATGGCCACCCCGGTGCGGGTGGCAGTGTTGCCTTTGCCGATCCTGAGAACGGGATCAGCTTTGCCTACACGATGAACCAGATGGAAATCGGTGCATTGCCAGGGGAACGCGCGCTGGGGTTGGTGCGGGCGCTTTACGGCGGGTGATCATTCACACTGTTAAAAAGCTGCCAGCTAAGTAGTCATGCCAGATTTCACATTTTACATCAATGAGGTAGATCGTGATTCCATCCTTCAAGTTCTGCTTGAAGGGACTCATTTAAAAATCACCCCCAATATCAATCATCCGACTCCTTTTCCTGAATCGTTCGGGAGCGTGTCGCCTGAACTTGTTAGCTGCTTGGATATGAATCCAAGTTGCTACATTAGCGGGCCATTTTCCAAGTGCGCCATTCAGACAGTGGAAATGGAAAAAGGGAGGTGTGCGGGAACCTATGTTGTAGCGGAGAATAAGGGTGGTCCCATATTGAAGTTGTCGCTCGTCACTCAGCGGATCGATGGTGGATGTAAGCGCCTTGTGCCATCTCATTTAACTCACGCTGCAAAATTTTGGAATGAGAAGTAAACGAAGCTTATTTCACCAAGCGAAGAGTTGAAGGCTTCATTCAAGTTCGTTCGTGGCTTGTTGATGAGTTACTGTAAAAAGTTGAAGACCCCATCTGTGTACATCGGACGTTCGGCATTAGAGCGCTTTGAATCAGGAGAAATGTCCTTGTTAGTAAATGGTGTTCTCGTGGGAGGAAAACGGCCTCTTATTGTGACTGATTGATAGACAGGCTCTCACGAAGGGAAAGATGCCGGGCATGAATGGTGCTCGGTCAAGGGCGTTGTTTGTGAGCTTTGGAGCTGGCAGTGCGCTCGGGCCGCGGCGGGGTACATTGAGGACGCTGCTGGTAGGTGTGGTGTGCGAAGAGAGTGCTGGCTTTGCTTCCCGGTCTTGATGTCGGCCCCCAGGGAAGCACTCGCTATCGCTCGGCATCCCTGGGCTTGTCTCTATATTTCCCCATCCTTGAAGAGGTAGAGCCGTCGCGGTAGCGATGGCCAAGGACTCGGAATGGGAGCAGACACCAGCAGACCGTCCCTGGGCTCAGGAGTCACGATCCTGAATTTAGATAGGCGC
>JAPLUN010000110.1 GCA_026397715.1 Verrucomicrobiota bacterium
GCCCTTCACCCGGTATTCCGGCTCACTCTTGGCCGAAAGGATGAGAATGGGCAGCTTCTCATCTTCGATGCGGATGTGACGGAGAACGGAAAGGCCGTCAATGCCGGGGAGCATGATGTCGAGGACGATGAGGTCGGGTGCGGTCTTGACGGCCATGGGGAGAACGGCGAGGCCATTGCCCACGGAGACGACCTCGTGGCCTTCTCGTTGGAGGTGTAGGCTTACGAGTTCGACAATATCCTTCTCATCATCGACTACCAGGATTCTGCTCATGTTTGGGTGACGAGACTGTGACGGCAGGAATGAAGTTCTGCCAAAGACAAGCATGTTACGATCTCGTCGCAGAGCGTGAAGCGGTGTGGAGAGTGACGGATTTGTTGCGGAAGGTGGTGAAGGAAAAGGTGTGCGTGGAGCGTGGGTGGTGAGGTGTGGGGGTTTGATGGGGTGGTGGGCTTATGAACGGGTGGCTTTGGGCACTACATTGAGTAGGCGGAGGGTTTAATGTTACATTGGCGGGGAGTGATGCTGGATGCTGGATGCTGGTTGCGCAGTGGTGGAGCGAATGCGGTGTGGGGGAGCATGGCGTGAGTGATAAGAGGAGGAGGCGTTTGGAAAGGGGGAAAGCTTGGTGTCGGCAGGAGATGCTGGGACGAAGGATTCTTCGGACGCGACACAGCGCATCCCTACCAGCCGGGCGCGGTGCTTTGAGTGGACAGGCGGTGGTGGGAGGAAGGAGTTTACGAACGCGACACAGCCTGCCGGCTCTTTGCTCACTGCAGACGGCAAGGTGGTAACAGTATTGTGACGAGGTTGTGTTTGAGGCAGGGGTGGGCTCGTCTCAATGATTGGGGCATGTTCAAGCAACAGTATAACGAACTCCATGGCTTCCTCGAATGGCGTCGCCAGACGCGCTTTATCCGTCATTATGGCGGGCCGATCATAGCGGTGGGGCTGTTTGTGACGTGCGTGTGGTTTGTGTGGAAGGCGTTTGAGAGCCGGCAGGCGCAGGAGAACGCGCCGATTGTGGAGACGAAGCGACTGCAGGAGATTGACCGCACGCTGCAAGCTTCGAAAACGCCGCGGTGGTGAAGCGGGGTGGTGTGTGCCCGTTCAGCAGTCATCCTGCTGCGCGGGATGAGCGCACCGGGGATGGATGATTGGCCAGGGCTGCTGTTGGATGGAAGGTGCTCTCCCGGTACGCAAACAGTCCTTTCGCGGGGAGCGAAAGGACTGCGTGATGCGGGGATGGCCGCAGAGAGGATTTTTAACGCGGACTAGAACTTGATGCCAACGGCCAGGATGACGCGGTCTTCGTTCACGTAGGAAGGTGCGCGCTTGCCTTTGGTGTAGCGGGCGCTGAAGACACCGGGAAAATCGCGGAATGGGCCGACTTCAACGCGTGCTTCTTGAAAGATGAAGCTGCGGTCAATCTGCTCAAGTGCTGAGACGCCGGAGACCTGGTAGGAGATGCGGAGGTTGTTATGCAGGAGGCCGAAGCCGACGCGGCTGCCCCAGTCCACCTGATAGGCGCCGGGGCTGACCTTGCCGGTGTTTTTGACGAAATCGCTGAAGACGGATTTGAGTGTGAAGTTGGGCTTGATGTAGAAGTGGTCGGCGAGGTTTTCGCCGACTTCGAGGGTGGAGTTGGCTTCGGGGACGGAGAGATTTGGAGCGGCTTTGAGCTCGCTGGGAGTGGCAGCCGCAGTGGCGGTGGCGCGATCGCTCTTCTGGAGCAACCAATGTTCACCGATGGCGAGAGGCAGCTTGTCCTTGAAGAACTGCGGGAGGAACCGGAAGACGGGCTGGACGTTGAGGTCCACACCCCACTGGCTGTCATGGGTGATGGCGTTGTCCTTGAAGGAGATGCCAATCTGAAATTTGGACTGATGCTGGTAGGTTTTCAGGGTGACGGGATTGAGCGGCTTGAGATGAAAGCCGATGCCGACGAAGGCCTCACGAAGATCAACGGATGTGGCGGCGGAACCAGCAGTGATGCGCTCCCAGGCGATGCCCGTGCGGAGGTGCGCGGCGGAGCGCGGTCGGGGCAGGAAACAGTTGTGTGAGAGCTGTGTTCATTATTTGCAAACTGTTAAAGATGACGCTTTTGCTTTCAGAAAAAGCAGGCCTGTGGAGCGAGTATCCGACCAAAAGAAACGCTTATAATAATTCGATACAACTTACTCTTAGGGATGTGTTTTTGAGTGTTTGCACTCGAGTCAGTTAAGGGGCTGAATAAAATTATTCATCCTAGGCGGTGATAAATGTTTATTTATTTTTTGAAGGGTTATTTGCACATTTTTCAATCCTCTTTAGTAGATGGTTTCTTTATTTTTGGATTGCTCTTTGAGCGTGCTTTCCACTAATGCTTTATAATTATGAGATACCCAAGATGTGATGCCGGAGTGAGTGTGATGGAGTCTGCAAGGGATGACCGCCGTGGCTGCCGACTGGTCTTGGCTGCCCTGGGGCTGGTGCTGCTGGGTGCGTGTGTGAACAGCAAGGAGAAGCGGCTTTTTACGACGCTGCCCGGATCGATGAATGCCACGGTGATCAGTGAGGGGGGGAAGACCTGCCGCCCGGGCGGAGGCAAAGCCAAGGCGGGTGACAACTGCACGGGCATCCTGCTGAAGCAGGGGGAGTGCTATGAGTTCCAGGCGAAGCCGAGCGAGGATTTTGCGGACTCCAATATCAAGCTTAACAATCTGGAGGGGTGGGACTTCCTGCCATACCAGCCTGTGTTCGTTCTGAAGCGCAGGCCATTGGAGCCATTCTTTACGCTGATCGGCACGATTGATGGGAAACACCCGTTTCGGATTCGTGAGGGGATGCGCTGGAAGGCCCCGGCCTCGGGCGAGCTGGTGTGCTATTTGAACGACTGGTTCTTCATGTATGGGAACAACAAGGGGAGCATCCTGCTGCAGGTGACCCCCTGCCCTGCGGCCAAGTGCGCTGCTGTGAGCCAGCCGAAGAAGCCGTGACGCGGCCGCCGGCGTCATTTTTTCTGCCATGAAATACCACACATTAGCACCCACCATGCTGCTGGGCCTTCTGGGCTGCACGCAGGTCGTGAAGAATAATCCGGTTTTCAAACCCACGGTCGAGGGTGCGAAGCCGGGCACGCTCTACATTTCTGAGGATTACACGAAGGTGTGGCCCAAACCGGCTGGAGAGGTGGGCAGCGCGGGCCATGACCTGTGCTGGCACCTGGATGACAAGCACTCGCAGCTGAAAGCGGCGCGGGAGCTGGTGATGGCACGGATGAAGCGCGAGGGGATCAAGCCGGTGCGGATCATGATCCTGGACACGGGCTATGATGAGAACTACGAGACGCTGCGGGAGGACCGGCCCAAGGAGGGGCGCATCCATCTGAACACGCGGCTGGCACGCAATTTTGTGAAGGGTGAAAACCCCGGCCGCGCCGTGGAATCCAGCAGCGGAGACCACAGCGGAACCTTTGGGCATGGCACGGGCACGATCAACATCCTGGCGGGACCGAAGGTGAAGGTGATGCAGGAGACGAGCGCGGGCTATCGCCAGGTGCATGACGACTATCTGGGAGCGATACCGATGGCGGAGATCATCCCGGTGAGGATCAGCAAGTCGGTGTTTCTGACGAAGTATGCGCCAATGAACATTCTGTTTAACACCTCGCATCAGAATGTGATCACGGAGGCGCTGCACTATGCGGCGGATGACCTTGGGGACGAGGCGCCGGATGTGATCTCCATGAGCATGGGCTCGCACCCGAGCGACCGGCTGGGGAAGGCGGTGCAGCATGCGTATGACAGCGGGATCGCGATGGCGTTTGCCGCGGGCAATCACCTGACCACACCGGTGACGCCCTTCAACACGCCGCGGCAGGTGGTGTACCCGGCGGGATATCCGTGGGCGATCTGCGTGGCTGGCGCGACGCATGAGGACCGGACGTATGGCTACACGAAGGGCTTGTTTAACAACCTCAGCAATCTGGGCGACCGCGACCTGTACATGCGTGGCAACTTTGGGCCCTACTTTCACAACAAGCCATCGTTTGAAAACAATGTGCTGTCTGCGTATACGCCAAACATTCCCTGGAGCGAGCACTCGGGGGGCACGGAGCCAAAGAATCCCGGGGAGGCGTTCCGGGACAAACTGTCGCTGAAAGGTGGTGGGACGTCATCCGCCACACCGCAGGTGGCTGCGGCGCTGGCGCTGTGGCTGCAGTATTACCGGCCTGA
>JAPLUN010000458.1 GCA_026397715.1 Verrucomicrobiota bacterium
AGGAGACACGCCCCGCTCTGCAATGCCCACATTTTCAAGTTCGACAGCCTTGGCATCTGCGAAGTTCTTGGCTTCCTGCTTCGTCTTGAAATACTTCTGAAGGTATTTTCCACCCTGAGAAAACGAAGCGCGGAACTTGTAACCAGGGTGTCCCTTGAGTGGTTTAATTGTGATCTTCATTATGCAGGACGTTGCAATGAATTGCACGGGATGCGACAAAAAACCGTTATGAAACCATTATAAAATAATTAAAGCATTGAGAATACAAGGGGTGCGGCGGTTTTGTAAACCGCAGGTCGTCGGTTCGACCCCGACTGCTGGCTCCATTCGAGTTTTTTCGAAGCACCTGGTGTCAATGGTTTAGGGGAGGCGAAGCGAACGCAGAGGAAATCAACGTCCTCCTGAACCCGACCGGTCCACGGGGTTTGTCTTGAGTCTCGAAGAAAAGGCTGTTGCGGTCCGTTTGTTGCGCATGAGACTTCTTCTGGTTCTTCTTGTCACGAATTCGCTGTACGCCGCCGAACTCCGCATCGGCTCAGCCACAGTCAGCATCACGCCGGACAAGCCGGTGGCATTGGCTGGACAGTTTGGCACGCGCATTTCGCAAAGCGTGGAAGCTCCGATTATCGCCGCCGCCGTGGCGATTGAGTCGGTGGAAGGCGGCAAGGTGGTCGATCAGAGCATTCTTATTTCCTGCGACCTCGTGGCGATCCATCATTCCGTGCTCATGCAGTTTCGGCAGCATTTGAAGCCGTTGCTGCCCGACTTTGATGTGCGGAAGGTCATCGTGTCAGCCACGCATACGCACACCGCGCCGGTAACGTCCGAGAGTCCAGAGGAGACGCGGATCACCTATTCGAGCCCCACGGAAGGCGTCATGCAGCCGGTGGAATACGCTGCGTTTCTCGTCGAGCGGCTCTCGCAAGCCGCCGTGCAGGCTTGGAAAAGCCGCAAGCCGGGTGGTGTGAGCTGGACGCTTGGGTTTGCGCAGATCGGCGAAAACCGCCGTTCGGTCTTCGCTGATGGTCACGCACAAATGTATGCGAAGACGAATGACGCGCGGTTCCGGCATCTGGAGGCCGGCTCCGATTCGGGTGTTGAGACGCTGTTCTTCTGGAATGCGGAGAAGCAGCTTCAAGCCGTCGCGATCAACATCGCCTGCCCATCACAGGAAGTGGAGAGCCGCAGCGCGCTCAACGCCGACTTCTGGCATGATGCTCGGGAGCAGTTGAAGGCCAAATTGAACATGCCCGACCTCACAGTCCTCGGCTGGTGCAGCGCGGCCGGTGATCAATCGCCGCATCCGCAGTACCGCAAGGACGCCGAGGCACGCATGATCGCCCTGCGTGGTCTCACGCGGCAGCAGGAACTCGGCCGCCGCATCAGCAATGCCGTTTACGACACGGTGGATGCTGCCAAGGCTGACATCCGCACTGATGCACCCTTCGGCCACATCGTTGAAGACCTGCCACTGCCGCCGCGCAAGATCCTCGAACGCGAGTATGAGGATGCGAAGAAAAACATCGCGCAATACAGCGTCGTCGAGAAGCCGGACAACCGCGTCATCACGATGCTGAAGCTTGAGCATGGCATCGTGAAGCGGTTCGAAGTGGCGGACAAGCTGCCGCCTTACGACATGGAGCTTCATGTGCTGCGCCTCGGTGACATCGCCATCACCACGAACACGTTTGAGCTGTATCTCGACTGGGGCATTCAGATGAAGGCCCGCAGCCCCGCGCAGCAGACCTTTGTGCTCCAGCTTACAAATGGCTGCGGCATGTATCTGCCCACCGCGCTCGCCATCGAAGGCGGCAGCTACAGCGGTCTGCCGCACGTGAACAAGGTCGGTCCCGAAGCCGGGCAAATCCTCGTCGATCAGACCGTGCGTGCCATGCAGGCCCTGTTTCCATCACCGGCCGTGGTGAAATAAGACAAGTCGTCGCGAGATCACACTCTTCGCAAAGGTTGAGAAAAGATCATGTCCACGATGGGAATGCGGGAGCGAAGTTCCGCGCCGCCTGAACTGGAGAAATGAGCCTTGCCGCCCGTGGAGCGGCGGTCATGAAGGAGGGAGATGTCATGGACATTCAGGTCACGCATTTTCTCAGCCGTCAGAGGATCTCCGCCAAGGTGCGTGTCCGGATAGGCGAAGGCCTCCACCCGCACAAACGCCGCAACCCATTGGCCGGCGGCGTCCCGCTGCAAAGGAAACTCGGCCTGCGATGCATCGACCACCAGCACCACTCCCTGATCGGTCACAAAACGGATCTGCACCTTGGGCCGCTTGACGCTGTCGCTGCCTGTGACTGCAACCTCGAGAGCCACCGCCTTGCCAGCGGCATCTCGCCGGAGGACGATGCGGGTAAAGCGAAAGGTGCTGTAGTCATAAGGTGGCACCACTTCCCCCGCGTCGTTGACCGCCAAGGCAGAAACCGCTCCGAAAAAGGCTCCCTTTCTGTAGGCCCGCAGAGCCTCCATTTCCGCGTCGGCAGCGTGTCCTGCAGTGTTTGGGACCAGCAGCACATTGCGACCGCGCCCGAAAGTGTTGTGATCTTTGACAAAGAAGCCCCAGCAGCGCCTGCCAGTGCGCAGCAGGTCGTCCCACAGCTTGTAAAAATGCAAATGCGGCCCCGCGCTGTCGTCGTAGAATCCTTTGCTGGATCCGAAGCCTGAAGTCAGCTGATTCCATACTTCGATGCCCAGCACGCGGGGATCAAAATCCAGAAACATCTCATACAGTTTACGGTCCTGCGTGGGGTGGTTGAGCGTGATTCCCCCGCCATCCGCATGCAGCAGTCCGCCGGTGCGACGACCATCGATGGTTTCTCCATCCAGCGCCGCGCGGAAAACTTCGCGCCAGGGGCGGTTGGCACCCTGCATCAAGCGACACTGAGTTATCATGAGCTGCTGCTTGTCATAGACCAACTGCGTGTGCAGCTGCGGTTCGGTCGTTCTGAAATAGAACGTATGACTGCCTGCCTTCAGAGGTCTGTCGTGCACCGGTGCTTTGGCGGCAAATTGACCTTTGAACTCGCATTCGGTGGCACCTTGGACCGTGAGTTTGGCGAGCCCGCCTTCGGCGACGGCCGTTAAAGTCAGGTCCAGCCGATACACGCCGGCCCATGGGCGGGCTTCATTAAAGACCTGCAAGCCGTCAAACTGATGAACCAGCGGAGATATGCTGAGCTGCGCAGCACTGAGACTGCTGCCATACCCAGTGGCGAGCAAACTGCCGAGCGAGTTGAAATGAATCCCCGCGTCTGGCATGGAGTGCTGCTCCGCGTTCGGCGCAGCCACGACATCGGAGTGCTTCGACAGGAAGGCCTGAGGGAGTGGATAGGTTGGCGCAGAAGGATAATAATTGCTGAAGGCAAAGTGGCGGTAGCCCATCGCATAAAACTCCTCACACGATGCCGCCGTCTGCCCCGTATGCTGATGGGACATTGAGTGCAGATAATCGCACTTGTCCCAGTCCACATCCGCATAGGGGTCATGCAAATCGCCTTCGCTTTTCGGCTTTGCCGCCTGGGCGTCATTACGCAGCAGTGCTTGGGCGCCATACAAGCTGGCCATGGTGGAGAGTATGCGCCTTCGTTTCATGGCTGAAACCTACGAGACCACTGCCGGATTGTTTCTGCTGCCGGTTTACGATCGGCCATTGATCAACTCTTGTCCGGCATGGTGTTGATCCAGTGGCGCAGTATTTCGAGTTCGGTGGAAGTGATGAAGGGGCCCTTCTTTTTGGGCGGCATCTCCTTGTAATGGATGAGCTCGATGAGGAGGCTTTTTTTGGCGTTGCCGGGTTTGATCGCGGGGCCGGTCACTCCGCCTTCGAGCAGGGCTGCAAGGGTGCGCATGTCCAGCTTGCCATCGCGGCGTTTCGCGCCGTGGCAGCGGATGCATTTCTCCTCGAAGACGGGCAGCACGTCTTTTTGGAAATCGGGTGTGGCTTGAGGCTTGTTTTCAGCACGGGCGTTCTCTCCAGCGAGGCTGCCGAGCAGCAGCCCGCTGAAGAGAATTGAGAAGAATGGCCGCATCACCTGCAAGGGACTCAGGCCTGGCCGACGACGTTCACGAAGCAGTGAACGTGGGGGAGGACGCGGTAGTTCCAGACGAAGCCGGGGCCTTCGATGCGCCAGGCGTCCCAGCGGTCGTTGCCTTTTTCGGCGTTGTCTTTGTAGAAGGCGAGGCGCAGTTTTTCCATGCCGCCGTTGGTCTTGATTAGCTGCATCACTTCGTCGCCGTCTTCCTGACGGAAGGGATTGAGGAGTTTGCGCATCACCGTGGTGACGAGGGTGCGCTGAGATTCATCGAGATCGCCGTAGCCGACACCGGTGGCGGGTTTTTCCACCAGCTTGGGCTTGAGCGCGCCGACGCCGTCTCCCGGGGTGCCGACGATGACGGCCTGCTTGCGCTGGGGCTCGTTGAGCATGTCAAAGACGCTCATGACTTCCTTGGTCTGGTCGTTGTAAACGTTCATGTCGCTGTGGCCGTTGGCGGAGTGGCCGTAGTACATCGGGCCGCCGAAGGCGGTATTGGGCTGGGAATTGCCATCGCAGCGCAGGGTGAGGTGATGGCCGGCGAAGACCCAGGAGAAGGGGTCCTTGCCGGAGGGATCGCCGAAGATGGCGATGCCGTTGCCTTCAAAGGAGCCGCTGCTGTCCCATTTGCCATGGCGGCTGATGCGGTCGTAGGCCTCGTCGCCTGAGAGGATGGATTTGAAGGTCTGCTTGATGAGGTCCTGCTGCGGCGTGGTGAACTGCTCGCTCAGCTTTTTGCCCAAGGGGGCGGCGTTGTGGGTCTTGAGGCGTGTGGGGATGCCGCCTGCTTCTGCGCCATGGTCCCAAGGGCGCACCATGGCCGTTTTCTGCTCGGCGGTGAGGGTGGCGAAGAGCTCGCGGATGAGTTCTTCGGCGGGCTTGGCGGTGCGGGGAGCGTCGGCCGGGGCGGCAAAGCCGGAGCTGATTGAGGAGGCCCCCATGACTCCAAGGGCACTGCCGGAAAGCACCCGGATGAAGTCACGCCGCCCACGATGCGGAGAAGGGGAGGCGTGCTCGGCACACTCTGGGCAGACCGGTTGATTCAAAGCAGAGAAGGATGGAGTTGGGTTGGAATTCATGACGGGGATCTAATACAGCCTAGGCTTTGGGCATCTTGCCGATCCAGGGGACGAAGATCGTTTGCTTCTAGAGTAGGGGGATCGCTGGAACCGCTCAACGCTCTCCGGGTTTGGATCTGTGTGAAGCGGGAAATGAGTTTCGATAGCTTGCACTTGATACTGTTCTAAAGAACAGTATCAAGTGAGCATGATCAGTCTTCGTCAAATTCGCGCTTTGAATCTCCTTTGGTTGTCCGAAGGCCGTTCCTGGATTCGGCATCAGGTGCCGTTTCTCGGCAGCATCATCGCGGGCAGGCCGGAGATTCAGGAGGGGCGGGTGGACGGGTGTATTGATATCGACCCCACGACGTTGCGGCTGCCGAAGAATGCGCGGACTTTTGCGCTGAAGGTGAGGGGGGATTCCATGCGGAACGCGGCGATTTTGGAGGGGGACATTGTCATCATGGAGTTTCGTGAGGCGAAGCATGGGGACATCGTTGCGGCGCTGATCGACGGGGAGACGACGCTGAAGCGCTTCGTTATTCATGGGGGCGTGCCCTACCTGAGGGCCTCAAATCCGAAATACCCGGACCTCATTCCGGCTCGGGAGCTGGTAATCCAGGGGGTGCAGATCGCGCTGCTCCGGCTGTCAGAAAGGTGATGTGCCATGATTCTTCATTTCGATGCGGATGCGTTTTTCGCCTCGGTGGAGCAGGCGGCGGACGTCAAGCTGCGCGGGCGACCGGTGGCGGTGGGTGGCGAGCGGCGGGGCATCATCGCCTCGGCCAGCTATGAGGCGCGCAAGCTCGGAATCTACACCCCCATGCCGACGGCGAGGGCGCGAAAGCTCTGCCCGAGCCTGATCGTGCTGCCCTGCGATTTTGAGAAATACGAGCGCTTCTCGCGGCTGATGTTTTCGTATGCCTATGATTTCTCGCCGCTGGTGGAGCAAGCCTCGATTGATGAGTGCTACCTGGATCTCTACGGAGCCAAGCGCACCCGGGCGGGGGAGACGGCTGCGACGATCCAGAAGGCCATCGCCCAGAGCCTAAAGCTATCGGTTTCGGTCGGGGTGGGGGCGAACAAGCTGGTGTCCCAGATCGCCAGCAAGCTGAGGAAGCCGCATTGTTTCATTGAGGTGGAGCGGGGAAGTGAGCAGGGGTTCCTATGGCCGCTGGAAAACCGGTGGCTGCCGACAGTGGGTCCGCAACTGGCCGCCAAGCTGAATACTGCCGGGCTGCGCCAGATCGAGCACATTGCCCGAACGCCGGTGGATGAGCTGTCCCTGCTGGTGGGGCAGGGGGCACCGGTGCTGCATGAGTATGCCATGGGGCTCGACACGCGACCGGTGGTCTGCGATGCCCCGGAGGCGAAGAGCTACGGCGAGCAGGACACCTTCAACCAAGACACCACGGACCAGGCTTTCATCATCGCACGTCTGCGAGCCATGGCGGACACGCTGATGCGGCGGGTGCGGCAGGATGGGAAAAGCATTCGAATGGTGTTACTTCGGCTTCGTTACAATGATATGGATGAAGTGACACGCTCGACCAGTCTCGATGAGCCGACTGATCTGGAGCATGATGTCTATCCGCTGATCACTGGCCTGCTGAAGCGGGCCTGGGAAAGACGTGTCAGTGTGCGGCTGGTGGGGCTGCGCTTTACCAAAGTGTATGAGACGGGCGGGCATGCGCTGTTGCCGCTGGAACAGTCTGACATTACGCGGGAACGGTTACATAAGATCGCGGGAGTGGTGGATGTGCTGCGGCATGAAAACCGCAGCATCATGCGGGGGCATGACTTGTGGCTGTCAAAGCACCGGCATGCTCCGCGGCAGACATTGCCTAAGCCGCAGATGGTCACGGATGTAACGCCACAGGCGTCGAATCGAACATTGAAAGAGCGGCCCGGGGTAGGTGTGCAAATCATAACGAATAAATCGTTACACAATGGGTTGCCTGCTTTGAATGTGAAAAGCTGCTACAGCTTCCTCGATTCCACGCTCACCATTCCGGCGATGATCGATGCGGCGGTCGAGCGTGGGATGTCTGCCATGGCCATCACCGACCCGAACCTGCATGCTGCGGTGCCCTTTTTCCAGGCAGCCAAGGCGAAGGGCATCAAGCCCATCATTGGGGCAGAATTGCGCTGTGAACAGAAGCCGCTGCTGGCCTATGTGAAGAACCAGCGAGGCTACCAAAACCTCTGTCGACTGCTGTCATTTGGTGATGCTGGATGCGTTACTGTTGAGCAAATGCATGATCATGAGGAGGGTTTGATTGTTGTACCTGACCTTGGTTATTATGTAACGTTTAAAGCGATACGTTATCGAGGCAAAAAAGACCGGATGTTCTTCGATATCCTGCAAAGCATGAAGACACTGACCCTGATGCATGAGGCGCATCCGGATAAAAGAAAGGGGGACTATTCTTTTTACGATTACGGCGTATTATCGAGAGACATTTCTACTGATGAGAAAATAACTATCAATACTATTTACGCAGAATGTGAATTTGAATTCGACTTCAAAACGTTACGATTTCCGCGTTATTCACCAGAAGATGGAAGTACGCCTGCTGCGATGCTGCACCGGCTGGCTCATGAGGGACTAAGGAGGAGGTATGGGAAGCAGTCGCGGCAGCATGAAGCGCAGTTGATGGAAGAGCTTTCGATCATTGCCGAGGTGGGGTACGAGGAGTACTTCCTCATGGTCTGGCAACTGTTGCAAGAGTGTGAACAACTTGGCATCGGCTGGATCACCCGGGGCAGTGCGGCGGACTCCTTGGTGTGTTACGCTTTAGGCGTTAGTAATGTTTGTCCGATTCGTTTCGATCTATACTTTAAGCGTTTCCTCAACCGTGATCGCATGGCGCTGCAGAAGCTGCCGGATATTGACATCGACTTTGCGCATGATCGCAAAGATGACGTGGTGAAGTTACTGTTGAATCGTTACGGGCTGGAGCATGCGGCCATCGTGGGAGGGTTCAATACTTTCCAAGCTCGCTCCGCTTTTGGGGATATGGCCAAGGTGCTGGGGGTGGCTGAAAACGAGATCCGCCGACTGACCGAGCATATGCCCTGTACCGATGCGAGGCATGCGGCGGACGCGGTGGCGCTTTCGCGTGAGTGTGATCTTTCGGCCTGGCAGGAGGAGCCAATGCGCACCGCCTTGCTTATGGCCGGAATGATGGATGGGCTGCCCCGATATGCCAAAATGCACCCCTGCGGAGTGGTGTTGTCGCGTGACCCGATCCGCGACCAGACTCCCACTTTCATCAGTGGCAAGGGGTGGCCGACCACGCACTTTGACATGGATGCGGTGGAAGCGGTGGGGTTGATCAAGCTGGATATTTTGGCGCAGGGCGGACTGGCCGTTTTGCGGGACACTCAGATCACCCTCCGGACCCAGGATCAGGCTTTGGATCTTTTGGCGCTGGAAGTCGGCGCGGCGGGCGGCACGGAGGCGCCGCCCCGGGAGGCGGAAGTGGAGCCGTGGAGTGATCCGGGCATTTGGCAGATGATCGCCAGCGGCAATGCGCGTGGCGTGCACCATATAGAGAGTCCCGCCATGATCGGACTTTCCTGCATGGCCGATGTGCGGGACATCGACAGGCTGGTGGCCATCGTGTCCGTGATCCGTCCTGGTGCGGCCAATGGGCTCAAAAAAGTGCAGTTTGCGCGACGGGCACAGGGTCTGGAAAAGGTGGACTACCCCCACGAGAGCCTGGCGCCGGTGCTGCGTTCGACCTTTGGCGTGATGGCTTATGAAGAGCACGTGCTGCAAATTTGCGAGGCGTTTGCGGGGCTGGCACCGGGTCGGGCGGATGTGCTGCGCCGTGCGTTGGTGAAGCAGGACGCGGCCAAGATTGCAGAGATTCGGGGTGAATTCATCGCTGCGGCGCGGGTGCTGGGTCGTGAGGAGGGCGTCATTGCCCAGGTGTGGGAGCTTTTGGCGCGGTTTGAGGGGTATGCGTTCTGCCGTGCACATAGCACTGCCTATGCGGTGGAGGCTTATCAGGGCGCGTATGCCAAATATTATCATGCTGCCGAGTTCATGGCGGCCGTGCTGACGAACGGGAAAGGATTCTACTCTGCGCTGGTGTACACCCTTGAGTGCCGGCGGCTTGGCATTGGATTCCTTTCGCCATGTGTGAATGTGCTGAGTGATGCGTTTGGGGTTGAGCCGGTGAGTGCCGATCACGGCACGCCTGCGCCCTCTCTGGGGAAAGCCATCCGCGTGCCTATGCGCTGCATCAAAGATATCGGTGAGGCCATGCTGGGGCGCTGGCGCAGTGAGCTGGGGAGTTCTCCATTTTTGAATGTGAGGGACTTTTGCCAGCGGGTGCGTCCTGTGGGCACCGAGATTTTAAATCTCATCCGAGCCGGAGCTTTCGACCGGCTGGGGGAATCGCGTACGGCCCAGTTCTGGCATTGCCTGCACGCGGCCAGCGACAGCACTGCCGGTGCGGACTGGTTGTTTCGAAACAGCGAGCCGGCAGTTTTGCGGGCAACCTGCCGCGAGGAACCGACGTTCCTGCAAAAGCTTCACGATGAAGCTGCATTGCTGGGCTACACTGTCAGCGGCCATCCGCTTGATCGCTTTCCTGAGGTGGACTGGCGTACTTATTGCTCCATCGCGGAACTACATCGTTACCCGAATCAGCGTGTCACGGTCTGCGGCCTGATCGTGGTCACGCGCTCGCATGTGCAGATGAACGGGCAGCCGATGAAGTTTATCTCGATCTGCGACCGCACCGGCATCGTCGAGTGTGAGATTTTCGCCGCCGCCTATCGTGCCTATGGTCTCAATACCGCGCGCTACCCCGTGGTACAGATCACGGCGGAGGTGAAGCCGTTTGAGAGCGGGCAGGGATTTGCGCTGGAAGTTCGGCGGGTGGAAAAGGCACGAACGGTGGCTCTCGCGTCACAATAAAGGGGGGAATCTTTTTTTGGGTGGCGATCAGCATGCTGCTAGAAAAATAATGCCAGGCATTTCGTTTTGACGGCATTCGTTTACTGTTCATTCTTAGCGTTATGAAAGCAGCCCAAACAACTGATTGTCAAAA
>JAPLUN010000348.1 GCA_026397715.1 Verrucomicrobiota bacterium
AAGGAGGAGGAGGCCGATCACTGCGGCTGCGAGGCCGATGATGAGGACTTCGAGGACTTTGACGCTTATGAGCGAGACACGCGAGACGCCGACGTCTTCGAGGGTGGCGAATTCGCGCTGGCGCAGGCGGAAGGAGAGCGCAAAGACGAGCGCGGTGACAAGCAGCGCAGCCGTGGCGGTGAGCAGCAAAGCGCTGGCGGCGAAGCCCTCTAGGCGCACGAGTTGGGTGAGCAGCGCATCCATCTCATCGCGCGGGCGGATGAGCTGCTGCTCCTTGGAGCGGGCGTAGTGTCCAGCGAGCAGGGCTTCGGCCTTGGCATCCTGCGGCAGCAGGATCACAGCGCTGATGGGATAGGTGGAGACATCGCCATGGAAATGGAAGGAGGCGATGTTGGCATCGGTGACTTCATTGAACATGCGCACTGCGGCATTGCCGACGATGTTGCCCTCTTCTTTTTTGAGCACGACGGATTCGTCTTTCTTGAGGTCGTCATGGCCATGGGAGCGGCCTTCGATGAGCCAGCAGGTTTTCAGATCGACGAAGAGCGCATCGTCATCGGGCGTGCCGTTTGGGGTGAGGATGCCGGTGACGCGCATCTTCAGCGGGTAGACGCCAGCCATGTCGAAAGCCTGCTCGGGGGTGGAGAAGAGGTGGCCACCGGGTTGCAGTCCGCGCTGCTTGGCGAGTGTGGCACCGACGACGCAATCGCCCAGGCGGCTGAGTTGTTTGCCCGCAGCGAGGTGCAGGCCACGAAAAGGAAAGTATTCCAGCTCCGTGCCCACGATGGGGGCGCCCTGCGCCTGATAGCGAACGTGCAGTGGGATGGCGGTGGCGGAGTGGTTGTGCCGCAGTTCGGTGAGTGCACCAAAGGGCAGCGGCAGGAGGTTCTCGCGCTTGAAGTAGAGCGCGGTCATCATGAGATCGAGCGCGCTGCCACGTGTGCCGACGATCTGCGGCGTGGCGGCGGCGCGGGCGCGGAGTTCCTGCTGCGCATGCTCGATAAGCACGCGCAGGCAGAGCGGAAGTGCAAAGACGAGGCCCAGCGCCCCGGCGAGCAGCGCGCTCTGAATGCGATGCCGCAGCACGTAGCGTGCGGCCAGATGAAAGGCGGCCCTCATGCGGTGGCGAAGTCCTCCATGCGCACGGTTTGATCAAAGAGCGGCAGCAGATTGGGATCGTGCGTGACCATGACGAGGCAGGCTCCACGTCTACGAGTGTCTTCGAGCAGCATGTCCACCACGATGCGACCACGCGCGGGATCGAGCGAGGCGGTGGGCTCATCGGCAAAGACGAACTGCGGCTCATGCACCAGTGCACGCGCCACGGCGACGCGCTGGCGCTCGCCCTGCGAGAGATACGAGACGCGCTTGTCCAGATAGCGGTCGATGTGCAGGCGCTCGGTGAGATCGAGCATCTTCGTGCGGACCGCAGCATTCGCCGTTCCACGGAACTGATGCGGCAGAAGAATGTTCTCGGTGACGGTGAGGTAGTCGAGCAGGGCGAAGTCCTGAAACACGAGGCCGATGTGCTGCAGGCGGAAGGCGCGGCGTGCTTCGTGGGTCATCGTTTCCATTTGTGCGGCACCGAGGCTGACCTTGCCTGCCGTGGGTGTCAGCAGCCCAGTGAGCAAGCGCAGCAGGGTGGACTTCCCTGCCCCGCTGGGCCCGGCCAGTGCGAGGGCCTTGCCGGAGGCGAGTTCGAGCTGCGGCACATTCACACGAAAGCCCTCGGCCGAGTAGGCAAAGCGGAGGTCGGAGACATGGAGGCCGGTGGTTGCAGACATGCAGACTGAATCTTTAAAGCAGCAATCCGGCGACACAAGCGGTGCAATAGCAGGCGAGCAGGCCGCCGAGCATGGATTTGATGCCAAGCTGCGCCAGTTCTCCCCGGCGCTCAGGCACCAGAGCGCCGATGCCGCCGATCTGAATGGCGATGCTGCCGAAGTTCGCAAAGCCGCAGAGGGCGTAGGTGGCGATCTCCGCGCTGCGGGGTGAGAGCGTGCCGCCCTGCTGGCTGAGGTGCAGGTAGGCGAAGAATTCATTCAGCACCACGCGCTCGCCGAGGAGTGCGCCCACCTGACCGCACTCGGACCATGGCACGCCCATGAGCCAGGCACAGGGGGCATTGAGCCAGCCGAGGACAAGCTGCATGGGCTGAGGGATGTTTTGACCAAAGGCGCGCAGGCCGAGCGAGAGCATGTAATTGAAGAGCGCCACCACGGCGACGAAGGCGATGAGCATGGCCACGACGTTGATGGCCAGCTTCATGCCATCGCTCGCGCCGGTGCAGAGCGCATCGATGCCGTTCTCCGTTTCTCGCTCGATGACTTTGTTCGCGCCGTGCGCGGTTTCGCTTTCCTCGGTCTCGGGGATCAGGATTTTGGACATCATCAGCGCGGCAGGGGCGCTCATCACCGAGGCGGTGAGCAGATGCCCGGCGGAGATGCCGAAGGACACGTAGGCGGCGAGCACCCCGCCGGCGATGGTCGCCATGCCGCCGACCATGAGGCAGAGCAGCTCGCTGCGGGTCATGCGAGGGAGGTAGGGCTTGATGACGAGCGGGGCCTCCGTCTGGCCCATGAAGATGTTCGCGGCAGCGGCGAGGGTTTCGCTGCCGCTGGTGCGCATGACACGGCGCATGACCCAGGCCGCCATTTTGACGACCCATTGGAGCACGCCGTAATGATACAGAAAGGAAGACAGCGCGGAGACGAGGATGATGCTGCCGGTGATCGTCAGCGCGAGAATGAAACTGTTATTAGGGCCAAACGCGGCCTGCAAGGTGGTCGGTCCTCCCAGTGGACCAAAGACCAGCCCGACTCCTTCATTGGCGAATCCCAGCAGGCGGCGGAACATCTTGTCGAGCAGCGCAAACGAATCGTGACCCAGCTGGGTTCGGAGAATCAGCACGCCAAAGACCATCTGCAGCGCCAGTCCACTCAGCACCGCCCGCCACGGAAAGAGCCGACGTTTTTCCGAGAGCGCCCAAGCCAGCGCCACAAACACGACCAGACCAAGCAGGCAGATGAGACGATCCATGATGCGGGCGAGAGTGGGTCAGTGGGGAGGATGGGTCAAGCGCTCAACTAGAAACCCGATCCAGGTCTACCGGTTGTCCAAATCCCAGCCGCTGTGGCCAAACTCATAGGGTTCATCAGCGCGGCCTTTGCCGGAGGTCCAGCCGATGGGAAAGGCCTGTTTGATCTGCTCGTGGTATTTCGATGGGTGAGCGTCGAGCTGAAACGGCACACCCGGGTTGGCACGAATATCCTTTACGGAATTGTTGAGCACCGTCGGCTTCACCTCCCAGTTCTTGCCGTTCGGGTAATAGAACTGCTTCGAGTCGTGGTGGTAGTAGGCCTCGTAACGCGGGTAGTACGTGTAATTGCCAGCATTGCCGAGCCGGGGTGCCAAAACCGACAGGCCCGCCGGATAACCGTAACCCCGTGTCGGCAGACCATACTTGATAGCACAGGCCGGAAAAAGTACGAGGAAGGACATAGCGAGACAAAGGACGGAGCGTGAGTGCATCGGGGATGATTAGCGGGATTCCGGCGACAGGCAACGGAGCGGAGGCGGAATGACGTATGCTAATGACATGCCCCAAAAGCATGTGAAGTGAAAATAGCGGCCCGAACTCGCTTTTTGGGCAAGATGGGTCAAGCGTCGAGCCTTGGCCGCTTGCCCCGCCCGGCCATGATAAACGGCACTCCCTTCCACTACACTTATTCATTCCTTTTCTCATGCCCGCCATCAGCACCGCCGCGCCACGAAATGTCCTCATCACCGGAGCTTCCACAGGCATCGGTGCTGCCTGCACACGCATGCTGGCAGGACGCGGCTGGAGGGTCTTTGCCGGAGTGCGCAAAGTGGCCGATGGCGAGACTCTCCTGGCGGGAGCCGAGGGGCAGATCATTCCGGTTATTCTCGATGTGACCAACCGTGAACAAATCAAAACCGTGGTGCAGGGAGTTGGTGCACAGTGCGGTGCGGCGGGGCTGCAGGGCGTGGTGAACAATGCCGGCATCGCGCTGGCGGGGCCGCTGGAATTCATGCCGATGGAAGCCTTTGAAAAGCAGTTCGAGGTCAACGTACTGGGATTGATCGCGGTGACGCAGGCGGTGATGCCGCTGATCCGTGCGAGCCGTGGGCGCATCGTTTTAACGGGCTCCAATTCGGGGTTCATGTGCGAGCCGTTTCTAGCAGGCTATGGGGCGACGAAGCATGCGCTGGAGGCCATTGCGGATTCGCTGCGCATTGAGTTGCGGGCATGGGGGATCCAGGTTGCGCTGATTCAGCCGGGGGCCATCAAGACGCCGATCTGGAGCAAATCGCGCGAGGCGGCGGAGCAGCTCTTCGTGGGCATGCCGCCCGAGTGCGAAAAGCTGTACTCAGCCCCCATCATCGCGCTGCGCAAGATGGTGGAGAAAGTCCCATCAATGGCCATTCCGCCGGAGCGGGTGGCCAAGGCGGTGACGCATGCGCTTGAATCACGCCGGCCTCGCACTCGCTACCCCGTGGGGCTGGATTCCGTGGTGGGTTCCTTGCTGGTGCGGGTGGTGCCAGACCGCCTGCTGGACTGGGTTATCCGCAAGGTGATGGGCATCTAGGAAGTGGGCCGTTTGCGGCACCACCGGACTGCTTTAAATGATGCCGAGTTCCTTGCCGATTTTCTCGAATTTCTCCAGAGCGCGGTCGATCTGAGCAAAGGTATGCGTGGCCATGAGGCTGACGCGGATCAGTTCTTCACCGGGAGGAACCCCGGGCGGAATAACAGGATTGACGAAGACGCCTTCATCCTGCAGGCGTTTGCAGAAGATGAAGGTCTTCAGCGTGTCATTGACGTAGACCGGGAGGATGGGCGTCTCGGTGGCGCCGAGTTTAAAACCCAGGGCCAGCAAACCCTGCTTCATGCGAACGGTGTTGGCCCAGAGCTGTACCATGCGCTCGGGTTCGGCGATCATGATGCGCAGCGCGGCGAGTGCGGCGGCCACATTCGCGGGACTCATGCTGGCGCTGAACACGAGCGGGCGGGAGTGGTGCTTGAGGTAGTCAATTGTGTCCCAGTCCCCGGCGATGAAACCGCCCAGGCTGGCGAGCGATTTACTGAACGTACCCATTATTAGGTGCACGTCATCCACGAGGCCGAAATGCGATGCGGTGCCGGAGCCATGCTCACCGAGCACACCGATGCTGTGCGCGTCGTCCACCATGACGGCGGCATTGTACTGCTTGGCCAGTGCCACCAGTTCGGGCAGCTTGATGATGTCGCCCTCCATGCTGAAGACACCGTCCACCACGATGATTTTGGGAGACTCCGGCGGGAGGTGAGCCAGACGGCGCGCCAGTGACGTCATGTCATTGTGCGAAAAGAGAAAGGTCTTCCCGGGGGCCATCTGGCAGCCTGCTCCGAGGCTGGCGTGATTCGCCCGATCCGCCAGGATGCAGTCCTCGCGGCCCACGATGGCGCTGATGACACCGAGATTCACCTGAAAGCCGGTGCTGTAGAGCAGCACAGCCGGCTTCTTCATCAGCTGCGCGAGTTCTTCCTCCAGCTGCACATGGATGTCGAGCGTGCCATTCAGGAAGCGTGAGCCTGCACAGCCAGCACCGTATTTCTGCACGGCCTGGCAGATGGATTCCTTGATGCGCGGATCATTGGTGAGGCCGAGATAGCTGTTTGAGCCCAGCATGAGCACCTGCTGTCCGTTGATGATGACCTCCGTGTCCTGGGCAGACGAAATCTCCCGGAAGTAGGGGTAAATGCCTGCGGCCCGAACTTCATCCAGAGCACGAAATTTACGAACTTTGTCAAAGAGCGGGAGGGGAGTGGGCGAAGAAACAGAGGGCATCGGAGCGCAAATACGGCGCGAGTGTGGCACTGGAATTCAGACTGTCCATGAACTCCTGAGAAAGAGCGCGGATTATGACGTGATGTTCACAAACAACTGGCAATCAATAGGCATAAAGCCTGCCCAACCTCAATCGAGCGAGCGTTTGGGCGGGGCGATGGTCACAGCGCCAGGAGCTCCCGAACCGGGACGCGGCGGTGTGGGTGCCAGACGCTGGACTTCGTAGCCGGAGATGTTCACCGCAAGGTCAAGCTTGGCGAGGAATTCCCAAGTTGCAGGCACTCCCACTTCATCGGCTAATTTTCGTGCTTCCAGATAGGCTTCGAACGCATCCGGCATGACCTGAAAGATGGCCACGCCGTTGGGATCCGCCTTGATGTCGCGCATGAGGCGAATGTAGGCGGAGTTGGGCTGCTTCATGGCCTCAATGGTCTCGCCGCCGCCGCTCTTGGGCGTGAGGGCCAGTTGCACGTAGGGCAGCGTGGGCAGGATCTTTGCCTCGAAGCCGTAAGAACCTGCCAGCAGCGGGCTGGATGCCGCACGCTGCAGCAGGGTCTGGATGCGTGTGGCATCGTAAACGGTGCGGGCCTTGCTGACGTTTTCAATGCCAGGCACCTTGGCGAGATCGTGGAAGTACCCGAGCACATCCTTCGGCGTCGCTTTGACTTCCTTGGTGAGGGCGCCCCAGGAGAAGGTGATTTTGCCACCGGCGGCGCTGGCCTTGATCACCGGCGGCGCTGGCGGGCGGGCGGGATCTAGTTTAACCCAGGCAGTGACGTCCCCTTTGGTGGCAGCGACGATGGCTTCAGCCACGACCGCCATGGTCTGACGCGTGGGAATGGCGATGTCAGCAATGTCACTGAGCAAAGCCTTGTTGGGCGGGATGCCGCCGGCCACCAGCGCCTTGTACGCCAAGGCCACGTATTCCAGCTGCACCCGGTCCACCAGCGTGGCGATTTCTGGCCATGCTTTCTGCGCATTGGCAGGAGAACCCAGAATGCCTTCGAGCAGCTTGGCAAATGGTGCGTACTCCACCTTTTGGTATTCGAGCTGTGACTTCACCTTCTCCATGCCTTCGAGGATCGGCTGCAAAAATTTGGCCTGGTTGAAGAAGAGCACCCCTTGTTTGGCCACGAGGACGCGCGTTTCATTCGGCTTCTCAGGATAGGCGCGCGGATTCGGCAGGCGCACGTAGGTCGGCGGCGGCGGCTGGTAGACAGGTGTCTTGTCCAGCAGCGCTTTGAGTCGCTCAAGCTCCGCCAGAATTTTATCGGTCTCGACCTTGCTCGCCTCACGGTCCTTTCTCCGTTGGTCCAGCTGTTTCTGGAAAGCGTCGAGATCCATGAACTTCATCTTTGACTGCAAGTCCGCGGTATCGACGGTCTTGAGATCCTCGATGGCGCGCTTGAGCTGGGCTTCAGACTGCTTCTGCTGCTCCTCGACTTTCACCGGATCAATCTTTTCAGGCAGTTGCTTCACCTGCTCCTGAATCTGCTGGAGTTCCTCCTTGGTGACGGGCGGCAGGTCGGACAGCACTTTTTTCACCGCACTGGCCACGCTCAGGCCGACCATCACGAGCACGATGATGAGCACGCCGACGACGTTCGTCATCGTGTCCATCAAAGCGACGAACGGCAACTCCTGCTCTTCATGTGGTTTGCGTTTTGCCATGGCGTGTCAGGCAGCTTTCTTGGGTGGAGTTCCCGCGGGGGGAACTGGAGGCGCCGGGGGTGTGGGCGTGGTGGGTGGCGCAGCGGGCGGTGGCGGGATCTTGCCGCGAAATTTGGAAAACAGATTAAGATCCAGCGCACCGCGCCCGGGGATGGGCAGCTTGCCCACGCGCACTTTATAGTCGTTCTCCGCACGGCCGGCACCGTTGTTGAAGGCCCCCTGCCCATCTTCACGGATGAGGAACAGCACCAGCGACTTGGGATCTTTGGCGATCTCAGTGAGGAAGTAATTGTAGGCCACATCAGCGACCACCACCGAGGCCGTGGCGCTCAGGCGATAGTCCTCTCCCCAGGCACCGAGGATCTTCAAGGCTCCAGTGCCAGCCTCGACGAAATAGACTTTCGTATCCGCCGGCATGCCGGCGCCGGAAGGCTGCACGACCACAGGCGGGATCTTTTTGTCCGGCGGCACATCGCGCTTCTTGAGCTCGGCCATGAGGGTGGCGATTTCCTTTTTGCTCTCCGCCTGCTGCTGCTTCATGCCCTCGATTTCGAGCAGCAGATCATCCAGCTCCTTCTGCATCTTCTGGCTGATTTTCAGGTTTGCCTCTTGGAGATCCTTGGAGGTGTTGATCAG
>JAPLUN010000271.1 GCA_026397715.1 Verrucomicrobiota bacterium
GATGCGGGAGAGATGATCTCGTGCGGCTCCTGGTGGATCACCGGCATTGTTCTTCAGGGCACCGATCATGTATTCCATGAGCGCATGGGTGTTTGCCTCGATCATCACGTCTCCGACCACCGCCCAGGCCAGAATCCATGGCGCATCCGCAGCCTCCGACAGCGCGGCGATCTGCACGCTCACGCCACCGATGTCCTCGGTGCGGAGCTTGACGTCCGCGTTCTCTTTTTTCTTGGCTTCCACTTCGGCGAGCTTGTGGGCCTCGATCTCCTTCTGCTTGCCGGCGATTTCACACAGCGAGACGTTCGGCGGATTTTTGTCAAACTGGGTGATGTCTCCGATCACCAGGTAGCTCACCAGCGCGCCCGGGTAATCCTTGAGCGTTTCGTACATGCCGCTGCCGTAGGTGTCTTTGAAGAACTTGTCCCAGGGTGTGTCGCCGTCTTTGCGCATGGGGGCCATCCAGCGTTTGGCTTCTTCGTCCTGCATGAACTTTGCGTAGTTGCTCTTGTCCCAGTCAGTGAGCAGTTCCGGAGTGTTCTTGATGGCGATGACACCGACCGTGTCCTTGGGCATGAGGTTATACCATTGCTCCAACCGGTCGGCGGCGGAGGCGGGGAGAATGCTGGCAAGCAGCAGTGAAAGGAGGATGGAGGCGCGTTTCATAGAAGGTGGAAGGAAGCGGGTGATACCCAGTACAGAAAAATCAGCCGCCTGTGGTTACAGATTCCGGCTTAATTTTTTCCTGGGGTGGTGCAGGCGGTGGAAGATAGCGGAAGCCGCTGTTGGGATTGCGCGGGTCAAAGGCAAAGGCCTCGCGATTTTTCAGGAAGAGCTTCAGCACGTTCGAAGGAATCGAAAAGCCCAGGCCCTCGACGCCGACACCGGCGGTCTTCATGTTGTTCACGCCCACGACCTCGCCGCGTGCGTTGAAGAGCGGCCCGCCGGAGTTGCCGGGGTTGATCTGCGTCGTGCTCTGAATGTACCAGCGGCCGCCGCTCTCGCGTGCACGGATGCTGACGATGCCCTTGGAAACCGAGCGCTCCAGCCCCAGCGGACTGCCAATGGCAAAAACGTCCTGACCCTGGGTGAGGGCATCCGAGTCGCCCATGGGGACGAAAGGCAGACTGTCCACGGCAGCGTCGTCGATCTGCAGGATAGCGAGATCAAGGAAGCCGTTCATGGCGATGATCTTCACCTTCGTAAACTGCTGCTTCTCCAGGCCGTCGGGCTTCTTGCGATACACCACCACGGTGATCTCTCGCTCTCCGGCTATGACGTGCTGGTTGGTGATGACGTAGCCGAGCTTGTTGATGATAAAGCCGGAGCCGAGACCGGAGGCTGTCTGGATCTGGACCACGGACTCCGCCACGCGCTGGACGTTCTTTTCCACCGTCATGGCTTCACGTGAAGGCTCCACAAAGTAGATGTCCTCGCCCTGCACAGCGGCGGTTTTGGTGCCTGAGGTGATGGCTTTTTCCAAAATGGAGATCTCCGAGCGCGGCACGGTCAGGACGGTATGGCCGAGATCCAGCACCACGGCGTCTTCGCGGTCCTTGAGCACTTCACCGCGCAGTTCTGCGCCGTTTTTGAGCACGATCTTGACGTTTTCCGCCGACAACGATGTGGCCGCAAGGCAGGCCGCCACCAGGATTCCGAAGCTCAGGTTGTTTCGCATTACGGATTCAAACTCTAGCGGACGAGTTTGAGGATACGAGTTCTTTTTGCATATCTTGACTCGACGATTGTCCGCGCATCTCATGCGCCGATGCCCGCCAACGCCCTCATCTCCGCCGCCAAGACCCTGCGCGAAACCCTGCGCCCGCTGCGTTTTGCTGCGCCGGTCGAGTATGTCTATCAGCCGCTCGACTACGCCTGGGTCCCGCATGAGGCCTACCTGCGCCGCTTTGGAAGCACTCACAAAAAGGTCGTCCTTGTGGGGATGAATCCCGGCCCCTTTGGCATGACGCAGACCGGTGTTCCCTTCGGCGAAATCGCTGCCGTGCGCGACTGGATGGGCATCCACGAGCCTGTCGGCAAACCGGAGCGCGAGCACCCAAAGCGCCCCGTCGTCGGCTTTGACTGCCCGAATTCCGAAGTCAGCGGCAGACGCCTGTGGGGGCTGTTTGCCCAGAGGTTCGGCAAAGCGGAAGCCTTCTTTAAAGATCACTTCGTCGCCAACTACTGCCCGTTGGTGTTTATCGAGGCCAGCGGGCGCAACCACACGCCGGACAAACTGCCCGCCGCCGAAACCGCAGCCATGGAAGTGGCCTGTGATGCGCATTTGCGCGCCGTCATTGCCGCCCTGCAGCCCGAGTGGGTGATCGGCGTCGGCGCCTTCGCCGAAGAACGAGCCCTGCGCGCCAAAGAAGCCATGAACGGCAGCTTCAAAACCGGCCGTGTGCTGCACCCCAGCCCGGCCAGCCCTGCAGCCAATCGTGACTGGGCGGGAGCCGCCACGAAGCAGCTGGTGAAGTTGGGCGTATGGGAGTGATTCATCCTTGCGTCGCGTGGGGAATTTCGGCTAGCCTGCCGCGATGAAGGTGTGGAAAACAACGGCGGCGGCTCTGCTCATGGCGACGACGTCGGCTTTTGCAGGCATGCCATCGCCGCAGTTGTCGGACGTGGCCAAGGCGCGCCTGGACGCGATTTCGTTTTTCATTTTCGTTTACCTGCTGTGTGCGGTGGTTTTTCGCTGGCTGTGGAATCTCCTGGCGAAAGACTTCGCATGGATGCCCCGGCTGACGTTTCGGCGTTCGCTGGCGCTGCTCGTCGTGGCCGGTTTGTTCCTTTACTTTGTACTTACCATGATTTCAGGAGCGCGGGAATTGATGACGCCTGGTGCCTGGGCCAAAAACGGGATCACCTACAAACTTCAGACGCCTGACAGTGCTCCGCAGCCATGGCTTGATACTGCACGCAAGCGCTGGCTGGAGAACCTGCGCGATGTCTTGCGTGAATACGCGGTCAAACACGATGGCAAGCTGCCGGTGCATGCGTACGTCAGCGACTTCAACACGGCCCTGTGGAAGGGGGGCGATCCTGGAGGAAACTGGCTCATCTACATCCCCGGTCTGACTTTTCACTCCAAAGACCGAGTGCTCGTCTATGAACCCGCAACCTATGGTGCCTCACGCTGGGCGCTGCTCACGGACGGTTCCGTGGTGAAGCTGAATGGGACTGAACTCGACGAACGCGTGATGAAGGAGTTTGGGCCATGAATGACTCGGAGAACTGGCGGGTGATCTGGAAAGTGCTCAAATGGCTGCTGATCATCGTAGGTGTGCTTTTACTCCTGCTGTCAGTGTTGCTGTTCGTAACGAACCAAACTCTGGTGCTTTTGGAGCCTCCCTATCATCTGGCCGTTGGCTGGGTGCCTTACCTGTGGCGTGTCATGCCGCAGGTGCAGTTCAATAGCGAACTGCTATTGTGCTCTATGGGTGCACTGGCCCTGGGAATGATCGGCATGCAAAACCTCATGACCCGCCTGACTGCCAGCCGGCGCTGGCCCTGGCGCTTCACCTGGATGTGGTGCGCAGTACTCATCGTGATGTTCTGCACCAGCATTGCCGCCATTGGCATTGTGCATCAAACAGGCTGGCTTTTTCGCCTGCCCACATGGATTGAATGGAGCGGCATGGGCAATCAAATAAAAGCGGTGAGCAATGCCAGGCAGGTGCTGTTGTCCGCCCACCAGTATGCCAAGGATCATGACGGCAGACTCCCGGACACCTGTGCGGACATGATGCCGGAAATTGTCACGGATTCGCGCATTTTCTGGGCGTCTGTGGATCGCGACATGCCGCCGGAACCTCTCATCTATGCAGGCGCGGGCATGCGTGACACGGATGACGGCAGCCTGCCTGTCGTGTGGTCTGCCCATGCCAGTTCAAATGGCCGGCGAGCGATCGTCAGGCTGGACGGCCATGCCGAGATTGTCCATGAAGAGAAGTTTCAAGAGATGCTGGCAGCACTGCGTGAAAACATCATCTGGCGCAAAGCTGTCGATAAAATAAAGTGAGTTCAAACTCATGTGCAATCATTGCCGACAAAAGCAGCCGAGATTCGTGCGTTCAAGGGGCATGCCTGCTCTTGCCCGATTCATCACACTTCTGGTTTTCACTCTGGCCTGGGTATGTCAGGCGCTTGCTATAGATGTCGCGGCAACCAAAGGCGCGCTCATTTTCTCCGACGATTTTTCAGCGCCCGAAGTGGGCAAGGCCTGGCGCATTCTGTGGCCGGGGCTCACAGTTGCCAATGGCGCACTGGACATCAGCCAGGTGAAGCCCCAGCACAGCGCCGTCGGGCTGGTTGCGGTTGGACGGAAGGATTTGGTGATCGAGTTTAAATTCAAACTCGCCGCCGCCACGAGCATCAATGCCGTGTGCAACGACAGCGCGTTCAAGGAGGGGCACGGCGGCCACATCTGCCGCGTGTCGCTCTCGCCCCGGCAAATTTTCCTGGCCGATGACAAGGAACGTCTGAGCCATGCGATCGAGGAAATGAAAAAAGATCCGGTACGCAAAGCGGAGGTGGCGAAGCTCGTCGCGGGGCGCAGCAAGAACATCCCGATAAAGCTCGATCCCGAACGCTGGTATCAGCTCGGCATCGAAATCGTCGGGGATGTCATGCGTGTGAGCCTCGACGGGAAAGTCGTGGACTTTCTGAAGTCCTCCGGCATTGCGCACCCGGTGAAAAGCGACTTCTACCTTGCCGTCAGCGGCAAGAATGCACTGTTCGACGATGTGCATATCTGGTCTGCAGAACCTGCAAATGCGAAGTGATTTCTCCACCAACCTGTCATGCATATTCGTCTCCTCATTCTGCTGGCTGGACTGCTGTGTCTTCAACGGGCCGTCACTGCCGCACCTCCTACAATTAAAACCGAATCCTTCGAACACGATCCCGGTTGGGAGGGGCACAACAACCACATCGTGCCGAAGCAGGCGCTGGTGGTGAAGCAGGACTTCGGCTTCAGCGCGACGAACATTGCGGGCAAGGCTGCAGGCGAAATTGGCGGGCGCATTCAGCGCTCAACGACGCCCGCTTCGTATGCGTCAGAGATTCCTGTGAAGACACTGGACGACAAGTTTTCCGCATCGGGAAGTTTTGCCATCACGAAATCTGAAGGCGGCGCGGGCGTTTTTTTCGGGTTCTTCAATTCGCAGCAGCCCGGCGGCAGCGGGCGACCCATCGGCTCGCTGGGGCTGGACTTTGATTTTGAAGGCAAGGGCGGACGCCTCGCGACGCGTCTGATCACGAACACGAACAAATCCTGCGGCACCTTCATCACCCCCTACCTGCCGGGCAAATACCGCACGACACCGATCAAGAATGACGGCACGCGCTACCACTGGACGCTTGCTTATCATCCTGCCGGCAACGGCCAGTTCACCTTCACTCTGCGCAGCGACAACCATCCGCTGCCGGTGATTGATCCCAGCCTGCCCGCCGCTTCATTGGCAGAGGAACGTGCGCGGTTCCCCACCACGAAGACCTTCACCGTCGATCTCACACCTGGTTTCAAAAAAGAAGGCGCCACCTTCGACCGCTTCGGGATTCAGAACATGATGAAGTCGGGCGGTGCGGTCACGATGTTCTTCGATGATGTGGTGTTTGACGGGCATGACGAAGATTTCGCCAAAGATCCCGGCTGGGCAGCGGTGGGCAATCGCAGGACCTATGAGGATCGTGAGGTCGTCGGCGCCCATGATTTTGGCTACAGTCCCGCGACGAATCACGCTGGAGGCGAGACTGGCGAAATCGGCGGCGGTTTGTGGCGCAGCGGTGACTACGGCTACTATGCGGACCGTGTTGGCCCGCTGAATTTGGAGCAGCGGCTCGAAGCCCATGGCAAAGTGAAACTTGTCACCGCCGGCCCGGACTCCGATATGCACATCGGCTGGTTCAGCAGCACCACGAAGGACAAGTCGCCGGATGAGGCCGGGAACTTCGTCGGCATTCATGTTGGCGGGCCGACGCGCATCGGGCACTATTTCATCCCGCAGTTTGCCACGTCGACCGGCACGAAAGGCAAGGTCGATGAGGGGCCGATCCTCACGCCCGGCAAATTCTTCGACTGGTCTCTGGTCTATGACCCGGAGGGCAGCAACGGCAACGGCGAGATGCGTGTGACGCTCGGCACTGAGTCCGCCACGCTGGTGCTCAAGCCCGGACAGAAAAAACAAGGCGCGACTTTGGATCGATTTGGCCTGTTCACCTCACAAGCCGGCGGACAGATGGTGAAGATATTTCTCGATGATCTGAAGTACACGGCTGGCCCGCCCTGAGTCAGCACATGCCGTTGTTGCAACAACTCCGCCGCAGGAACGTTCAAGGCTGTATGAACGAGATTCGCAACCTGCCGTATCTACTCGTGCTGATGGGGGGCGCTCTGTCGGTTGTCCACGCGGATGACAAGGTCCCGGCTGCGGCGAATCCTGCTGAAGCTGCCAAGCAAGCTCCGGCGAAAACTGCGGAGCCGGTGAAGCCACCGAGCGAGACGGAACTCCGCGCCGGCATCACCAAGAGTCTCGGCTTTATTGAAAGGGAAGGGGAGGAATGGATGACTGCCAAAAACTGCAACGGCTGCCATCACATGCCGGAGATGCTCTGGAGCCATCGTGAGGCAAAGCGGCGTGGATTTGCCGTGGATGACAAAAAGTACGAGGAATGGCTGGCATGGGCGGTCGAGCGCGCGACGGACAAACGGCCGGGACTTGAAGAAGCTGCGCTGATGATCCTGGCACTTCCTGAGAGGGCCGCGCCTGAATTGACGAAACTGCTCGCTGCTGAGCAAAAGCCGGACGGTTCATGGAAGCCCGCCGGGCAGTTTTCCGGCATGCAGAAACGAGGCGCGGGTGATGCTCAGGCCAATGCTGTGCGCCTCCATCTGATTGCCCTTTCCACGCCGCATCCGGCGGCATCAGAAGCTGCCGGAGTGCAGACCAAGGCCGCCCCAGTGCTGCAAAAAACGGACACACCCACCACCATGGAGTCGCTCGTTTTCCGCACGCTCTATGCTCGCCGTTTTGGCAAAACGGAGGATGCCGGGGCTTTGGTCAAAGACATTGTCAAAAGGCAGCGCGGCGACGGAGGCTGGAGCTACATCCTCGGCGAAAACATGAGCGACGTTCTCGCCACTGGCCAGGTGCTCTATGTGCTGCAGGAAAATGCCACGGATCCGTCCGCAGCAAACGCCATCGCGCGTGCCCAGCACTGGCTGCTTCAGACCCAGCGTGCAGATGGAAGCTGGCCCATCGACATTACGCACCTCAGCCAGGTTGACCGCAGCGGCCCTGACAAGGCTAAATCCTTCAAAGACGCCACCGGCATTTATACTTACTGGGGATGTTCGTGGGCCGCCCTTGGCCTGTTGCAGGGGGTTCCGGTGAAGTAATCCGTTGAGTCAAGACGCAGGTCAGTGCTTGCCGCGTGCAAAAAGATCGCCTATTTCTCGCGTCTTATGTCAGCCATCCCCGCCGAATTTTCCGGAGTCACCGCCGTCACCAAAGCGAACGTCTATTTTGACGGCAAAGTCGTCAGCCACAGCGTTTTGTTTCCTGATGGCAGCAAAAAAACCCTGGGCCTCATCTATCCCGGTGATTTCCATTTTGGCACCGCCAAGGCGGAGCGCATGGAGATCGTGGCCGGTGACTGCGTCGTGAAGCTCGATGGCAGCGATGCCAAGAGGACCTACACCGGCGGACAGTATTTCGATGTCCCTGCCAACAGCGGTTTCGACATCAGCGTCAGCTCCGGCATCTGCGAATACATCTGCTCTTTCCTGGATTGAGCCGGCTTTAACGGGTGGCGTCAGCATCTTCACACATTCTTAACTCACTCATCAGGGGCATTCACTGGAGGCCGGTACGTTTCAGATGATCATCCCGCCGTCATGAACGACACGACAGACAAGCCCGGCCTCCACAAGCTCTCTACAACCACTCTCGTCATCGCCGCCCTAGGGGTGGTGTTCGGCGACATCGGCACCAGCCCGATCTACACGCTCAAGGAGTGCTTCAGCCCGCACAGCCCCCATCATGTGGCCGCGACACATGCAAATCTCTTGGGCGTCGTCTCTCTGGTGCTGTGGGCACTGATCGTCCTCGTCTGCATCAAATACCTCGTCTTCGTTCTGCGGGCGGACAACAAGGGCGAGGGTGGTGTGCTCTCGCTCATGGCGCTGGCGTCGCATGGCATGTCGGAGGCCTTGAAGCGGCGTGCTGTGATCGTGCTGCTTGGTCTGTTTGGTGCAGCGTTGCTCTTTGGGGATGGCATCATCACGCCTGCCATTTCCGTGCTCAGCGCCATCGAAGGTCTCAAGGATGGTGGATTGCTCGGCAGCCCGCCTGTGGATGCGGCTGCCGCATTGTTATGGGACCATCAGCGGGAGTGGCTCATCATGGGCATCACCATGGTGATTCTCATCGCGCTGTTTTCAGTGCAGTTCCTTGGCACGGCGCGCATGGGGCGCTTTTTTGGTCCGATCACCGCGCTGTGGTTCGCCACGCTAGCAGTGCTTGGTGTGTCGCACGTGATTCACGGACCGGAAATCCTCGCGGCATTCAATCCCTTGCATGGATGGCAGTTTTTGATCACCGGCGGACATAAGTCTTTTGTGATTCTAGGCAGTGTGTTTCTGGCCGTCACAGGCGGTGAGGCGCTGTATGCAGATATGGGGCATTTTGGTGCCGGTCCGATTCGTCGTGGCTGGTTCTCGCTTGTGCTGCCGGCGCTGGCATTGAACTATCTTGGCCAGGGGGCCATGCTCATGCATCAGCCGGATCTGGCACACGCACCTTTCTTTCAAATGGCTCCGGCATGGGCCACGCTGCCGCTCGTGCTGCTTGCCACGGCTGCCACGGTGATCGCTTCGCAGGCACTCATCACCGGGACCTACTCGCTCACGCTCAGCGCCGTGCAGCTGGGCTATCTGCCGCGCCTCAGCATCCGCCACACGTCGGAACACGCCCGCGGTCAGATCTACATTCCGCTGGTGAACTGGCTGCTCATGCTGGCCTGTTTGTCCTTGGTGCTGGCCTTCCGCAATTCAACGAATCTTGCCGCTGCGTATGGCGTGGCTGTGACGATGACCATGCTCATCACCACCTTCCTGTTCTACTTTGCCGCACGTCATCTGTGGCAGTGGTCGCTGCTCAAGACATTGCCGCTATGTTTGATGTTCGCCGTGATTGAGATTGCCTTCCTCAGCGCCAACCTTGTGAAATTTTTCGATGGCGGCTGGTTCCCGCTCGTGGTCGGTGTGATCATCTTCACCCTCATGACGACCTGGGCCACGGGCCGCCGACTGGTGCGTGCCTCGATGGAGAAAAGCTCTCTCAGTCAGGAAATGCTCTGCGACAGCCTCAAGCGCAGCCCTCCCGTCAGCGTGCCCGGCACCGCCATTTTCATGTCGAGTACCAGCGGACGTGCGCCCATCGCCCTGCTGCACAGTTTGAAACACTACCGTGCCATCCATGAGCGCGTCATCTTCATGACTTTGATCACCGAGGACGAGCCCTGGGTGCCGCCGAGCCGCCGTGTGGAAGTCGAACGTCTTGCGGAAGGTTTCTGGCGCGTGACCGGCCGCTTCGGCTTCATGCAGAAGCCCGATGTGCCGCGCCTGCTGCGCCAATGCTCCAATCAAGGTTTGGAAGTCACAGCGGAAAAAGCGACCTTCTTCCTGGGTCGCGAAATCATCGTCCCAAGTCCGAAACCGGGCATGTTGAGATGGCGTGAGCACATCTTCGCATTCGCCAGCAAGCTGGCGCAGCAGCCCGCGACTTACTTCCAGATTCCCGTCGGACGGGTGATCGAGCTGGGGCAGCAGGTGGAGATTTAAGGCGGTTCCACGTCCTGATTCGGCGGGAAGAAGGCCCGAATGACGCAAGCAACCGAAGTGCCTGCGGCTGCCTAGCGCGCTGCTGGCTCCGCAGCTCACCGGCAGACCGTCGTTAGGGGATTCAAGAGGAATGGAGTAGTGCATGTCCCAGGTTCTGTCAGCCAGCCAGTTTTAGGCTGCCTTTGGCTCCCCAAGCCACTCATTCAGAACCGCGAATGCCAGGCTTAGGCCTTGCTTTTACGCTTTTTTGACGCCGCACGTCCTGCCTTTAACTCGGCAGGATCGGGGAAGCATGCATCTTGGCGGAGGAATAACATCCTCCACGCTATGAACGACCTCATCTACCTGGGCATCACCTTCGCCTTCTTCATCGTCAGCGCGCTTTACGTGCGCTTCTGCGAGCAACTCTAAACCAACCACCGCCATGGAAACCATCATCGTGGGCGTCATCGCCCTGCTTCTGTTCCTCTACCTCTTCGTGGCCATGATTCGGCCTGAAAAATTCTAATTCCCACTCCTATGCAATCGACTGACTGGCTTCAATTCGCCCTCTTTATTGGGCTGCTCGCGCTCATCACCAAACCACTAGGGATCTACCTGACCCATGTGCTGGATGCGAACGGCAAAACTTGGCTCGATCCCGTGGTTGGTCCGCTCGAAAGGCTCACCTATTCTCTGATGGGCCTGGACCGCAACAAGGAGCAGGGCTGGAAGCAATATACCCTGGCCATGCTGCTCTTCAGCCTGGTCGGATTGGTATTCACCTATCTGATCCTGCGATACCAGCATCAGCTGCCTTTGAACCCGCAGAACCTGCCGGGCCTCAGCGACCACCTCGCGTTCAACACGGCGGTGAGCTTCGCCACCAACACCAACTGGCAGAGCTACGGCGGCGAAAGCACGATGAGCTACTTCTCGCAGATGGTCGGGCTGGCGATTCATAATTTCACCTCGGCGGCTGTGGGCATCTCGATTGCGGCGGCGCTGGTTCGCGGCATTGCGCGTGCCTCGGCATCGACGCTTGGCAATTTCTGGGTCGACTTGGTGCGCACCACCTACTACCTGCTTCTGCCCATCTGCTTTGTATTTGCGCTCTTCCTCGTGTCGCAGGGCATGATCCAGAACTTCAAAGCCTACGACACCGCCAAGGTAGTCGAGCCGCAGACGGTTCAAGTCGCGAAATTGGATGCCAGCAATCAGCCTGTGGTGGACGCCGCCGGCAAGCCGGTGATGGAAGACAAAATCGTGTCCGAGCAAACCATCGTGCAGGGGCCCATGGCTTCGCAGATCGCCATCAAAATGCTGGGCACCAATGGCGGCGGTTATGTGAATGCCAACGCGGCGCATCCCTTTGAGAATCCGACACCGCTGTCGAACTTCGTCCAAATGCTCTCGATCTTCTCGATCGGCAGCGCCCTTACTTACTACCTCGGGCGCATGGTGAAGAATCAGGCGCATGGCTGGGCCGTGTGGGCCGCGATGATGCTGCTCTTTGTTGGCGGAGTGCTCGTATGCGCGCACTTTGAAGCCGCTGGCAATCCGATCCATCAGGCGCTCGGTGTTGCCGCTGCAGATGGCAACATGGAAGGCAAGGAGGTGCGCTTTGGCATCTTCAACTCCTCGCTGTTCGCCACCATCACCACTGCCGCTTCCTGTGGTGCGGTGAACTCGATGCATGACTCCTTCACGGCCATCGGAGGACTCGTGCCATTGTTCATGATTGAACTGGGCGAAGTCGTCATTGGTGGTGTCGGCGCAGGTCTTTATGGAATGCTCGTTTTCGTCGTGCTCGCTGTCTTCATCGCTGGCCTCATGGTGGGCCGCACGCCGGAATATCTGGGCAAAAAGATCCAGGCTTACGATGTGAAGATGGCCATGCTCTCTCTACTGGTGCTATGCCTGTCCATTCTTGGCTTCACCGCCTGGGCTTGTGTCAGTGACTGGGGGCTCGCGGGCCTCAACAACGCCGGGCCGCATGGATTCAGCGAAATCCTCTACGCCTACAGTTCCGCCACCGGCAACAATGGCAGCGCCTTTGCCGGCCTCACGGCGAACCCCGCCAACGGTGATCCGCACTACAACGTCACGCTTGGCTTCGCGATGCTTATCGGTCGCTTCCTCATGATCGTGCCGATCATGGCACTCGCCGGATCGCTGGTGCAGAAAAAAATCGCACCACCCAGTGCGGGCACCTTCCCAGTCTCAGGCGCCACCTTTACCATTCTGCTCATTGGCACGGTGGTCCTCATTGGCGCGCTCAACTTCCTTCCTGCCCTCGCCCTCGGCCCCATCGTTGAGCACTTCCTCACGGCCGGTGGCAAACTGTTCTAATCACTGATTCAAACTCTTTCAACTCCAACGCATATGTCTCACAAAGCTCCATCTCTCTTTGACTGGTCCATCGCCGGTCCGGCTGTGGGCGACGCATTCAAAAAGCTCGACCCTCGCCTCATGGTGAAGAATCCGGTCATGTTCGTGACCCTGATCGGTGCGGTGCTGACCACTGTCGGCATCTTCACTGCCAAGGCCGACCATGGCTTCATCATCCAGCTCGCCATCTGGCTCTGGTTCACCGTCCTCTTTGCCAACTTTGCCGAAGCCGTCGCTGAAGGCCGTGGCAAGGCCCAGGCCGCCAGCCTGCGTGCCGCGCGCAAAGACACGATGGCCCGCCGCCTCAAAAACGGCAAGGAGACCAGCGTGCCGGCTCCTGCTCTCGAAAAAGGTGATCTCGTTGTCTGTGAAACGGGCGATGTAATCCCTGCTGATGGCGAAGTCGTGGAAGGTATCGCCAGTGTCGATGAAGCCGCCATCACCGGTGAATCCGCACCCGTCATCCGTGAAAGCGGTGGCGACCGCAGCGCTGTCACCGGCGGCACACGCGTCATCAGCGATCGCATTGTCATCCGCATCACCTCGGATAAAGGCAACACCTTTATCGATCGAATGATTGCCATGGTGGAAGGCGCAAAACGTCAGAAAACGCCGAATGAAATCGCGCTCACCATCCTGCTCTCCGCGCTGACGTTGATCTTCCTACTGGTGGTCGTCACGCTGAAGCCCTTTGGCATCTACTCGGCCACTAATTTCTCCACGCCGGTGCTCATCGCACTGCTCGTGTGTTTGATTCCCACCACCATCGGCGGCCTGCTCAGTGCCATCGGCATCAGCGGCATCGACCGCCTCATCCGCCGCAACGTCATGGCCACTTCTGGTCGTGCCGTGGAGGCCGCAGGCGACATCGATGTGCTCCTGCTCGATAAAACCGGCACAATCACCATTGGCAACCGCATGGCGTCCGATTTCCGCCCCGCCCCTGGCATCACAGAGCAAGAACTCGCTGACTCCGCGCAGCTCGCCTCCCTGGCCGATGAAACGCCCGAAGGCCGCAGCATCGTCGTGCTCGCCAAAGAGAAGTTCAACATCCGTGGACGTGAACTCGCTGCACCCCATGCCACCTTCATTCCCTTCACCGCACAGACTCGTATGAGTGGTGTTGATCTCGATGGCCGCAGCATCCGTAAAGGCGCGGCGGATTCCATCAAAGCCCACATCGAAAACCTCGGTGGAGTGTATCCTTCTGATGTCGCCAAAGCCGTTGAAGCCGCCTCCCGTGCCGGACGCACACCGCTTGTCGTCTGTGAGGGCAGCAAGGTGCTCGGCGTCGTTGAACTCAAGGACGTCGTCAAGGGAGGCATGCAGGAGCGTTTTGGTCAGCTTCGCGCGATGGGCATCCGCACCGTCATGATCACCGGCGACAATCCGCTGACGGCGGCGGCAATTGCAGCCGAGGCCGGCGTTGACGACTTCCTGGCGCAGGCCACGCCCAAAGACAAAATGGACCTCATCAAGAAGGAGCAGGCCGGTGGACGGCTGGTGGCCATGACGGGAGACGGCACCAACGACGCGCCGGCGCTCGCCCCGGCCGACGTCGGCCTGGCCATGAACACCGGCACGATGGCCGCCAAAGAGGCGGGCAACATGGTGGACCTGGACAGTAATCCCACGAAACTCATCGAGGTGGTCGCCATCGGTAAGCAACTCCTGATGACGCGGGGCGCCCTGACCACGTTCTCGATCGCCAACGATGTGGCGAAGTACTTCGCCATTCTTCCCGCCAT
>JAPLUN010000227.1 GCA_026397715.1 Verrucomicrobiota bacterium
GGCGTGCGATCACGAGATTCTGTATTTCATCGATCGCAGGCATGATTTTCATCTGCATCTGTCCCACCTCAGCCCAAACACCAACTATGGCATGAAGGCGGTGGGTTCATTGGAGGATCTGCAGACTTTTGCCGAAGCATCCCAGTTCCCATCCCACGCGCTCATTCTTCGTCCGGATGGCAAAGAAATCAAAGCGCCTGTTTTTAAGGGGGTGGATTCGCAGGCGGCCTTGGAAGAGGCCTTCCAGGAATGCCTGAAACACTCCTCTGAGGGGAAGGTCTGGGTGGAAACCGACATGCGGGCGATGTTCAATCCTTCCCGCATGAAGGTGATTGGAGAATTGGCGGCGAAAATGGCCGAGCGGCTTGCCACTCACTGCCCAAATTGCAGCTTTCCAGGCTGGGGAAAAGTCCGCGTGGAAAAAGGCTTGAAATGCAGATCGTGCCGTTCCGAAACGGATTTGGTGAAATCAGAGGTTTTCGGCTGTGTAAAATGCGACTTTGAGAGCATTCATGGACGCGCTGACAAACTCACTCAGGCAGAGCCCCTGAATTGTGGTCGTTGCAATCCCTGATGCATTCATCAATCCACCCTCCACATAACTTCACTTGGCTGCAGGAGGGCAGTTTTGCGCTGAACTTTTGTAAAGAGCGGCCTGAGGTCATGGCCACGGCCACATTGATTCTCTCCACCTGAGCGAGGGCTGGTTTGACAACATTGGACGGCCTTCTAGTCTCAGTCGATGAGTAATCCCAAACACGGCAAGCCCGTTGACACTTCCAAGCCCCCCAGCCTCGACGATAGTAAGGGCACGCGCCAGCCCTCCGGCCCCGATTCCCCCGATCACACATCCCCCCCTGAGCAGGGCCCCGTCATCAGCAACGTCACCACCGCCGAGGAGCAAGCCAGCCTCACTCCAGATGAGGTGCTGCAGCAGTTCATCGATGGCAACAAGCGCTTCCGCTCCGGCAGGGTGACACGCCGCAATCACCGCGAGCAGGTGCGCAAATCTGCCGTCGGCCAGTATCCCAAGGCCGTCGTGCTCAGCTGCCTGGACAGCCGCGTCCCCGTGGAGGACGTTTTCGATCAGGGCATCGGCGATGTCTTTGTGGCCCGCGTCGCGGGAAATCTGGTGAATGAAGACATCCTCGGCAGCATGGAGTTCGCCTGCAAGGTCGCCGGGGCCAAGATGATCCTCGTCATGGGCCACCAGCACTGCGGCGCCATCCGGGGTGCCATCGATGACGTGCAGCTCGGCAATCTCACCACCCTCCTGGCCAAGATCAAGCCCGCCGTGGCCCTGAGCAGCGACTTCACCGGCGAGCAAGTCTCCTCCAACCCCCTCTACATGCGCCACGTGGCCCGCAACAACGTCCGCCACGCCGTCTCCCAGATCCGCACCCTGAGCCCCATCCTCAAGGAGATGGAGGACAAAGGCGAGATCAAGATCGTCGGCGCCTTCTACCGCCTCACGGACGGGACGCTGGAGTTTGTTGAATGATTCAGCGATGGGCTTTGTGCTGCGATGTGCACAGCGCCCATTAAGAAACATCGCTGCTTTCAAAGCACCAGCCCTCAATCCACGCGCCAGCGTCTTGAACTGCGGCGGCAGAGATGCACGGCGCAAGCCTGCATCGCCAGACACCGCTTTCGCGGAGTGAATATATACCTCAGACCTCAACACACCGTCCTGCCTGCGAAAGCGGCGTCGCGCCGAGCCTTGCCGCACGCACTCCAAGACGCTTCGCGCCCGCGAGGGCACCGGTCCCCGCCACCCCCATCCCCCTAAGTCCCAGCGCTTTCATCTCAGCCTCTCACCCAGCCATTCCTTTACCCTCATGCCCCCATTTACTCAGTTCGGCAGGCTTGCTCTCAGCCGGATTACATTCATGGCTGTTTTTTGCAGTCACACAGGTGAGTCCACCTGTGCTACCAACACGTATAAGACGCGAATTTTCCTTTAATTTTGACACCTCCATCCACTCCCCCGCCCATCCTTTCCCCCACGACTCTGCTGCAGCTCTCCGCCATCCTCGGCAGTGAGATCACCCCGGAGCGTGCACGTCAAGCCATCCAACACGCCACGCAGGCCCAAAGCGATCCCCTCGCGCAGCTCAGCGCCGCTGCAGCCGGTGCAGGCATGCGGGTCTCCCCTGTGCGTCTGCCCCTCAGCGAGGCCGTGTGGCAGGCCCATGCGGACTCCCCCGTAGTCATCTGGAGCAGCGTGGAGAGCCGCTGGCTCGTCATCACTTACGCCGGCTGGTTCAGCCTCCGCCTCGCAGACGGGGAGCATCCCACCCATCGCGTCACCCTCACGCGCCAGGCGCTCGCAAACCTCGTCGGAGTGGAAAGCGTGCACACCGTGGTGGAGGCGGGCATCGTCCACCTGGACCGCGCCACGGAGGAGCTGAGCGCCGCACCGCAGCACGGCCACGGCCACGGCGCGCATCATGACCACGCAGGCCTCAGCCCCGCGCGGCGCTTCATCGGCATGCTGCTGGCAGAGAAGCAGGAAGTCCGCACGCTGCTCATGTTCTCCGTCATCTCCGCGCTGCTCTACCTCGCCGTCCCCATGGCGGTGGATGCCATCGTGAGCAATCTCGCCTTCGGCGGTCAGGCACGCCCCTACCTCCAGGCCCTGGTGATTGTCTCACTCGCCCTCTTCGGCTGCCTCGGTTTGCAGGCCGTCGTCACCGGCTTTCAGTTCTATGTGTCAGACATGATTCAGCGCCGCATCTTTGTGCGCGCCGCCTCAGACCTCGCCTACCGCCTGCCACGCGTGAAGGCGCAGGTGCATGATGAAGTGCACGCCCCGGAAATGGTGAACCGCTTCCTCGATGTCGTCACTGCGCAGAAGTCCACCGCCCTGCTGCTGCTCGATGGCGTGAACCTCGTCTTCGGCGGGCTCATCGGCATGCTGCTGCTCTCCGTTTACCATCCGCTGCTGCTCATCTTCGCCTCCATCCTGCTGCTCCTCATCATCCTCAGCCTCTGGCTGCTCGGCCGCGGTGCGGTGGACACCAGCATCGAGGAATCACGCATGAAGTACGACCTCGTGAACTGGTTTGAAGAAGTCGCCCACTTCCCATTCCTCTTCAAAGGCCCCGGCGGCAGCCGCATGGCCCATGAGCGCGCCAATGAACTCAGCACCGGCTACGTCATGGCGCGCGGCAGGCACTTCCGCGTCCTCATGCGTCAGGTCGCCGCGCTGCTCACGCTGCAGGTCGTCGCCTCCGCCGCGCTGCTCGTCGTCGGCGGCTACCTCGTCATCAGCCAGCAGATCACCCTCGGCCAGCTCGTCGCCAGCGAGATCATCATGAGCGGCATCGTCGCCTCCCTCGCCAAGCTCGGCAAAAAACTCGAAGCCTGGTACGACGCCATGGCCGCCATGGACAAGCTCGGCCACGTCTTCGATCTCGAAACCGAGCGCGAAGGCGGCGAAAAGCCCGCCACGCACGGCCTCGGGGCCGAGGTCGTCGCCAGCCAGATCTCCTTTGCCCACATCCCCACCCTGCCGCTCTTCAGCGGGCAGAGCTTCACCATCCCCGCAGGCGCCAGCGCCGCCATCGTGGGCCCGCATGGCGCCGGTGCCAGCTCCCTGCTGGACATCCTCTTCGGCCTGCGCCAGCCCTCCGCCGGCTTCGTCACCATCGATGGCGTGGACCTCCGCACCTGGGACCTGGAAGCCCTGCGCGAAAGCACCCAGCTCCTCCGCCGGGACGAGATCATGGACGCCACCGTCGTGGAAAACCTCCGCCTCGGCCGCAGCGACATCGGCATGGATGAAATCCGCACCGCACTGAAACAAGTCGGCTTGCTCGATGAACTCCTCGCACGCCCCGAAGGCCTGAATCTCCACCTCAAGATCGGCGGCGCTCCCCTCTCCGGAAATCAGCGCATGCGCCTCCTCCTCGCCCGAGCCCTCGCACAGCGCCCGCGTCTCCTGCTCATCGATGAACTGCTCGACAACATGGACGACGCCTCCTTCGCCCAGCTCTCCGCCGCCATCCTGGACAAATCCGCCCCCTGGACCGTCATCGTCACCACACGTGATTCCCAGGTCAGCAGCCGCTGTGATCACCTCATCGAGCTCGCCCCCTGCCACCTGAGCGATGGCACCACCCCGAAATCCTCCGCCTCCACCTCCGCGGCTTGATCCTCCCGTCCTCGTCCTCCTGCTCGAACTCGTCCTCGATCAAAGCGCCCCGCATCACCCCCGCGCCGCCTGACATCAAGCCCCCCGATTTCATCCCTGACCCCATTTTACAAATCCGCCGCCTGATTGCCATGACGACGACTCACCCATCTCCCACCCTCGCTTCCTCCGCGCCACCGCTGCCTGCGCTCAGCCTCGCCAGCCCCGCGCGCTACACGCGCATCTTCAGCCGCCTGTTGCTCGTCAGCTTCGCCGTGCTCGCCATCGCGCTCCTGTTTCTTCCGTGGCGGCAGTTCGTCGCCGGCACCGGCCGCGTCATCGCCTTCAATCCTCTGGATCGCCGCGTGAATGTGGAGGCCCAGGTCTCCGGCCGCGTGCGCAATCTCCACATCACCGAAGGCCAGCGCGTGAAGAAAGGCGAGCTCATCATCGAGATCCAGGACAACGACCCCAACCTCATCAACAACCTCCGTGCCCAGCGCGAAGCCATCGAAAGCCGCCGCGACTTCGCCCAGGGCCGCGTCGAATCCCTCACCGCGCAGATCACCCAGCAGGAGCTCGCCAAAGCCCAGGCCATCGATGGCGCGCACCAGCGCGTCGCCGGTGCCAAGATCGCTGCCGAAACCGCGCAGCTCAATCACAAGCGCACGCAGGAGCTCTTCAGCAAGCAGCTCGAATCCCAGCGCAGCATGGAGCTCGCCACCCTCCAGCGCGATGCCACCGCCGCCGATCTCAAGTCCGCCGAAGCCGCCCTCAAGCGCACCGGCAATGACATGGATGCGCTCATCGCCTCCATCCACGCCTCCAAAGGCAGCGCCCTCGGCGAAGTCGCCACCGCGGAGCGCGATCTCTCCGTCATAGACGTTCAGATCAATCAAAACCTCCGCCAGATCGTCGAAGCTCCGCGCGATGGCGTCGTCCTCCAGGTCGCCGTCACAGACGGCACCTACCTCCGTCCCGGCTCCCTCATCTGCGTCATCATTCCCGAAAGCGACAGCCGCAACGTGGAAATCTGGGTGGACGGCAACGACATGCCGCTCATCCACGCACGGAAGGAAGAAAACGGCGTCGTCACACCCGGCAGCCCCGTGCGCCTCGCCTTTGAAGGCTGGCCCGCCGTGCAGGCCATCGGCTGGCCGCAGCTCGCCATCGGCACCTTTGGTGGCGAAGTCGTCTTTGTGGATGCCAGCGATGACGGCCAGGGCCGTTTCCGCGTCCTCATCGGCCCCGCCGATGATGTGGTGGACCGTGGCGATGGCAAAGGCCCCGTCACCGTCGGCTGGCCGGACCGCGAGCGCTGGCTGCGTCAGGGCACCCGTGCCAATGCCTGGTTCCTCCTTGATGAAGTGCCGCTCTGGTTTGAGCTCTGGCGCCAGATCAACGGCTTCCCCGCCGTAAACTCCAACGCCGACGGCAAGCTCGACCCCACCAAAAAGTGATTTTTCCTACCACACTGAACCCGACCACGACCTAGAACATGCCAGCTCTCATGCCCCCCGCCGGAAACACCATCAGGCTCACACCGCAGGCCATCAACCGCTGCCGCGCCGCCATGGTCGCCCTCATGCTCCCCTTCGCCGGAGTCGAGGCCGCGCCTGATGAGAAAGAGAAGGAAAAATCCCGCCCCCTGCTCCTCACGGAAGTCCTGCAAAGCGTCAAGACCCAGTACCCGCCCTACCTCGCCGCCATGATCGAGCAGGACATCGCCAACGGCCGCGCGCGCCAGGCCATGGGCGCCTTTGACCTCAACCTCAATGCCGGCGGCTCCTTCGCCCCCTCCGGCTACTACGACGGCCAGACCGCCTACACCATGCTGGAGCAGCCCCTCACCAACTGGGGCGGCGGAGTCTACGGCGGCTACCGCCTCAGCAGCGGCTTCCTGCCAAACTACAACAAAGACCGCACCAGCACCGATGGCGAAGGCATCCTCGGCTTCCGCATCCCCCTCCTGCGGGACGGCACCATCGACCGCCGCCGCGCCACCCTCTGGCAGGCGCAGATTGATCAGGAACTCGCCGACCCCATCATCTTCCGGCAGTACCTCGACTTCATTCGCGCCGCTACCATCTCCTACTATGGCTGGCTCTCCGCAGGCCAGCGCCTCACCCTCACCGAAGAGCTCCTCCGCGTCGCCAAAGAGCGCGACTCCGCCATCGCTCAGCAGGTGAAAAACGGTGCCTCAGCCCCCATCGTCCAGGTGGACAATCAGCGCCTCGTCGTCAGCCGCGAGATCGCTGTCGTCCAGGCCCGCCGCCGCCTGCAGGCCGCCACCATTGAGCTCTCCCTCTTCTACCGCGACCTCCGCACCGCAGAGCCCATCCTCGCCCCGCGCACACGCCTCCCCTCCGCCTTCCCCACCCACAGCCATCCCGCAGAATCCCAGCTCACCGTGGACATCGCCAAGGCCCTCATCTTCCGCCCCGAGATGCGCCGCATCGAGCTCACCATTGAGAAAACCGGCATCGACCGCCGCCTCGCCAAAAACAATCTCCTCCCCAGCCTCGAACTCGGCGTACAGGCCGCTCAAAGCTCAGGAGGCAGACTCCCCTCTGCCTTGGAACGCACCGAGATCGAGGCCAAGGTCGAGTTCAAAGTCCCCCTCCAGCGCCGTGAAGCCAAAGGCCGCGTCGAGGTCGCCGACGCCCAGATCGAGCGCCTCAATCAAGAAATGCTCTTCGCCCGCCAGCG
>JAPLUN010000209.1 GCA_026397715.1 Verrucomicrobiota bacterium
CTCCGGCAAAAAAGAGGATGAGCAGAGCGGAAGCACTGGAGGAAGGGAGACGATGGATTCACCATCCCAGCGAACAACCAGCGGCCCCTCCACAAGCGTGAGGTCAAAGGCTGCCAGTGTAAAACTGCCGTAACTTTGAAGCGGCATGTCGTGCAGGTGTTGCACAACAGAAGAGGCGCTTGCATGAGCCGCAAGCAGCCCGCTTAGAAGGCCTCCCCGGCTCAGCGCTGCATGCTTTTCCTTCGCCAGCATGTTCCAGTAGTTCAGCAGCGCGATTGTTACTCCATGCTCGTTCGCCAGCAGCCAGGTGCCGCCGCCATCTGCATCCTTCGGTGAAAGGTGGCGCACGCCATTCAATTGACCCGGCGCCGGTGGAGAAGCGCGGCCACGAGTCTTTTTTTCATCACGGTTGAAAAAGACCTCGTAGCCATCCTGCTGATGGTGCCAGCTAAGGGAGCACATGAATGGGTGGGGTGCGCTTGACGGATTAGGATGGAAGGAACTTCCGGCGCAGGGCATTCACCTGCCCTAGCAGCTGGTTCCTGCGGATGAAGACGATCCCTGCACAGGCGATCCACACCACCACTCCCATGGCAAAGAGTAGTCCTCCGTCATCAAGCACCACAATGCCGAGCTTCGTCGTAAGATGAGCGAGCAGTGCCCCGCTCATCACGCCCAGTCCCAGCAGACCGCCTGCACCGGCCATGGCAGGCCAAAGCAGCAGCACCACGGCCACGAGTTCCGAAACACCCGCCAGCCAGCGTCCATAAGGCTCGGCTCCGAGTGTCGTGAAAATATGTACAGGCTCGGGTGCGCCGCTAAACTTGAAAAACAACGTCTGGCCCATGATGACTGCGGCCACAATCTGCAGCACCCAGCTGAGACGAATTTGAGTTGAAGAGGGCATATGCGGATTTGAATGATGGTTTTATTCGCCGGAGATTTTCTTCCAGTTGGCATCAGCCTTTTTTTCCTGGCCTGCTTCGTCCTTCAGCCAGACCTTTCTCGCATCTGCATACCAGGCGCTGAAGAAAAGGAAGAGACGGCCGTTGGTGACCTTGAAATTCTTGGGGTCGATTTCGACCTTCTCCCCCTTGGCCATCGCCGTGGCGCACCAGCCGCCATATGTTGGCAGGTATTTGGTGGGAGACGCATTGAACGCCGCAAGTGTGTCAGCAGAAGAGAAATGATACGTCACGCCATCGTGTTCCGCCTTGAACGAAGAACTGCCCAGGACTGCCTTTCCCAAAGTAAAGTACGTGACTGGATCATAGCCCTGAATCGCCACTTTGTTGGCGGGCAGGTTATACTCACTGCTAGCTGCTTGACTCGTCGTCGTGGCGGATAGGCCAATCAAGGTGGTGGCGCAGAGAAGCAAAAAATGGCGGAAGTGCTGAATCATAGGGATGTATTGGGGGGTGATTTTGAGTGTGTCTTGCAGCAAGCTTTTTGAGCTTGTTGTCGTGTGTGATGCCGGAAGAATGAGTTTATTCCCATTTTAATTTATTCTCTTATCGCCTGTAACTTATCCCTTAATCGAGGACCGGATTAAACATTGCCTGACAACCTTGTGACTTTATGAGCAGAAAAGCTGCCCAAAGACGAATTGTCGGCCATTCTTCTGGAAGAATGACTGGTACCAGCATGTGAAGAGTCAACATCGTTAATCCAATCGGACGGATGCTTGGAATTGCGACGGTCTACAGACCTCGCCGAACATGACTGGATTGCACCGGAAATGACGCTTTTGATGTTATCAAAAACCCGCTTCCTTATCAATTGATGCTCCTAAAGTATTGGAAAATAGGATGGAGCGGGTGATCAGAATCGAACTGACGTATGATGCTTGGGAAGCACCTGCTCTACCATTGAGCTAC
>JAPLUN010000370.1 GCA_026397715.1 Verrucomicrobiota bacterium
GGTTTCACATGCAGTGCCTTCAGAGACTCTTGTGGTGACTTTGGCGCGGGGCCGGGCACCTTGAGCAGTTCGGCAAACGGCATGCTCTGCTTTGCTCCGCTCCACATCGCGCCATCGTGAAAGGAGACACCAGTGTCGCTGCCATCCGCGCGAACGATCAGTGGCAGGCTGTGCGCATCTCCCGCCTTGCCTTCGCGCATCACCTGCGACCAGCCTTCGTCCCACTGCAGTCCCTTCTTGGCACGCTCCTTGGGAACGAAGAGAAATACGCCGTATTCACGCGCATTGGAGAGCACGATGTCCTCATGGCCATCGCCGTTCAGATCCACAAACCGAACGCCATTGTCACGGCCCTGCTCGTCCTGCAACCTGGCGGCGTCTGGCAGCGCATAGTCGCGCAGGGCAGGCGGCACCTCGACCGCATTGAGAATACTGCTGCAGATCAGGAGGGAAAGGATGAGTCTTGGCATGACGGTGGGCACAGCATAAACCAACGCTGCTGCCAGCCGCTTTCCTTTGGGGGAAGGTGAAATTGTGGAGTGTGTTTTCACGTCCATTTCATCCCGGCTTCATCAAGGTTTCACGCCCCTTTTGAGCATGGACGTCGATGAAAGCACACCTCGTCCTCCTGCTGTCAACCACCTCTCTCCTGGCTCAATCGCCCCAGCCCATCACAAGTTCCACGCTTGATGAAAGTGAGGTGCGAATCACCTACGGCGAGCTCAAGCGCCTCGTTGCTGCCACGCTGCCAAAGGAACCGCCACCTCCCGCGTCCAAGCCGCCACCTCCTGTCACTGCGGCGCTGCTCTCTGCGCTGTATCAACTCGATCCCCAGGCATCTAAAATCACCGCCGAGATGCAGGTCGAGAACTTCGACGGCGAATGGCACGCTGTGCCCCTCGCGGGAGCAGCTACGGGCGTGCTCACTGTGGAGCCAAAGGATGCTCGCCTTGTTGTCACTGACGATCACCTCTGTCTCATCACCGACAAAGCCGGCGCACAGAGTGTGAAGCTGACCTTCGCACTCGCCAAAGCAGGGCAGGGGACCAAGCTGCATCTCGCCGCCTCTCCCATCGCCTCACTTGCGGTCAAAGAAGTCCCCGAGGGCAGAGTCCTGCGTCTGCAGCACGGAGACATTACTCAAACCCTCACCAGCGCCGGACTTGCCGCGCTTCCGGCCACTGAGGCCGATGTCACCTTCTCCTTCGAGGATGCTCGCAAGGCCGCGCAGCCAGCGATCGCCAGTCTCACGGATGATGCCATTGTCTCGACGGCAGTGTATACCACACAGGTCGTGCGCGATGGTTCCGTGCTTACCGAAGGGGCGATCACTGTGAGCCACGATCAGCCGACCAAACTTGTCTTGCAACTGCCTGAGTCATCCAAGCTGCTTCAGTGCCATGTGAATGGCGATCCCGTGCGCGCTGCCGTGGGCGAAGTCAATCGCGTGGAGATTCCCCTCGATAATCCCACCACCGATGGTGCGGAGTCGGAGGTGAAGGTCTCCTTCTCCTCCGTGCTGGAGCCCTTGCAGCCTGCCGAGGGCGAACTTGCGCTCGCCCTGCCGCAGACGCCGTTCTTTGTGAAGCAGATCGACTGGAATGTGCAACTGCCAGCGGCCTACGACCTCAGCTTCAGCGGCAACGTGGATTCCATCACCGAAAAGGCCACGCCCCCCGGTCTTCACCTTCGGAAATCTCTCTGCCGTGATCAACAACCGCAGGCTCGCATCACCTACCGCAAACGCACCACCAACTGATCCTCCATACGTCCACATCATCTCATCATCGCCATGAAACCTGCACATCTCATCACCATCGCCATCATCTTCATCTGCACGACCATTGCCTGGTGGCTGCTGGGTGGAATCATCACGCAACGCACCGCCCATGTTGGCTATCAAACAGGAGACGATGTCAGCGGTCGCTGGGGGCCGCAGCTGCTGCAAAAGCATCCGGCCGCACGCTACACTTCTTCCAGTGGTTCCACCATGCTGCTCCAGCCGGCGAAGAGTGATGTCAAAGTTAAGCTTGGCTATCAACCCGTCAAAATGGGACTGCTCTGGCACCGCACCTACAGTGTGAAGTTTGAAGGTGCCTACACCTTTACCAACACAACGGCTATCACGCAGACGCTCAACGTGGGCTTTGATCTTCCGGCCGGAAAGACTCTGCTCGATAAAATCCGTTTCACGCTCGGCGAAGGAGCCTCTGCCCGCCGCTCCGTGGCCGCACCGCAGGATGGCATGATCTCTGACAATGTGCAGCTGGCCCCGGGTGAAAGCATCCCGGTCAGTGTCAGCTATGAATGCCGGGGCATGAATTTCTGGGGCTACACCTTTGCCGATGCCAGCCGCATCCGCGATTTCAACCTCGCCATGAACACCGATTTTACGGACGTGAATTTCCCCGTCAGCTCACCCACGGACCGCAAGCCGACTGAAAAGGGGATGGAACTCATCTGGAAATATGAAGACGCCATTTCCGCTCCAGGCATCAGCTTGGAAATGCCACGCGAGCTCAATGCCGGACCTGTGGCTGCGCAGATCTCCTTTTATGCGCCGCTCTCGCTGCTGCTGTTCTTTGTGGTGATCATCATCACCGCCACTTCGCGTGGTGTTTCGCTGCATCCGGTGAACTACTTTTTCCTCGCCGCCGGTTTCTTTGCCTTTCCCCTGCTGTTTTCCTACATGCTGGATGTGGTGCCGGTGCACCTCAGCTTCGTTATCGCCGCAGCGTCGTCATTGCTGCTTGTTTGTGGTTACCTTCGTGCTGCCGCCGGAGGCTTTATCTTCCGCGTCGCGGTCGTGGCGCAGACCGCCTACATGGTGCTCTTCAGCTACAGCTTCTTCTTCAAGGGGCTTACGGGTCTCACCCTCACCGTGGGTGGCATCGTCACGCTTGGCGTGCTGATGGCGTTGACTGCGAAGGTGGACTGGAGTCAAAAACTCGGCGCCGTTTCGCCTCGTCTTGCCTGAACCCCATGATTCGAACCGCTGATAGATTCTGAACAAGCGTCTTGTCAGCGTCCCGTCAGCGGTTCAAACATTCACCCCAGCCGAAATGCCTGCCAAAATCCTCATTGTCGAAGACGAGCCATCCATCTGCGAAAATGTCGTGTATGCGCTCGAAGCCGACGGCTTTGCCGTCACGAGTGCCGCCACGGGCCAAGCTGCTCTGGAGCAGATGAAATCGCAGGATTTCAGCCTTGTCATACTCGATGTCGGACTGCCCGACATGACAGGCTTTGAGGTCTGCAAAACGATCCGCAAGACGCAGTCGCTGCCGATTCTCTTCCTCACCGCGCGCTCCAGCGAAGTGGACCGTGTGGTGGGCCTGGAGATCGGTGGGGACGACTACGTGGTGAAACCCTTCAGCCCGCGTGAGCTCGTTGCCCGCGTGCGTGCCATTCTACGGCGCGTCTCTGCCATTCCGCTGCCTGCATACGCGGCTGACTCCACGCTTCCTCTCGTCATTGATGACACCCGCTGCCAGGCCATTTACTTTGGCATCGCCTTGAATCTGTCGCGCTACGAATTCCGCATGCTCAAAGCTTTCGCGGCGCATCCCGGGCGTGTGTTCAGCCGCGAGCAGCTTATGGATCACGCCTCCGAAGAGCCGGACGCCTCCATGGAGCGAACGGTGGACACGCACGTCAAAACCCTGCGTGCCCGCATGCGGGGCGTGCGTGAGGGACTCGATCCCATCGTCACACATCGCGGCATGGGCTACTCACTGCTCGAAACCTGGCCTAACGCATGAGTCTCACTGCGCGCTTTTTGCTGGGCTTCGCCGTGGTTGCGACGGTGGGTTTGTTTTTGCTTTTTACGCAGCTCATCCATCGCGTGGAGCGGCAGTATTTTGAAGCCATCGAGGAGCCGATGGTCGACGTGGCCAATATCCTTGCCGAAGTCATCAGCACGGATGCGGACAACGGAGTGCTCAAACCCCAGGCTGTTGAGAAGGCGGTGCGCGCGGCTCAGCAGCGCCAGCTCAAGGCGCAGATCTACAACCTCAGCAAGACGAAGGTGGACATGCAGGTGTATGTCACCGATGCGCAGGGTCGTGTGATCTTTGACTCCGCTGGCATCGAGAAGCCAGGCACGATCTCCAATCATCGTGATGTGAACCTGACCCTCATGGGGCAGTACGGTGCCCGTTCCTCCCGCATGAGCGAATACGATCCGCTTTCCATCGTCATGTATGTCGGCGCTCCCATCTTGCATGAGGGCAGGACCATCGGCATGCTCAGCGTCGCCAAGCCGCAGCGCGGTGTGCTTGCTTTTGTGTGGGAGACGGAGCGCTGGCTGAAGTGGTCCATCATCACCACCGTGCTGCTCATGCTACTGGGCATCTATCTCGCGGCGCGCTGGGCTACACGCCCGCTGGAGGTGCTGACCCAGCATGCGTTGGCGGTGAGCCGTGGGGAGCGCTCCACCTCGCCGCGCATGCCGGGGCATCAGATGAAGACTCTCGCGAAGGCACTGGAGGACATGCGGGATGCACTGGAAGGCCGTGAATACGTGGAGCATTACGTGCAGAGCCTCACACATGAATTGAAGAGCCCTGTGGCCGCGATCCTCGGTGCCGGTGAAATCCTTCAGGGCGATGTGCCGGAGCCAAAGCGCGCACGCTTTCTGCAAAACATCCATGCCGAAGCTGGCAGGCTACGCGATCTGCTGGAGCGCCTGCTGCACCTGGCGGCGATTGAAAAACAGAAGAAGCTCGAAACAAGCGAACGCGTCGATCTCGTGAAAGTGCTTGATGGTGCATGGGACCATCTGGCGCTCATCGCTCTGGCCAAAGAGGTGCGATTGGAGCGGGGTATCAACAGCGAGCTCGTGGTCAAAGGGGATCCTTGGTTGCTCGAAATCGCCGTGGGCAACCTGCTGCAGAATGCCATTGACTTCGCTCCCAAGGGAAGTGTTATCACCGTTCGCGGCTATCGATTTGATGCGCAGGTGGTGATCGAGATTGAAGATTTAGGCCCAGGCATCCCGGATTATGCTCGCGCCCGCGTCTTCGAGCGCTTCTACTCATTGCCCCGCCCCGACAGCGGGAAGAAGAGCACTGGCCTCGGTCTCTGCTTTGTCAAAGAGGTCGCACAACTGCACGGTGGCAGCGCGGAACTGACGAATCGGGAGGGCGTTGCTGGAGCGAAGGCCATGTTGATTCTCCCTGGCTGAGGGAGGGCTGGTTTGACAACTTCGGGCGGCCTTCTAGTCTCCGCCCATGAGTACTCAAGAAGCCGGCAAGCCCGTTTACAACGTCAAGAACCCCTGCATCGCCAAGGTGAAGCGGATGTTCAACCTCTCTGGCCCCGATGCGCCCAAGCACACTGCGCATTATGAGATCGACCTTGGCGCTTCAGGTTTGGAGTACACGCCCGGTGATTCGCTGGCCGTGCAGCCCACGAATGACCCGGCGCTGGTGGATGACACGCTCGCGGCGCTCGGCTTCTCCGGCACGGAAATCGTCAAGCACCCGAAGACCGCCGCCGAGGTGCCGATTCGTCAGGCCTTGATCGAAGGCACCCTCATCACCGAGATAGACAACAAGCTCATCAAGGCCATCATCGAAAAAACCGCAGGTGATACCTTGTTGGCCGACTTGAGCGTGCCAGAGAAAAAGGAAGCGCTCCAACACTACCTCTGGGGCCGCTTTGTCGTGGACCTCTTGCTGGAAAACCCCATCGCGAAGTTCACGCCTGAGGAATTCATGGCCACGCAGAAGAAGCTGAACATCCGCCTCTACTCCATCAGCAGCAGCCAGAAGGCGCACCCGACGGAGGTGCATCTCACCGTTGCAACCGTACGCTACAGCAGCCACAACCGTGCGCGTGGTGGTGTGTGTTCCACCTTCCTTGGTGAACGTGTGACGCCGAATGGAACCCTGATTCCATGCTTTGTGAATCACGGGAAAGGCTTCCGCCTCCCCGAGCCACACGAAGAGACACCCATCATCATGTGCGGGCCCGGCACCGGCATCGCGCCGTTCCGTGCATTCCTCGAAGAGCGCAAGGCCACCAGCGCCAAGGGCAAAGCCTGGCTCTTCTTCGGGGAAGTCAGCGCCAAGTCCTGCTTCTTCTACAAGGACGAGTTTGAAGCCTATCTCGCCGACGGCACGCTGACCAAGTTCAGCACCGCCTGGAGCCGCGACCAGGCTGAGAAAATCTATGTGCAGCACAAGATGCTGGAAAACAGCGCCGAGCTCTGGGCCTGGCTGGAACAAGGTGCCATCTTCTATGTCTGTGGAGATGCTTCACGCATGGCCAGCGACGTGGACAAGGCGCTGCACACGATCATCGAACAAGAGGGTGGCAAGACGGCTGATGAAGCCGCTGCTTATGTGCATGCGATGAAGGAAGCGAAGCGGTATCGCAGGGATGTGTATTGAGGCGTTCCTCAAAAACAGATCATGCCATGAAAAAATTGTCCCTGACTCGTCGAATAGCGAATAGGGATTATGCACTTGTGGGCGGATGGTTCTTCATTGCCTTAGGGGGCTGGAACCTCAACGAGGCGGTCTCGTCCGGGCAGGTCAATGACTGGCTTGGCGGTTTATGGCTGCTGTTTAGAGCATATTAAATAATACTATAGCCACAAGAGGCAAACCAACCCGCGGCGTCTTTGCCTGTGATTTTTGAGAACGCCAAGCTGATGGCTTCTTCGAGTTGCTCTGGCGTGCGAGCCTCGGCGCTGCGCAGCAGGGATTTGATCTTGCTCCACATCTTCTCAATCGGGTTGAGGTCAGGTGAATATGCGGGCAGGAACCGCACCTCTGCCCCTGCTGCCTTCACCAGTTGCTGCACCACGGGACTCTTGTGTACCGCGAGGTTGTCCATCACCACGATGTCCCCTTGCTTGAGCGTCGGGCAGAGCACCTGGTCGATGTAGGCCACGAAGGCGGCGGTGTCGGCCGCCCCGGACAGATGCATGCAGGCGGTTGTTCCATCAAGCCGGATCGATGAGATCATCGTGGTGCTCTGCCAGCGGCCGCATGGAGCCGCTGCATGCAATCGATCTCCGCGCGGTGCCCTGCCGCGCAGGCGTGTCATGTTGGTTTTGGCACCGCTCTCATCGATAAAAACCAGGTGCCAGGGTTCTAGGCCGCCTTGCCGGCGTTTCCAGCTGCGGCGCGCTTTGCGGACGTCATCCCGGTCCTGCTCTGCGGCGCGGAGTGTCTTTTTTTATATGTCAGGCCCATGTCCACTAGAACATAATGGATCGCGGGCAGCGTGCACGTCAGCCCCAATGCCTCGCGGAGTTCTGCCAGGGTCATGTCAGGCTTGCGCTTGAGCTGCTGCCGGATGGTCATGCGATGCGCCGCCACAATGAGCTTCTTGCGCCCGGCAAGGTGATGCCGGGACTTGATGCTGCCAGTCTTGCGCCGCTGCTGAAGAAGCTTTTTGACCATGCCAAGGGAGACACGAAAACGCCGTGCAATTTCATCACGCGTGCCTTCGCCTTTGTCATACGCGATGACAATGCGTTCACGTAAATCGAGCGAGAGTGTTGCCATGCAATTATGCATAGCATGCTTCCCCTGGCATGGCTACACTATTATTTAAAATGAGCATGCTTCCCCTGGCATGGCTACACTATTATTTAAAATGCTCTAAAGACGAGCTCAAGCCTTGCCCTGCAGGAGCATGCGAGCACCAAAGACAACGAGAATGGTGCCGAAGATGCGTGTGAGTGTTTCGTTGCTCATCGACTTCAACCAGCCTGCGCCAAAGTAGGCGAAGATGGACGCGGAGACCGCAGTAATGGCGGCGACTTTCCATTCCACATAGCCATGCTTGGCATTCTGCGTGGTGGCCATCAGCGCGGTGGGAATGATGATGGCGAGCGAAGTCGCGACGGCTGTCTTGTGCGGCAGCTTGAGGAAGAACACAAACGCTGGAACCATCACGACACCACCGCCGACACCGCATAATGCAGCGACTGCACCGCTAACGATACCAATGGCAAGACAGGCGAGGATGGTGGACGTAGGCATGATGAATCAGCGGGATTGTCTGGCGAGCAGGCCGACGAGCAGACGCTCAAGTACAAGCTTGGGATCGAGCGATGAAGTGACGAGTTTGGAGTTGGCAGCGAGGCAGGCTTTGAATCCGGCATGCAGTTCTTCAAGCGAGAAGTTGCCGGTCTCGGGGATGGCGAGAAACATCGGGTAGGCGTTGAAGCCGGTACCATCTTTCTTGCGCGGCAGATGCGAGGTGGCCGTCGAAGGCAGGCTTTCGAGCGAGGAGCAGAAGCCGGCGTAGTTGAACTTGTTGATCTTGTGGCGTGAGCCGAGGTCTTTGATAAGCAGCAGGCTCCGCACGCGTGGCACGATGGCGGCGAGCAGCAGGCCGATGGCGTTTTGCCCCTGATACATGAGTGTGCTGAGCAGCTCGAGCGCGCGTGGCAGATCGCGTTTGCCGATGGCGTTGCCGAGATCCCACAGCACACCGGCGCGGCTCATGGACACCATGTTTTGCACGGTCTTCAGTCCGGCGCGACGGCGCTCGCCGAGGAAGAGATCGATCTTTTCGAGCTCATTTTCCATCTGGCGCGTGTCATCGCCGGCCATCTGCACCAGCAGTTCCAGCGCACCGCTTTCAAAGGTGATGCCGAGTTCCTTCGCTTTGCGTGAGGCCATGGCGAGCACCGGACCTTCCCAGCCAGCGCGCGAGGTGTCGGGCTTGTCGAAGACTTCCTGCCACCAAAGAAGGGCAATGTTTGCAACGCCATGCACACATTCGAGCAGATCTTGCCGGCGTGTTCAGCGTTGTCGGCGGAGCCGTCGATGATGTCGTTGCTGAAGTCTCCGGCGTCCGGTGGTGTGAGGCTGCGCACGAGCATGAGCGCGGCTTCCTTCACGCGCGCTTCATCGCTGCCGATGAAGACATTCACCTGGCTGGCAGCGGTTTTTTTCGGCGGGGGCATGTTTCACCGATGGAGCAGGATGCGCACGGCATCAAGCTTTGCGGTGCGTCTGCGAACTTGACATTCTTTCAGCGATTTGATGAAATCAGTTCAAATCCGTCTACCACCATGAAAACATCAATGATTGGGTCCAAGGTCTCCACGGCAGTCGCGCTTCTGACGACTGCTTTTTTTATGTCTGCCGCCGGCTTTTCTGCCAAGGCGGAAGACCTGAACGCGGTCTTTCAGCAAGGACGCGCCGCTTACTACAAGGGTGACTTGGATACGGCGTACAAGCTGCTTTCCCGCGTGGCGGCGGCGAACCCGAAGCACGCCGAGACGGCGAACATGCTGGCTTACATCCGCGCCAACTACCAGCCGAAGGACAACTCGCTGAAAAACCAATACGCCGCTGTCATACTGCCGAAGGTGGCCATGGATGACGTGACACTGACCGAAGCCATCGAGGCTCTGCGGGCCTTATCCAAAAATGCGAGCGGCGGTAAAGTGGTGCCCAATGTGATCGTGAAGGGCGAGGACCTGACGAAGAAAAAGCTCAGTCTCTCACTGGCCAATGTCCCCTTGGACGAAGCGCTGAATTACGTGACGCAACTCGTGGAAGCCAAGGCGACCTATGACAAGCATGCCGTCATCCTGACCAGTCAGGCTGATACGATTAGCTCCACGGCGGCGACCAAGTGAGTCGTTATTAATCTGATAATGAGTTGTTTAGGCGTAGCCGCGCGCTGAGAATGACCGAAGAAGAACACGACAGGTGGTAGCAGCGCCAGATTGCCGATTTCCCGCCCCTCGGCAGGAAGGTTGAGGAGGTGTGGAGCCGCTGCCTACCCATCTGGCGTGAGCGTGGCCGCATCGAAGATTATCCGCGCGGAGTTGTATCTGCCGGACGGTGAATGTGGATCGCAGCTAGAGTGGCAGTTTGCTCAGTGACCTGGAATGTCCGTGATCATCTCGGCACAAAAATGGGAGAGCTTTCGCTCTCCCATTCAAATATCGGCTGAGACTGACTGGTTTTCTCAGTCGTTGAAGAAGTGACGTCCGGTCTGGCCGGCTTCGGTCTTGTTGTCCACTTCCCAGTACACATCTTCGAAGATGGACTCGGGTTCTGGATAAGGGCTGACCTTGGCGAACTCGGCGGAGTCTTCCGCTTCCTTCTGCGCTTCCTTGTCGATCTTCTTCAGCTCTTCTTCGGTGGCGACACCTTCGGTGAGAAGGTTGCGCTTCCACACCTGAATCGGGTCGTGATCGTTTTGGAACTGCTCGACTTCTTCCTTGGTGCGATACTTGAACTTGTTGGCGTCAGCGACGGAATGCCCTTCCCAGCGGTAGGTGGCGATTTCGATGATGCTCGGCTTGGACTGGGTATGCGCCCGTTCGATGGCCTTGCTGACTCCGGCGCGGACTTCGTAGATGTCTGCACCATTGAACTGCTCCCAGGCCATGCCGTAACCTTCGGCGCGCTTGGCGAGGAAGTCGGTGTAGGCGGAAGAGCGCTGCTGGCTGGTGCCCATGGAGTAGCCGTTGTTTTCGATCACATAGATCACAGGCAAATCCCAGAGCTCGGCGAGATTCAGGGATTCATGGAAGGCACCCTGGTTCACGGCGCCGTCGCCGAGGAAGCAGAGTGCGGCACCTTTGAGGCCGCGGTATTTCAGACCGTAGGCGAGGCCGAGGCCCAGCGGGGTCTGACCGGCCACGATGCCGTGACCACCCCAGTAGTTTTTGTCAGGCGCGAAGTAATGCATGGAGCCGCCCTTGCCGCGGGAGCAGCCGGTGGCTTTGCCGAAGAGCTCGGCCATGCATTCGTTCATGGTCATGCCCACGGCCAAGGCGTGAGCGTGATCGCGATAAGCGGTGATGACGTGATCGTTTTCGCCCATCACGGAAACCGTGCCGACGGCCACGGATTCCTGGCCGATGTAGAGGTGGAGGAAACCGCCCATGCGACCGGCTTGGTAGTGCTGGAGGGACACCTGCTCGAAGCGGCGGATGCGGACCATCTTGCGATAAAGCTCCACCTTGTCGGCAGCAGTGAGCTTCTGATTGATAGGGTCGGCAGCGTGTTTTGTGGGGGCGTTTGCGGAGGCCATTGGTGGGGGCGATACTAGCGGGAAGCATGCCGGAAGCAAGCATCGTGTTTGAACTGCGGCAGGGGAGAATCAGGCTCCTGTGCTCCTGTGCGTGGGACAAGGGCGGTGAAAGTCAGTGATTCAAAAGGCATCGTCTGACGGCGTTTTGCGAAACGATTTTTCCGGAAAGCGAACGTGGAGATGCTCGGCGGCGGCTTGAGGACAAGCCGCCTTACATTCACGCTAGGCACCTGCATGCCCAGCGCTGGTAGGGCTGGTTGTCCTCAACCAGCCGCCGTCGAAGCCAATGATCTCCTTGGAAA
>JAPLUN010000004.1 GCA_026397715.1 Verrucomicrobiota bacterium
GGGCCTTCCAGCTCCCACTGCGCTGCAGCACTGCGCATCGGGCGTCTGGCGCGTGATCTGATGGAGGACAACATCACGGATGTGCTCGTGGAGTTTGACCGCTCCGGCTCACTTCCCACCACGCACGAAAGCCAGGGCAGTGACATGGGGCTCTTCGGCGGATTGCTTGGCTGGGATGCCGATGATGAGCGACTGCCCGACTCCGCGCAGGCTCTCGCAGATGCCGGGATCAAACTGCGCATCGAAACCGTGGACGTCGGAGATCCGCATCCAAACACCTACCGGCTGACGCTCCGCAATGCCCATGAGCAGCACACACTCATCGCCATCTCAACCGGCGGCGGCATGATGGAGGTGCTCAACATTGATGACGTCCTCATGTCCATGGACGGCGGCTATCATGAGACTCTCATCTGGCTGCCAAAGACCGTCTCCGCTGAGTTTGAGACCGATGAAGTCCTGCATCATGACGCAGGCGAACACCAGATCCTCCAAGTCAAGTCATCGGCGTTTGCAGCCACGGATCACCTGCCCGTCATTGCCGTCAAGCGACTCTCCCCCGTACTCCCCGTGCCTTCGCGCAAAGACCTGCGCGTGCCGTTTTCAAGCTGCACAGAGATGCTCACCCAGGATGGCGCTCGCCACACGCCATTGTGGCGACTGGCCGCCGAATATGAAATGGCGCGCGGAAATTTCACCGAGCGTGAAGTCATCAACAAGATGATCGCCATCGTGCGCATCCTCCGCAAGTCGATCACCAGCGGCATCGCGGGCACGCAGTATGAAGATCGCGTGCTGGGGCATCAAAGCGGACGCTTCAATGAACTGATGCAGGCGGGCAGGCTCCTCGATGGCGGAGCACTCAATCGCATCGTGCTCTACGTCACCGCCTTGATGGAAGTGAAAAGCTCCATGGGCGTCATCGTTGCCGCTCCGACCGCAGGCGCCTGTGCGGCGCTGCCCGGTGCGGTGATCGGCATGGCGGAGGCTCTTGGCAAGTCCGAGGAGGACATGGCTCTGGCCATGCTCGCGAGCGGAGTCATCGGCGTCTTCATCGCCACGCGCTGGACCTTTGCCGCAGAGGTGGGCGGCTGCCAGGCGGAGGGCGGCGCGGCCGCCAGCATGGCCGCCGCCGCACTCGTCACACTCGAAGGCGGAACGCGGGATCAGGCCATCGCAGCAGCCTCGATGGCGTTTCAGAGCATGCTCGGTTTGATCTGCGATCCCATCGCCAATCGCGTCGAGGCCCCCTGCCTTGGCAAAAATGTCATGGCTGCCAGCAACGCCCTCTCCTGTGCCAACATGGCCCTTGCCGATTTTGATCCGCTGATTCCCCTCGATGAAGTGATCGACGCCGCCAAAAACGTCGCCGCCATGATGCCGCGCGAGCACCGCTGCACCTCCCTCGGCGGACTGGCGATCACGCCGACATCGCTGGAGATCGAGCGTAAGCTGGGCGCGCGCAAAGCGCAGGGTTGCGGTGGTTGCAGCTGCCATTGACCCCGCCGCCTCCAGAGCCGCCATGCGCGAGTTCGGTGAAAGAGGGTTGCGGTGAAGGGATTATTCTCTTAGCCAAGTTTCACCCCCTTTCATGGCTCAAACATCCCCCCATTCTCGATTTGCCTGGCTCACGCTTGGTCTGCTGACGGCGTACGCTCCTGCCGCCGAGCATCCCGGTGCCGTCATTTACCAAAAGATGTGCCAGGAGTGCCACGGGGCCAAAGGCCAGGGCGTGAAGGACAAGTTTGACGATCCCCTCACGGGCGATCTCACTTTGGAGGCGCTGACGCGCAAAATCGAACGCACCATGCCGGAGGACAAGGAAGGCACCTGCGTGGGTGAGGACGCCAAACAGGTGGCCGCCTACATCTATGAGTCTTTCTATTCCGCCGCAGCACAGGCTCGCAGCCGTCCGCCAGATCAGGACCTGAGCCGCCTGACCATCTCTCAGTATCGCGCTTCCGTGATGGACCTCATCGGGCGCTTCCGCATGGGCCCGGGATTTGACCGCCCCGTCAAACTACAAGTTTGAGCGCGTCGATCCGCAGGTGGCATTTCACTTTGGCGCAGGCAGTCCGGACAATGCGAAGATGGAAGCCGAGCAGTTTCAGGACACCTGGGAAGGCAGCGTGGTTGCCGAAGAAACGGGAGTCTACGAATTCATCCTCAAGACCGAAAATGGCGCACGCCTGTGGATCAATGACACCACTGAAAACGATGCCCTGATCGATGCATGGGTGAGCGCGGGCCCCACCGTTCGCGAGGAAAAGAAAAGCATCTTCCTCATCGGCGGGCGCGCCTACCGGCTGCGGCTGGATCACTTCAAATTCAAAGAGCAGTCCGCCTCCATCGAACTCCTGTGGAAGCCGCCCCATGGCGTCACGGAAATCATTCCCCAGCACGCGCTGCGCACCGACCGCCCACGTGAGCTCATGATCGTGCGCACAAACTTCCCCGCCGACGACCGCAGCGTGGGCTACGAGCGCGGCACATCCATTTCCAAAGGCTGGGATCAATCCGCCACGGAGGCCGCCATCTCCACCGCCGAACACGTGGAGGAAAACCTGAACGAACTCGCCGGCACCAAAGCTGACGCGCCAGACCGCCTGGAGAAAATCAAGAAGTTCGCCTTCACCTTCGTCGAAGCCGCTTTCTGCCGCCCACTCACAGATGAGCAAAAGCAGCTCTATGTGGAAAAGCTGTTCGCCTCCGCCAAGAGCCCGGAGCAAGCCGTGAAGCGCGTTGTGCTCTTCACGCTCAAGTCCCCGCAGTTTCTCTATCCCGAACTGCGCGAAAGCGAAAAGCCCGATGACTTCGCCTTTGCCTCACGTCTGGCCCTGACACTGTGGGACTCCATCCCTGACAGGAAACTCATGCAGGCCGCCACGTCTGGTAAACTGCACACGCCCGAGCAGATCCGCGCAGAGGCGCAGCGCATGCTGCCTGACCCGCGCACGAAGGCGAAGCTGCACGGTTTCTTCCACCACTGGCTGGAACTCGAACGCGCCGAGGGCAATGCCAAGGACTTGAAGATCTTCCCCGGCTTTGATGACAGCGTGCTGGCAGACCTGCGCGAGTCACTGTTCGAATTCCTCGACCAGGTCGTCTGGAGCCCCCAGTCTGACTACCGCCAGCTCCTGCAGGCCGATTACCTGCTGCTCAACGACCGCCTCGGCAAATTCTACGGCACTCCTGTAAAGGGCAGTGACTTCCAGCAGTTGGCCTTTGATCCCAAGCAGCGTGCCGGAGTGGTTACCCATCCGTATTTGCTCTCCTCACTGGCCTCCAGCCGCGCCACCTCGCCCATCCATCGCGGCGTCTTCCTCACGCGCAACATCGTCGGCCTCTCGCTGCGTCCCCCGCCCATGGCGGTCACCTTTGATGAGAGCCACTTCAATCCGAAGCTGACCATGCGTGAGAAGATCACCGAACTGACGCGCAACAAGACCTGCATGTCCTGCCACTCCACTATCAACCCGCTCGGCTTCAGCCTGGAAAACTTCGACGCCATTGGCCGCTGGCGCACACAGGACAACAACAAGCCCGTGAATGCAGCCGGTGAATTTGCCGATGACGAAGGCAAGGTGGTGCACCTGAGCGGCCCGCGCGACATCGTGAACTACGTCGCCAGCAGCCCCTACGGCCACCGCGCCTTCATCCGCCAGCTCTTCAATCATTTCGTCAAACAGCAGCCGCTGGCCTATGGGCCGCAAACGCTGGAAGATCTGCAGAAAAGTTTCGCTGCATCCAGCTGCAATGTGCAGAAGCTTCTCGTCGATCTGACGATGGTGGCGGTGCTGAATGGCAAAGCCATGGGCGCGGCGACGCCGTGATCCTCCTCGATCATTGCATAGGCGTCTGAGGATGAGGTGATCCGTTAAATCCGGGCGATTTCATCACCGCTATCCCATGAACATTCGCCATTAGCAGCGCGGCCAAGCTGGGACCAATAATTGGGAGTTTTGATAACTTGGATTATCACTTATCACCCACGCCTAAATATGCATAAGCATAGCCTTAGATCATTGATAATCACACAACTGTAACAATTATCAGTATGTATCAGGATATGATGTGGACCACATTTTTAGCAATCCCACATATTGAATGCCTCTGCTGCTAAATACCAACAATGACTCGCAAGGCAAACCCGCGTCAGTTGTTTATCACAGCCATGATCATCTGAATTCAGAGCGACTGAAAGCTCGGAAAGACCGCTTCACTCTTTGGCACCAGTTCTGTTCCGTATGAGCTCTAAAAACTCATACATTCATTCGCTCATGGTGCTCTTGGCCACCGCGGTTTTGATGACCGGGTACCAGTTCATCAAGATGTGGTTTTTCCCAAAAATCACCCTCTGGCAGTCGCATGCCATGACGATCGCGGTCTCCAGCAGTCTGGCTGCTCTGGGTGCCTTTTACGTCTCACGCCACAATCAGTGGCTGCATCGCCTCGCCGCCGAGGAAACTTCCGCACGCCAGCAGGCTGAGGCCGAACGCGAACGCTTCTTCACCCTCTCGCTTGATCTGCTGTGCATCACCGGAACGGACGGCTTTTTCAAACAAGTGAATCCGGCCTTCACCCAGACACTCGGCTACACAGCCGACGAACTGCTGGCGCGGCCCATCCTCGACCTGGTTCATCCGGACGACTACGCCGGCACAGTTGCTGAACTGGAAAAACTCAGCGGTGGTGAACGAACGATTCATTTTGAAAACCGCTACCAGTGCAAAGATCACTCATGGCGTTGCATCTCCTGGAAAGCCCAGCCGGAGGTCGGACGGGGGCTGACCTACGCCACCGGTCACGACATCACTGAGCAAAAGGAGGCGGCGGAAAAGATTGAACGGCTTAACGCCAACCTTCAGCATCAAGCCGCACAACTTCTTGAAGCCAACAAGGAGCTGGAATCCTTCTCGTACTCGGTATCCCACGATCTGCGTGCGCCTTTGCGGCACATTCAGGGCTATGTCGAAATGCTGCAAAAAAACATCGACGGCCAGTTGTCAGAGAAAGCCCGGCGCTATCTCAAAACCATCAACGAAGCGAGCACGGAAATGGGCCAGCTCATTGACGATCTCCTCGCCTTCTCCCGCATGGGCCGCATGGAAATGAGTGAAGGCTCGGTTGATCTAAACCATCTTTTGCAGGAAGCCCTCCACGGCCTGGAACCCACGACTCAGCATCGAAACATCGAGTGGAAGATCGCACCGCTGCCCGTGGTCATCGGAGATGCTGCCGTCCTCAGGCAGGTGCTGGTCAATCTGGTGGGCAATGCAGTAAAGTACTCCCGCCCACGCGATCCTGCCCTGATCGAAATCGGCACCGCGGGCGAGGAGGATGGACGGCTCATTCTGTTTGTGCGCGACAATGGGGTGGGCTTCGACATGCAGTACGCCCACAAGCTCTTTGGCGTCTTCCAGCGGCTGCATCGCGCGGATGAATTCGAAGGCACCGGCATTGGCCTGGCAAACGTGCGCCGCATTGTTGCCCGGCACGGCGGCCGCGTCTGGGCGGAAAGCAAACCAGGTGAAGGCAGCACCTTCTATTTCACCCTGAAACGATCAACGAATTCATAGAATTCAACCCGACCCAATCCATGGCACACCTCCAACGAATCCTGCTCGTCGATGACAGTCCCCGCGACACTGAAATGGCGCTGGATGCGCTGGCCACCTACAATCTGGCCAATGAAGTGGTCACCCTGCGCGACGGTGCCGAAGCACTTGACTACTTGTACAGGCGCGGCCCGTTCGCAGAACGCACCAATGAACAACCTGCGGTCATCCTGCTCGACTTGAAGATGCCCAAGGTCGACGGACTGGAGGTGCTGCGTCAGATCAAAAGTGACCCGGACCTCAAAGTCATTCCCGTGGTCATGATGACCTCCTCGCGCGAGGAGCAGGACCTGGTGAAGAGCTACCATCTGGGGGTCAATGCTTATGTGGTGAAACCTGTGGGCTTCCATGAATTCGTCGAAGCCGTGAAAATGGTCGGGGGGTTCTGGGCGATGATGAATGAACCGCCTCCGTGCAGCGTGCAGCCCAGCCATGAGGTGAAAAAGTAATCACACAACAAGGCCGACACCATGCACGCTCCATCCACGCCCACCCGAATCCTTCATCTCGATGACAGCCTGCGCGATGCCATGCTGGTGGCCGATCTGCTGGATGACAACGGTGTTTGTTGTGAGATCAGCCATGT
>JAPLUN010000083.1 GCA_026397715.1 Verrucomicrobiota bacterium
AAAAACGTCGACGAAGCCGCCACCATCCAGGCCACCGTCGAGCAGACACGCCACGCCTGGTACCACCGCCTCCTCGGCAGCCTCTCCGCCAGCATCGGCTTCATCGTCTCCGTCATCCTCGGCCGCCTCGTCATCGTCGCCATCGCCGTCGTCCTCACCTCCGCATGGATCGCCTGGCACGTGCCCAAAGACTACGTCGCCACCAGCGCCATCCACCGTCGCGATGGACGACTGCTTTCGAATGCCACCGCAGACGGTTGGAATCCCCAGCCGCAGCGCACCGCCCACGGCTTCATCCTCATCGCCCACGGCCTGCATGATGGTGCCAATCGCAAAGAAGACAAGAGCCGCTGGATGGAGCGCATGCAGACCGCCCTCGAAACCAGCCCTGAGCTCAAACAAAGCCTGCCCGAAATCTGCCTCGTCGACTGGAATGAAGCCGCCGAGGACCCCTCCCTCCAGCACAATTTCCTCAACGACCTCGCCGCCATCCGCTCCATGGGCGAAGAGATCGGCAAGATCGTCGGCTGCAAGCTCGCCATGGAAATCAAATCCGGAAAGCTCAACCCCGACAAGCCCATGCACTTCATCGGCCACAGCGCCGGCGGCTTCGTCGTCATGGCCGCCGCCCGCACCCTTGGCATCCTCGGCATCAAGCCCACCAACCTACGCCTCACCATCCTCGACACCCCATTGCCCGACGTCAAAGAACAAGGCGATCTCAGCTACGTCGCCCGCGATTTCCCGCTCGACTACTACTGCACCTCCGCCTTCGCCCAGGGCGTCCCCGCCGAAGGCTGGCTCCCCGGCTTCAGCCGCTACCAGATCGAGCTCAAAGAAAAGATGGACGCCTACCTCGACGCCCACTCCTACGCCCACGAATGGTACATCGACAGCATCCTCAACCACGACCCCCGCGGCTTCTCCCGCTCCCCCTTCATGACCAAGCCGCCCGCCGCAAACCCAGCGCCGAAGCCCTGAGTCCGCACCCTCTGGAGGTGAGGGTGCGTCCCGATCCCTCACGCGAACACATCGCCCGGAGCCCCCGCATATTCAACACCTCAGGCCCTGAGCCCGCTGCGCACCTTCCGCCTCCCATATGGACTGCGGTCGCGGAGTGAGGAACGAACGCAGCCACCCCTTTCGCCATCCTCGGTGACTCTCGCATACCAGCAAATACCCGAAAACGGCAGCCTGTGAATTTTCGCGGCTCGGTCACCCCACGCCCGCCACCAGACGCTCGAAAGCGGCACCTGCTGAGTGTGGCGTCACCCCGCCCGCTCCTCACGCATTCTCCAGATCCCCATCCGTTTGCGGCACTCTCTGCTGCATCGGCGGTGGAATTTGCTGCCCCGAGCCACCACCCTGACGATCCTGACGGTCACCCGAACCACGATCCTGGCGATCACCCGAGCCACGATCCTGGCGATCACCCGAGCCACCACCATGCCCGCCCTGGCGGTCGCCACGCGGTTGCTGCTGCTGCTGGCGGTTCGGCTGCTGCATGCCGTAGGCCGGATAGGCATTGTTTGAGCCATTGGATATCGGCGCCATCGCCGTGCTGCGCCAGTTGCCCGACTCCTTGCTCAGAATGTCCTCCACACGCTCGATGAATTTCCGCCGCGCCGCCGGCGCCTCCAGCTCCGCATACGCGCCTATCTGAAACTCCAGCCATGACTGCTCCTGCCGCAGGCACTGCGCCGTGTCCCGGTAGTTGATCCATGCCTCAGGCAGGTGCAGCATCTTCAGCAGCGCCGTGCCGATCGCCAGCATCACCGAAGCCGTTGCCGTCACCCAGTTGTAGTCCATTTTCACCGTCGTCACCAGCACCGGCATCGAAGCTGACAGCACCACCACAGACGTCTGCAGCGCATGGTAGCGCTTCTTCTGCGTCGCCGCCTTGGCCTCAAACCATTGCAGCTGATCGTTGAAACGCTTCGTCAGGAACTGGTTAAACACATCTTCTTCCATAGGAATAAAGCGTGATGATGACCTTCATCCGCCCCGCTGGCGAGGCATTTTTCAGAAGAACCGCACCCTCCGGCGGAAGGGATCGTCCCGATTCCATCTCCCGCACCAAAAGGTCTGTCTGACGCTGCCAGCCGCGTGCATGGCGTCAGAAAAAGGGACAGGGAGAAATGAGCCCTCCTGGACCGCCTTGGACAAAGGCCCAGCACGAGAACTCAGGCTGGTCATCGCCAACCCGGTGTGATAAAACCCTCCCACCCGATGACCTCCCGCCTCCTTCTCCTGGCCATCCTCTGTGTCACTGCTTTGGGCGCGGCGCGGGCTGAAGCACCCCTCACCGGCATCGACATCTATCCCGTCGTCCCTGACGGCTCCGTGGACGCGAAGACGTTCTCGTTTAAATCCTTGGACACTAGAAAAACGGTGACGGTCATGAGCAGCGTTTTTCCCGTCATCAGCCGCCGGCAGGTTCTCACTGCAGAACTGACCGTGGCCGAGTTTATCGGCGCCCCTGCGGACGCGGTAAGGCTCACGTTCAAGCCGGAAGCCAAAGCCCGCCTGCTGCGTGCGGTGAAAGCGAAGTACTCCGAGGTTCTGATCCTCATCCGCGGCGAGCCCCTCTCCACCTTCGAGATCAGCGAGCTCCTCGAAATCATCGACCACCAGGGTGCACTGCTGATTTTCAAACCCCTCCCGACTCGCGAAGAAGGCACGCAGCTCAATGCTGCTTTGAAACAAATCACGGCCGGCACCTGGAATCCAAACCCTGAGCCCGCGCCCACGCCCACGCCCACGCCTCCCTAGAGGCAAAGCAGCGTTTCATCACCCCCGCAGGAAAGCACAGCCGGCCTTTGGCAATGCCTAGGCGGTGTTTGAAAACCCCTCAACGTCCATATTGAAGCCAGTCGATGACAGCAGCAAACTGGATAAGTGAGAGGAAATGTGCGGCGAGTTTGTCTCGCCGAGTGCTGGCACAGGCCCAGCGTTTCAGACGGCAGAAA
>JAPLUN010000012.1 GCA_026397715.1 Verrucomicrobiota bacterium
ACAGGATCTGGGTGTCTGACGTGTCATTATCATGAAGGCGGAACTCATTGATGCTGCGGTTGATCTTGCACGAAGGCTGCAACTGCGCGCCACCGAGCTGCAAACGCCAGCCGAAAGACGCCAGCAGGCGGAACTGGACCGCATGCTGCAGACCGCTTCGGACAAAGCCACGCTGGTGCAGCTCACGGATCAGGCGTTTCGCCCCAGATCCGCCGCGCGTGTGGCGGATCAGTTCACCCACATTCTGGATGTGCAGGGAGTGCCGCGTTTTTTCAGTCCGCTGGACCGGGCGTTGCTGCGCGGGTTTCAGACTTTTGGCGGATGGTTGCCGGGTGTCTCGGTACCGATGGTGAAGGAGCACATGCAGCATGAGACAGCCAATGTCATACTGCCTGCGGAACCGGAGGTGCTGGCGGAGCATCTGCGTCAGCGCACTGCCCAAGGGGTGCGCATGAACGTGAATTTCCTCGGCGAGGCGATCCTCAGCGAGGCAGAGGCGGAGCGCAGGCTCACGCTGTATCTCGAAGCGATGCAGCACGCTGAGACGGAGGTGTTCTCGGTGAAAATCTCCACGCTGTATTCGCAGATGTCTGCGCTTGCACGCGAGCATACGATTGCGACCTTGTGTGACCGGTTGGAGCGCCTGTATCGCAGCGCCGCACGCGCCACTTTCACGCGCCGTGATGGCACGCAGGTGCCGAAGTTCATCTATCTCGACATGGAGGAGTATCGTGACCTCAGTCTCACCTGTGAAGTCTTCATGCGCACGCTGGATCAGCGCGGGCTTGAGCAGGTGAGCTCGGGCATCGTGTTGCAGGCTTATATACCCGACTCCTACCTCTGGCAGCAGAAGCTGCAAGCGTGGGCGCGAGAGCGTGTCGCCAAAGGTGGTGCGGGCATCACGATGCGCATCGTGAAGGGGGCCAACATGGAAATGGAGCGCTTTGAAGCCACCGTGAAAGGCTGGCCGCAGGCGCCTTTTGAAACGAAGGCCGATACGGATGCGAACTACAAGCGCATGCTGCATGAGGGCTTTCGTCCCGAAAATCTGGCCGCGGTGAAGCTCGGCGTTGCTTCGCACAATTTGTTTGATGTTGCTTATGCGCTCACTCTGGCACGGGCTGGCAATGCGATGGACCGGGTGCAGTTCGAGATGCTCGAAGGCATGGCCAATCATCAGCGCCGAGCACTGTTTGAGGAGGCTCCGCATCTGCTGCTCTACGCGCCCGTATGTCACAAGGAGCACTTCCTCAGCGCCATCGGCTATCTCATCCGGCGGCTCGATGAAAACACAGGGCCGGAGAACTTCCTGCGCCACACGTTCAAACTCGTGCCTGGCAGTGAAGACTGGCACCAACTGGAGCAGGGTTTCCGCGCTGCGTTCACGCGCCTTGGCACGTTGAGTGCCGCACCGCGCCGCACGCAGGATCGGCGGGATTTGAAACAGGCTGCCAGATCGTCTGATACATTCGTCAATGAGCCCGACACCGACTGGTCGTTGCCACATCATGCAGAGTGGGCCCGGGGCATTGTGACCGCGTGGGAGAAGCGCTATGTCGAAGTGCCGCTTGTGATTGATGGCACCGAGATCACCGATGCACGCAGCACGCGTGAATGCCTCGATCCATCGCGGCCGGGTGATGTGGTTGGACGTTACCGGCAGGCCAGTGGCGAGGACATCGTGCAGGCGGTGGAATGTGCTGCTCGGGACGATGACGGCTGGCGTGCCTTGTCTGCTCAACAACGGCAGGCAATCATGCGACGGGTCGCGGGCGAGTTGCGCCGGGCACGTGCGGATCTGATGGGCGCATCGCTGGCAAACTGTGGCAAGACGCTGGCCGAATCCGATCCTGAAGTGAGCGAGGCGGTCGATTTTGTGGAGTTCTACGCTGGCAGTGCGCGCACGTTTTTTGAGCTGCCGAATGTTTCTGCGTCAGGCAAAGGGGTGGTGGTCGTCGTATCGCCTTGGAACTTCCCGATTGCCATTCCGTGCGGCGGCATTGCTGCAGCTTTGGCGGCGGGGAATACGGTGATACTGAAACCTGCATCCGATGCCGTGCTGCCTGCGTGGGAGCTGTGCCAGTGTTTCTGGCGCGGCGGCGTGTCGAAGAAGACGCTGCAGTTTGTACCCTGTGCTGGCGGCCAAGAGGGGGCGCAACTGGTGCAGCATCCGCTGGTGAATGCGGTCATCCTGACCGGTGGAACGGAAACCGCACTGAACATGCTGCGGGCCAAGCCTGCACTGCCATTGAGTGCTGAAACCGGAGGCAAGAACGCCACCATCGTCACGGCCATGGCGGACCGGGATCTCGCCATTAAAAATGTGCTGCACTCGGCCTTCAGTCACGCGGGGCAGAAATGCTCCGCCACCTCTCTGCTGCTGCTGGAGGCCGAGGTTTACGATGATCCAGAGTTCAAACGTTCGCTGGTCGAGGCGGCAGAGAGCCTCACTGTCGGTTCTGCATGGGAACTGCCGACCAAGATGGGGCCGCTGATCAGGCCGCCGTCGGGGGATCTTCAAAATGCGTTGCTCACGCTCGAAGACGGTGAATCCTGGGCGTTGATGCCGTGCAAGCTGGATGGCAACGACTGTCTCTGGTCTCCCGGCATCAAATGGGACGTGCAGCCGGGCAGCTACACCCATATGACGGAGTTCTTCGGCCCTGTGCTTGGTGTCATGCGCTTCGAGAAGCTGCACGAGGCCATCGCTTTAATGAATCAGACAAGATTCGGCCTGACCAGTGGTTTGGAAAGTCTCGATGATCGCGAACAGGCCGAATGGAAGGCCGGTATTCGTGCTGGCAATCTTTACATCAACCGTGGCACCACCGGCGCGGTCGTTTTGAGGCAGCCTTTCGGCGGCATGGGCAAGAGTGCCTTTGGGCCCGGCCTCAAAGCCGGCGGGCCGAGCTACGTGGCGCAGTTCATGAAATTTCAGGAAACACTTGTGCGACCGGGAGATGAACCTTTGAGCAATCCTGCGCTGGAGCGCCTGGCTTTGAACATCGTGAACGAGTCATGCGGTGTGCCGGAAGAACAGTATTGGCGAACTCTGAAGGCCTTGGAGAGCTGCGACCAATGGTGGAGTGCTGAGTTTGGCCGGGGGCATGATCACTTTCGTCTGATCGGTCAGGACAATGTGCGGCGTTATCTGCCGCTGCGAGCGGTGCATGTCCGTGTGAGCCGTGAGGACAGTTTTTTCGAAATCTTTACGCGTGTGGCTGCTACGAGAGTGACGGGTGCGAGAACGATTGTCAGCAGACCTCGTGGTCTAGATACGCATGAACTGAGTCTTTTGGAGAAACTGACACATGACTGGGCTGGCCTGATCGAATTTGTCGAGGAAAGCGATGAGGAGTTCGCGGCGGCGATTGGCAGAGGTCAGGTCTGCCGCGTGCGCTACGCTGCGGCTGAGCGTGTGCCTGAAATTGTCCGCCGTGCTGCCGCTGAGGCATGTGTGTTCATCGCCGATGCTCCGGTGCTCGCCGAGGGCCGGGTGGAGTTGCTGTGGTATGTGCAGGAGCAGAGTGTGAGCTTTGATTATCATCGCTATGGAAACCTGGGCACACGCTCGGGTGAGGATCGTGCACCGCTGGTTGCGCCGGGGGAAAACACGGGCTGAATGTCTCGGAGTGCCAAAGCCAATAACATGAAAACCATGACATCCCGCATCCATCTACTTCTTCGACTGCTGAGGTGTGGCGGTTTCCTTTTCGCCATGGCGTTTGATTCAGGCCTGCATGCGGAGCCTCGAACTATTGTCAAAATCGGTGCCAAAGATGCCAGTGCTTTGGTGGATGCGAATGACGCACCCGATTTGAAGGAGTGGGGAAACAAGGCCGGGACGTTGTGCGTCGAGTGGTTCCCAAAAATCGCCGCTTTGCTGCCCAGCGTTGGTTTCGCCGCTCCGAAAGAAGTCACGCTCTATTTCGATCCTAAAATGAAGGGCGTGGCACATGCCCTCGGCGGAAAGATCACAATTTCCGCTGCTTTTGTGAGAGCGCATCCTGATGACTTTGGCATGGTCGTGCATGAGCTGACGCACGTTGTGCAGTCCTATCCACCCGGCGGGCCAGGCTGGCTGGTGGAAGGCATCGCTGATTACATCCGCATCGTTCATTTTGAGCCGAAGGCCCCGCGTCCAAAACTTGATGCTGCCAAGGCGAGCTACAAGGATGCCTACAAGACCACGGCGATGTTTCTGGAATGGATCGAACTGCATCACACTGCAGGAGTGGTGGTGAAAATGAATGCCGCACTTCGAGGAGGTGCGTATAAAGATGAGTTGTGGAGCAGCTTAACCGGGAAAACGGTGGATGAGCTTTGGGCTCTCTTTATGAAATCGTTGCAGCCTTGATTCTGACCATGGACACGCTTTCCGCCACGCTGCTGCTGATCACCATCATGGACCCACTGGGGAATGTGGCGACGTTTGTGTCCGGCCTTCGGCCGGTGCCGCCGGAGAGGCGCCTGCGGGTGATCGCACGGGAACTCGTCATCGCGTTGGTGATTCTGGTCGTGTTTCTCTTTCTCGGGCCATGGCTGCTGGGGCTGCTGCATTTGAAGCAGGAGGCCTTGTTCATTAGTGGTGGCATCGTACTTTTTCTCATCGCATTGAAGATGATTTTTCCGCCTTCGAAGAGCGATGCTGACGAGCCGATGGCTGAGCCGTTTATCGTGCCACTGGCCATTCCAATGATCGCGGGGCCGTCCGTGCTGGCGACGCTGCTGGTGCTCGTCAGCACGCAGCCGGAGCATCTTTGGCGCTGGTTTGCCGCCCTGCTCATCGCCTGGGGTGTTACAGCGGCGGTGCTGTTGTGTGCGCCGGCGATCGCCCGAGTGCTCAAAGAGAAAGGTTCGATGGCGGTTGAGCGTCTGATGGGCATGCTGCTCGTCATGGTGGCCGTGCAGATGCTGCTCAACGGGATTGAACATTACATGAAGCACTGAACTATGACATTCATCATGAAACTAGCTGCTGCCCATATTCTGTTTTGCCTTGGCTTTGCCAGCCAGCTTTTTGCACATGGGCCTGGAAAGGACAGTGATTTTGCAGGCAAACGGGTGCTGTACATCGGCGTTGATGGTTGCCGGGCTGATGCGTTGTCTGCAGCCATGGACCGTGGTCTTGCACCGCAGTTGAAGATGCTGTGCGAAAGCGAGCACGGGCTGTTCACTCGTAAATTTTATGCAGGTGGGGAGCAGGGTACACCCACCCACCAGCCTACCATCAGCGCGCCTGGCTGGAGCAGCCTGCTCACAGGCGTGTGGATGGACCGGCATGGCGTGAAGGACAATCGCTTCATAGGCGGGCGCTATCAAAGCTATTCGCATTTCATGAGGCATGTCAAAGAGGTGCAGCCAAAGGCCTTCTGTGCATCGTTTGCCGACTGGCCACCGATTCATGACTTCATCGCGGATGGTTCACGCATCAACGGCACGGAATTTCTGGATGTGAAATTCACTCGCACACCGGATGCTGCGCATCACTTCGTGGACAATCCGGAAAAAGACATTGAGGTGCGTGACGCGGCGCTTAAAACGCTGCGTGAAAGCAACCCGGATGTCATGTTTGTCTATTTCGGCCAGGTGGACGAATTTGGGCATGGGGCGGTTGATTCGCGCGCCAGTTTTTCACCGGACAGCACACTCTATTTGAATGCCATCAGCCATGTGGACTCGCACATCGGTGAGTTGCTGCGTGCGATGCGTGCGCGACAGAAGTTCAATGACGAGACATGGCTGGTGCTCATCACGACAGATCATGGAGGACGTGGTAACAAGCATGGCGGCGACAGTGACGAGGAACGCAAGATCTGGCTTGCCGCACATGGTGCCAGCCTGCCGAAAGAGAAACTGCTGAACGAGGAGACGCCCCAAACCGCGCTTGTGCCCATGATCTACCAGCATCTGGGCATCCAGCCCAAGGCGGAATGGAGTCCTGAGCCGCCCCCCGTAGAGAAGCCTGAACTGCCTGCCAAGTGATGCCACCCTGGATCGAATACTTTGCCGTCGCTGTGTGCGCCATTTCGGGTGTGCTGGCGGCTGAGGGTAAGCGAATGGACTTATTTGGCGTGATGGTCCTGGCGTTGGTGACAGCGGTGGGCGGCGGCACGATTCGTGATTTGTGCCTGGGTGCCCAGCCCGTGTTTTGGATCAAGCAGCCGTTGCATGTCTGGACGGCACTAGGCGCGGCGGTAACGACATTTGTTTTTGTGCGGTTCACGCACTTGCCGAAAAAGCTGCTCGCGATCGCGGATGCGTTTGGTTTGGCGCTGTTTGGCATCGCAGGCACAGAGAAGGCGCTGGCCTTTGGCACGCCGGGTGTGGTGGCGGTGCTGCTCGGGGTTGTCACTGGCGTGGCGGGCGGCATTATGCGTGATGTGCTGAGAAGCGAGGTGCCGTGGGTTTTTCAGGCGGAGGTTGACCTGTATGCCACGGCGGTTTCAGTCGGTGCACTGGTCTTTGTGCTTCTTCGGCACTGGTATCCAGCCTCGGAGAGTGACCGCTACATCGGCATGGCGGTCATACTGACACTGCGGCTCGCTGCGATGCGCTGGAAGCTGCGGCTGCCTACGTTTTGGACGCGAACTCAGGATTCTGGATAAGTTGGGCGCTGATGAGGTGTTTCAGAAGGTATGAACCGCCGCCATTTCATTGCCACGACTGCCGCCACTGCCCTTGCCGCCCCGTTTGTGCGGGCGCAGAGCAAGACCTCGCTTCAGGGAGCCATCATTGGGCATGGGGAGCATCGGTATCGGGTCGATTTGGAGTGGTGCAAGGCACAGAGGGAGGTGCATCCGGTCAAAAACTGCCATGAGATGGTCATGGATGCGCAGAAACGGCTGATCATGATTACCGACGAAGCGAAGAACAATATCCTCATCTTCGACAAAGAAGGGAAAGTGCTCGATGCGTGGACGCTGAAACTGCGCGGTGGCCACGGCCTGAGTCTGGACGTGCGCGATGGCAAAGAATACCTGCTGCTGTGTGATCCGGGTGGTGGCCGCGTGGTGAAAACCACGCTCACCGGTGAAGTCGTGCTGGAACTGCCGCATGCGAAGGACTGCGGCGCCTATGACGCCTTGACGAAGTACGCGCCCACCGAGGCAGTGGCGGCTCCGAACGGCGACACCTATGTGGCTGACGGCTACGGCTCGCAGTTCATCCTGCAGTTTGACGGCACTGGAAAATTCATCCGCAAATTCGGCGGCAACAGCACCCAGGCGATGAACGCGGGCAAATTCATGCAGGCGCATGGCGTCACCATCGACTCACGCGGTTCCGCGCCGCTGGTGCTGTGCACGGAGCGCATCCGCAATGAGTTCCACTGGTACCAGCTCGACGGCACCTATTCGCATTCCGTGTATTTGCCCGGTGCCTTCATGAGTCGGCCGGTCATTGCGGGGGATCTGCTGCTTTCCGGCGTGTGCTTCGGCATGAAACCGAACGATTACCGCATGTGGCGTGAGCGCGGCTTCATCATCATCCTCGACAAGAACAACCGCGTTATATCCGCTCCGGGCGGCCAGCAGCCGAAATATGAGGGCGATCAAGTCGGTCTACTGCTGCAGGACCAGCAGGTCTTCCGCAACGTGCATGACGTGTGCATGGATGACGTCGGCGATCTGTACGCTTGCCAGTGGAATGCGGATCAGGTGTATCCGTACAAGCTGCACCGGGTGTGATAGAGCTACGTTGGCTGGGCGTAGTTGATGGCGTCCATGCAGCAACTTCATTCAACCACTGCTATAAACCGCCGCGAATGGCTGCGCGTCGGTGGGTTGGGTTGTTTGGGGCTGTCGCTGCCATCCGTGCTTAAGGCGAGTCCTTGCAGCAAAGACGCGTCATTTGGCCGGGCGAAGAGCTGCATCATTTTGTTTCTCAGTGGCGGTCCTCCGCAGCATGAGACATTTGATCCGAAGCCTGACGCACCGCTGGAGATTCGCGGTGATTTCAAATCAATCCCAACCTCGGTGCCGGGGATTCATTTTTCCGAGACGCTGCCGCGCACGGCGAAGCTGATGCAGCACCTCGCGGTGATCCGCTCGATGACCACGGGCATCAACGCGCATTCGACCAGTGGCTGCTTCATGCTCACGGGCTATGCGCCGGCGTCGAAAGCTGAGAGCGTGCCGCCAAGTGCGAATGACTGGCCGAGCATCGCGTCCGTTGTTGGCGCGTTGAAACCGAGCGGGCGATCGCCGCTTTCTTCGGTAGTTTTGCCGGAACGTCTCGAAAACAACGGCAACGTCGTGTGGCCCGGCCAGAATGGCGGCTTCATGGGGGCACCGTGGCACCCCCAGCTCATCAAGTGCAATCCCAGTGCCGAGCGTCTGCGCATCGAAGGCATGAGTTTGACCGAGGGCATGACGGATTTGCGTTTTTCCGAGCGCGGCAGCCTGCTGCGGCAGCTGGACGTGCAATTCCGCCGCTCGCTGGCAAATCCGCTCATGGAGGAGACTGATGCGATGCAGCATCGCGCTTTTGATTTGATTCACTCGGAGGCCAGCCGTGCGGCGCTGGAAATCGAGCGCGAGCCGGTGGCGATGCGGGACCGCTACGGCAGACATAAATTTGGCCAGAGCGTGCTGCTGGCGCGTCGTCTGGTGGAGGCCGGAGTGCGGCTGGTGCAGGTGAACTGGCCGCGCGAGCCTGGTGATGAAAAAGAAGGCAGCCCGCTGTGGGACACGCACCAGCGCAACGGTCAGCGTGTGCGCGAGGTGTTGTGTCCGCAGTTCGACATCGCTTACTCCACGCTCATTCAAGATCTGCATTCGCGTGGTTTGCTGGATGAAACACTCGTCGTCGTCATGGGCGAGTTTGGTCGCTCTCCCATCATCAATAAAAGCGGCGGGCGCGATCACTGGGGCAATGTGTTCTCCGTCGCCATGGCCGGTGCGGGCATCGCCGGTGGTCAAATCATCGGCGCGAGCGACAAGACTGGCGGTTTTCCATCGGACCGGCCCGTGCGTCCGCCGGACCTTGCCGCGACGATTTTTCACCTGCTGGGCATTCATCCCAATCACGAATTCATGGACGCGTTGCAGCGCCCGCGCACTGTCACAGACAGCGGCGTGCCGTTGCGCGAACTCGTCGGCGTCTAATTTCATTCTCATGCGTCATCTCATCCTCTCCCTCCTCCTCACTGCCACCGCTTTTGCGGCGGAACTTCCCAAAGAACAGCGCATCGTCTTTCTCGGCGACAGCATCACGCAGGGAGGGGGCTACATCGAGTTCATTGATGCCGCCTTGATCGCGCAGCATCCGGAAGTGACGAAGGAGATCATCCCGCTGGGACTCAGCAGTGAAACGGTGAGCGGCTTGAGTGAAGACGGCCATGCAGGTGGCAAGTTTCCGCGCCCGGATCTGCACGAGCGCCTGGACCGCGCGCTGGAAAAGGCGAAGCCGGAGCTTGTCTTTGCCTGCTATGGGATGAACGACGGCATTTACCTGCCGCTCGGCGCGGTGCGGACCAAGGCGTTTCAGGATGGCATGAAGAAGCTGCATGAAAAAGTCGCCGCCGCCGGAGCGAGGATCGTGCATCTCACGCCGCCGGTGTTTGACCCGGTGCCGATCAAGCAGCGCGTGGTTCCTGGGGATCAAGTGAAGCCAGGCCAGTTTTACCAGGGCTACAATGAAGTGCTCGACTTCTACTCCGACTGGCTGCTCGACATGCGACAGAAGGGCTGGGAGGTGCTGGACATCCACGGCCCGATGAACGCCGCCATCGCTGAAAAGCGCAAGACCGATCCCGAGTTCACCTTTTCCAAAGACGGCGTGCATCCCGGACCCGAAGGCCATCTGCTCATGGCGCATGCCGTGCTTGATGCCTGGGGCCTCAAGGTGAAGGCTGATGGCACGCCAGATCAACCCAATGGTGCCGCCATCCTCGCCGTCATCAAAAAGAAGCACGCGATTCTTCGTCCAGCTTGGCTGAGCTACGTCGGGCACAAGCGTCCCGGCAATGCGCCCGGTCTGCCTATCGAAGAAGCCAAGGTGAAGGCTGCTGAACTCGATGCCGAAGCCCGCAAGCTGGCCAATTCCAAGGAAATCGCTTTCCCCAATCAAATCGGTGAGTGGAACGGCTACGCGAAACACGAACTCACCATCGCGGGGAAATCCGTGACCGTCGTCGCACCGAAAACCCCCGCTGCAGGTCGCCCGTGGGTCTGGCATGGCGAGTTCTTTGGCCACAAACCCGCGCCGGACATCGCCCTGCTCGGCAAAGGCTTCCACATCGTCTATATGAAGATCAACAACATGCTCGGCTGCCCTGATGCCGTGAAGCTGTGGGACGAGTGCTACGCCGAACTCACCACGAAGTATGGCCTGAGCACCAAGCCCTCACTCGTCGGCCTCAGCCGCGGCGGTTTGTACTGCTACAACTGGGCCACGGCGAATCCGGCCAAAGTCTCCTGCATCTACGGCGATGCACCGGTGTGTGACTTCAAAAGCTGGCCCGGCGGCAAGGGCAAAGGCAAGGGCGATCCGACCAACTGGGGCTTTGTGCTCAAGCTCTGGGGCTTCAAAGACGAGGCCGAAGCCCTCGCCTACAAAGGCAATCCTGTGGATAGCCTCGCACCACTGGCCCAAAATCACGTACCCCTCCTCCACGTTTTCGGTGATGCCGATGACGTGGTGCCTTGGGATGAAAACACCGGCTTGATCGAAACCCGCTACAAGGCGCTTGGCGGCAGCATCACGCTGATTCGCAAACCCGGCGTCGGGCATCATCCGCACGGGCTGGATGACTCGACACCGATTGTCGAATTCATCGCGAAGAACGCCCAGTAAAACGATGCAGACTATCTGTCTGCAATAAATCTGTCGGAAGCTGTAACCGCATTGCATCCTGCCCGTAGAAGCCGGGAAAGGATGTGTCATCGTGATTCCCAGCTTCCATGATTTTGACCGACAGCGAATCCCGTGCCTGCATGTCAGCGTGGCTGCGATGCAGCGACGAGGGCGCGGCTCGCTCGCTCGTGGAGGCGTTTTACCCTTTCGTGGCCAGCTTGATACGTCGGCACGTCGCGGATGCGGGTTGCGTGGAGGATCTGGCGCAGCAGACCTTTGCGCGTTGTTTTGCCAAAGCTTCGCAGTGGGATACGTCCAAGCCACTAGAGCCGTGGCTGGCGCGCATCGTGATCAATCAGTGCCGCGATCACTATCGCGCACGACGCATCCGGCCCGAACTGCGCTGGAGCGATCTCACCGAAGGGGAGCAGGAGGCCATGCAGTCCACCTTGACTGCGGCAGAACCGAAAGCGGACACTCTGAACGACGAATCACGCTCCCTCATGCTGCGCCTGCTGGACACGCTGAGCGCGGACGACCGTATGGTGCTCAGTCTGCTGCACCTCGACGGCAAATCGACCGACGAAATCGCCACGCTCACCGGCTGGAGCCGCACGCTGGTGAAAGTGCGCGCCTTCCGTGCCCGCCGCAAACTGCGGGCAGCTTTTGAACAACTCGAAGCCTCCTACTCATGAACGACATCGATCAACGTCTCGAACAACTCGCCTCCCGCGCTCGAAACGCGACTGCTCCTCCGCCCGCTGAGGTCCCGTTCGGGCTGGCAACTCGTGCCGTAGCCCTTGCGCATGCGGCGACGGACACCTCCGCATTGTGGACGCGGTTTTCACTTGCCGCACTGCCTGTGGCCACTGTGGCTACGACATTATGCCTCTGGTGGTCAGCCAGTGCCGTGAGCGCTGATGCGCATGATCTCGCGCAGGTCTTCATTCAAACACCCCTCTTTCCATGAAAAAATTCTACATCATCTGTTCCCTCATTGGCCTGTTCGTCCTTGGCGCTTTGTTTGGGATCGGGCTCGCACTTCCATTCGCCAAGAAGCTCATCAGCGAGGACCACTTCGTGCGGCAGCGCATGGCAGAAGAGGTGAAACGCCTCAAGCTCACGCCAGAACAGGTGGAGAAATCTAAACCGATCTATGACCAGCTCAAACAAGACCTCGCCAAGATCAAAACCGACACACTGACGGCTATTGCTCAGGCTTCGATCCGTCAGTCCACTGAACTGGCCGGATTGCTCACACCCGAGCAGATCGAGGAGTTCAAGAAGCTGGGTGACGAGCGCCGCGTGAAATTTGAAAAGTTCATAAAGCCATGAAAACTATCCCATGGGTCCTGGTTTCCGTTCTTCTCACCTCGGTATCGGCACAGGATGCCGGTCTGAAACAGAAACTCGAGCAGGGGTTCACCACTTTCGATCTGGACCATGATTCAGCCCTCAGCGCTGCCGAGTTCAATACGCTGGGCGAATACTCGCCAAAACTGAAGGGCAGGCCGCAGGTGGTTGATTACCTGTTTCACACGCTCGACGCCAATCGAGACGGCAAGCTTTCGCATGAAGAGTACATGAACATCGCGGCCATCAGCGGCGGCGCGAAACCTTCTCCTGAGAAGCCAGCACTCATCGAAACCCCAAGCACTGCGGAACAGATCGCCTTTTTCGAAAAGAAGATCCGTCCGGTGCTTGCCGATAAATGCTACAAGTGCCATGCGGAGAACTCGGAAAAAATCAAAGGCGGCTTCGTGCTCGACACACGCGATGGCATGCGCCGTGGCGGCGACAGCGGCCCGGGCGTAGTGCCGGGCGATCTCGTAAAGAGCCTCGTCATCGAATCCCTGCATTACACCAACAAGGACATGCAGATGCCGCCGGAAAAAAGCGGTGGGAAGCTGCCGGACTCTGTCATTGCTGACTTCGAGCAGTGGGTGCGCATGGGCGCCCCTGATCCACGTGAGGGCAAGACCAGCGTGGTGAAAGCTGAGTGGGACACTGAGAAGGCGAAGAATCACTGGGCCTATCAGCCGGTGAAAAAAACTGCCGCGCCCTCAGTGAAGGACAGCGCCTGGCCGAGGAACGAGATTGATCGCTTCATCCTCGCCGGGTTGGAGGCAAAGGTCATCAAGCCCGTCGGCGATGCGCAGCCGGAGGCGCTGCTGCGTCGCGTTTGTTTTGATCTGACCGGCCTGCAGCCCACACCGGAGCAGGTGGACTACTTTTTGGCGAATCATGATTCGCAAGCCTTCGAAAAGATCGTCGATGCACTGCTCAAATCCCCGCGCTTTGGCGAGCGTTGGGGCCGACACTGGCTGGACGTTGCGCGCTACGCAGAATCCACCGGCAAAGATGTGAACTGCCTGCTGCCCCATGCGTGGCGCTACCGCGATTACGTCATCGAATCCTTCAACAAGGACAAGCCCTTCAATGAATTCATCCGCGAGCAGATCGCCGGTGATTTGATGCAGGCCAAAGACAGCCGCGACCGTGGCTTGAAGCAGATCGCGACAGGGTTCCTCGCCATTGGCTCGCGCAGTCTCAATGAGCGCAGTCCAAAGCAATATGCACTCGACACCGCCGACGAGCAGATCGACGCCATGTCTCAGGCCGTGCTCGGCCTCACCGTCGCTTGTGCGCGCTGCCATGATCATAAGTTCGACCCGATCCCGCAGAATGATTATTACGCACTCGCGGGCATCTTCCTGAGTACGGAGACCTTGTACGGCACAGCCCCCAATTTTCAAAATCTCAAGGCTTCCCCCCTCATCGAACTGCCCACCGACTGCGGTCTGCCACGCATGCCCCTGATGCTCACGCAGGAACGCCGCGCCGAAGTCGAAAAAGATCTCACGAAAACCGAGCGCTATGGAACGATGCAGTTTTATGCCACTGCCGCGAAGGGGGTGCTTACAGGCAAAGGCTTCAATGTGAACAACGATCCGCAAAAGCTGGTCATGTTCGTCGGAATCAATGCGAAGATCGGCGAATGCAAAACCGAGCTTGCCTCCTACGACAGCGAGGGCCGCCAGAAACTGCTCGCAATGGGCGTGCGCGATTATCCTTCCACTCCCTCGAGCGGACCACCCACCAAGCCGAAATCGGTGGAGGAGACGTTTCGAATGATCGCGGGTCGTCCCGCACAGTTCAGTTCGATCAATGACAGTCCACTCTTCGCTCGCGGCGACGTCGAAAAACCGGGTGCCAAAGTGCCGCGCGGGTTTGTCAGTGTGATCGCGTCGAAAGCGCCTGCCATTCCATCGAGAGAGAGTGGCCGCCGCGAACTGGCTGACTGGCTAGTCTCTGACACCAACCCGCTCACCGCGCGTGTGTTTGCCAATCGCGTCTGGCACTGGCTGTTTGGCCAGGGAATCGTGTCTACCGTGGATAATTTCGGCACCATGGGCCAACCGCCATCCAATCCGGCGCTGCTCGATCATCTGGCCCTGCGGCTGCAAAACGGTGGCTGGTCAATGAAGTCGATCATCAAGGAAATTGTCATGAGCCATGCTTACCAACTGGCCGCCACGCACGATGCGAAGAATTTCGAGGCTGATCCTGAAAACACACTCGTCTGGCGCATGACTCCGCGCCGTCTCGATGCCGAATGCATCCGCGATGCGATGCTGGCCGTCAGCGGCGCTCTGAATCTCGAGGCACCTGTGGGCTCTGCCGTCGCCCAAATCGGTGATGGCGCAATCGGGGGCTATCCCATCAAAAGCCTGCGTGGGCCGTTGAGTGATGAGCCCTTTCTCGCCGCCAGCAGTGACTTTCGCAGCGTCTATCTGCCCGTGCCGCGCAATGCCGTGCCTGATGCTCTCACCGTTTTTGATTTCGCCGAACCCAGCGCTGTGAAAGGCAGCCGCGAGGTGACCACAGTTCCCTCGCAGGCCTTGTATCTGCTGAACAACGACTTCGTCGCGAAGCAGGCCAAACGCTTCGCCGACAAACTTCTTCCGTTGCCGGAGAACCAGCGTGCCGCTGCCGCCTTCAAGCTCGCCTTTGCACGAGAACCCACGGCCAATGAAGCCAAGGCTGCGCAACGCTTCTTTGCCGACTATCCGCGGCTCGACAGCGACGTGCTGACGAGTTTCTGCCGCGCCCTGATCGGCAGCGCTGAATTCCGCTCCATTGACTGATGCCATGAACACTCGACGTGACTTTCTCCAAACCAGCGGAGTCGGCTTTGGCTGGCTCGCTTTTCAAGCGCTGGCCCAGGCAGAGGCTGACGCGCCGCTGGCCGTCAAGCAACCGCATTTCAGCGCCACGGCCAAGCGCGTGATTTTTCTCTGCATGCGCGGTGCGCCATCGCATGTGGACACCTTTGACTACAAGCCGAAGCTCACGGCCGCGGATGGCAAGGATGGCCGCGCACCAGGCACCAAGCTGCATGGCTCACAGTGGAAGTTTGCACCGCAGGGCAGGAGCGGTCTGCCGATGAGCGAATTGTTTCCACATCTCTCAAAGCGAGCAGATGATTTGTGTCTCATCAATTCGATGCACACCGAGCTGCCCGCGCATGCACAATCGTTTTTGAAGCTGCACACGGGCAACGCGCAGTTTGTGCGTCCCTCGCTGGGGGCTTGGGCGCTCTACGGCCTCGGAACGGTGAATGAAAACCTCCCGGGTTTTGTCACCATCGCGCCTCCGTCTTTGTTTGGTGGTTCGCAAAACTATGGCAGCGCCTTTTTGCCCGCGATTTATCAGGGCACACGCATCGGTGTCGATGCACGGCCAATTGCCAAAGCGCAGGTGCGCAACATTGCGCCGCCCGTCGGCAGCATGGCGCAGCGCAAGGAGATCGAGCTCGTGCAGGCATTGAACCGAGAAAAATTGCAGCGCGATCAGGTCAATCCCGAGGTCGAAGGTGCGATCGAATCCTTCGAACTCGCGTTCAAGATGCAGAGCGAAATGCCGAAGGTGATGGATCTGTCTAAAGAGACGAAGCAGACGCTTGCCGCCTACGGCATCGGTGAAGGCAATGCCACGGATGACTTTGGCCGCAAATGCCTGCTCGCACGCCGCATGGTGGAGGCGGGTGTGCGCTTCGTGGAGGTCACGCACAGTGACTGGGATCATCACTTCAAAATTTCCAAAGACCTGCCTGCCACCTGTGAGGCGGTGGATCAGCCGATTGCCGCGCTGCTGGCCGATCTGCAATCGCGTGGCTTGCTCACAGACACGCTCGTCGTCTGGTCGGGTGAATTCGGCCGTACACCGCACGGTCAGGGCGCGGACGGCCGTGACCACAACAGCAAAGGTTTCACCGCCTGGATGGCGGGTGGCGGTGTCAAAGGCGGTATGCGCTACGGCAGTACGGATGATCTGGGTTACGAGGCCGTGGAGGACAAAATGCATATCCATGACCTGCACGCTACGATCCTGCACCTGCTCGGCCTCGATCACGAGCGGCTGACCTATCGCTACGCGGGCCGGGACTTCAGGCTCACGGATGTGAAAGGGAGCGTGGCAAAGAAAATCATCTCGTAAGAAAGATGGATTCATTCGGGCCGTATTGAAACGGTATACCGAATGAAACTCGCCCCAAATCCTGCCTTTCGCTCTGATTCTGCCGCTTCGCTGCTGCGGGCGGAAATTCTAAACGGCACCTCAGAGCCGGGCGCGCTGCTGGCCGAATCCGCCGTGGCGAAGCGCCTGGGCGTCAGCCGGGTGCCGGTGCGCGAGGCCTTGTTTGCGCTCGAGCGCGAAGGACTGGTCGAGTTCAGTCCCACGGGCCGTGCGTTCGTGAAAGCGCTGACTCCGCAGGATTTTGAGGAACTGTATATACTGCGGCTTGCGCTGGAACCGCTCGCCTCCCGTCTGGCAGCTCCTGTCCTCAAAGCGGACATTTCAAAGCTCGAAATAAATCTGGCCGCCACCCGCCGTGCCCGATCTGTGCAGGAGGTGACGCTGCTGGACCTTGAGTTTCATCAACTCATTCTCGAGGCCTCTGGCAATGCGCGTCTGGTGAAGCTCTGGCGCTCGCTGCGCGGCGAGCTGGAACTGTGGCTCGGACGATTGCACCGAAGCCATCAGCTCCAGACCAGGGAGACTCTCAAAGAGACCGTGGATGCGCATCAGTCCATTGTGGTGAGTTTCCGAGATCAACCTTCAGCTGTCTGCGAGCGTCTGATGCGTGAGCACATCCTCGGCTGGCGTGAATGGCTGCCACTTTCCTCATGAACCGCTTTATCCAGAGTCTAGGCATCGTCATGCTCGCGCTGGCTCAGGCGCGGGCAGGGGATGACATGGCCTTTTTCGAATCGAAGGTACTGCCGTTGCTGCAAAGCCGTTGCTACGAGTGCCATTCGCATGAGAAGAAAATCAAAGGCGGGCTGGCGCTCGACCTGAAATCAGGCTGGCAGACCGGCGGCGACAACGGACCTGCCATCGTGCCTGGAGATGTGGCCAAAAGTCACGTCATTGCGGCGGTGCGTTACACCAATCCCGAAATGGAAATGCCGCCGAAGGGAAAGCTGACGCCGAGTGAGATTGAGATCTTTGAAAAGTG
>JAPLUN010000686.1 GCA_026397715.1 Verrucomicrobiota bacterium
GGCCAGAACATCTTCCCTTGTTTGCACACGCTTGCCACACATCGCGGCCGCCTGCACTCCCCTGCCACGGGTTGCACAGCCTTCGGAAGCCACGTGAAGTGAGTGGTTGCTGGTTGCCACACCTAAGCACGGCAACCGGCAACCAGAGGGAAAAAGAGGTCCGGGCAGCCCCCCTATGCCTTTGCTCGTTTGTCCGCACGGCGCAGCCTGTCGGCCATGCCTTTCATGACGTGCAGGGCAAACTGTGGCATCTCATCGACCATGTAGAGGAAGTGATGCCGGTTCACGGGGAGAAGCTTGCAGTCGGTGCGGGCAATGGCATCGGCGGAGCGTTCAGAATCTTCGATGAGGGAAATTTCACCAAAGAACCCTTCGGGGCCCACGGTCTCGACAACGACGCCGTTGATGACGATGTCCACCTCCCCGCTCTGCACCACGAACATCTCCCCGGAGTCGTCGCCGATGTTAAAGATGGGGGTTCCTTGCAGAACGGACCGCACGTTGGCTGGGCTGGCGAAGATCTCGGGGAGTTTCATGGCATGGGCGGGTTTACAGTTTGGTGTAGCCCACGCTTTCGCAGGGCATGTCCCAGAGTTTTTTCAGCTCGGCATCGAGTTTGGTGATGCTGAAGCTGACGCCGGCCATTTCCTGGCAGGTGACGATGTTGTCGACGATGGTCTGGTGAATCTTGATGCCGCGCGCATCGAGGATGGGCTTTGCGCCGCGCAGGAGGATGAGCAGCTCCATCATGTGCGTGGAGCCGAGGCTGTTGACGAAGAACACGATTTCATCTCCGGCACCAAGCGCCAGGTCGTCGGCAAACAGGAGATCCAGGATCTTGGCGGCCAGTTCATCGGCGGTGCACATCGGGATGAGACCCACGCCTTTTTCGCCATGAATACCCATGCCGAGGCCGATCACATCATCGGCCAGTTCAAAGGTGGGCTTGCCGGTGGCGGGGATGCTGCCGGGCTTGGTGGAGACGCCGACGGTGCGAGTGTTGTCGCAGGCTTTTTGGGCGATGCGGACGAGTTCGTCCAGGGAATCCACGGTTTGCGCGGCGGCACCGGCGAGCTTGGTGATCGGCACGAGACCGGCCACGCCACGACGCTTGTGCTTTTCCGCAGGAGGCGCGGAGCAGACGTCGTCGGCGATGATGACGGTTTTCACGTTGATGCCTTCATCCGCAGCGAGTTCAGCGCCAATGTCGAAATTCATCACGTCCCCGGCGTAGTTGCCGTAGAGGAAGAGCACACCCTTGCCACGGTTCACCGCCTGGGCGGCTTCCAGCACGATGTCTGGCGGCGGTGCGGCGAAGATTTCACCTACGGCTGCGCCATCGGCCATGCCTTTGCCAACGAGGCCATGATAGATCGGCTCATGCCCGGCACCACCACCCACGAGAAGCGCAGGAGCATCAGGCCGCAGATCATTCATGACGATGGAACGCGTGCCCACGCGGCGCGCCTTGCCATCATAAGCAAGCACGAGCCCCTCAAAGAGTTCGTCGGCGCACTTCAGCGGATTGTTGATGATCTTCTTGGCAGGATTGGCGTGGCTCATGGTTTGAATCGTCTGGGTTGGAAAAGAAACGCCATTTTTACGGCGTGCACCGGGGCTGTCAAAGCCGATTGCCATCCTTCCACCTCCTGCCCGACTCAGTCAAAGCTGTGGCCGATCAGGAGTATCAGACGTGCAACAATCCAAATCCCCAGCGCCAGGAGCAGGTAGGTCATGCCTTTGCGTACATTGTGAAGCTTGGCCTCCAGGACAATACATTTGGAGTGGACCTGCCCCAGCACTGAGCGTTTGCCCCCATCGTTCGACTGTCGGCAGAACAAATCTGCATATTCATCCCCCGGAATATTGGCGATCTGGCCTGAGAAATAAAGGTTGGGATGCCGGTTCGCATCAGGGGCTTTTCTCACGGCCCGAGGAAAAGCTGCGGCGATGCCACGCCCGAAAGCAAAGCTCATGAAGAATATGAAAAGTGCGTACAACGCCAGCACGGCATACTCAAACAATTGCATGCCCGCCCAGCCTTGCAGGCGCAGTCCCGGCCCCATGTTCACGATCATGGCCATCAAGACGGCGGAGGTGCTCAGAGTGAGCTGGGCTTTCAAATCCGCCCGGTTGATCTGCTGCTCAACGTCCTGATAAAGCATGTAAATCAGGCGCGTGACATCGACCTGTGTATCCTGCACGAGTGTGGTTACGGTGCCGAGGAGATTGGCTGCTGAGGTGGAAGATGCGACGGGCTGCATGAGAAGGTAAAGCCCCTCATAAACACCTGCTCACCAGAGGCAAGATGGAGGCCTTAAACTGTCAAAATCGTCACTTATACCTTATCGTCCTGCCATGGATCTGTCCGGCATCTGAAAGGCGTTCTCAATAATGTGAACGCGCGGCAGCTCGCCCTCAATGAGGATGACCTCGGCAATGTCGAAGCGGAACTTGAGGCGTGGATTTCCCAGCAGGCGCAGCCAGTCCAAGGCTCCGCGCTGAATGAGGCGCTGCTTGTCAGGCCCCACTGCATCGGCGGGGCGGCCGAAGGCGGTGCTGGTGCGGGACTTCACCTCGATGAAGGTGAGCACATCGCGATGCCGGGCGATGATGTCCACCTCCCCACGGTTTCCACCCCGGTAGTTGCGATAGAGCACCTTGCGGCCGTGTTTGGTGAGCCAGCGTGCGGCGATGATTTCGCCCATCTCCCCGATTTCCCCGCTGCCCATTTTCCGTCCGGCCAGACGACGCTGGAACGAGGCCAGGGGGCGTGCGCGCAGCCAGAGCGCTGTGGCTCGCACACGGGCATCTCCCGAGACCCGCCGCCGCAGCCAGCGCCACAGACTTTGAGGCCGGGAAATGAGCCTCTTCATGCCAGATCGAGTTCGAGCTGTGCCACGGGTCTGAAACTGCGCCGATGATGCGGACAGGGGCCGTGCTGTTTCAATGCCGCCAGATGTCCGGGCGTGGGGTAGCCTTTGTGAATTTCGAAGCCGTACTCCGGATGCTGCCGCGCCATGGCCACCATGAGGCGATCCCGCGTGACCTTGGCGATGATGCTGGCCGCCGCGATGGAGTAGCTGAGGCTGTCTCCCTTGACCAAGGCGACCTGATGCAGGGGAAAACGCTTCACCGGCTTGCCGTCGATGAGGGCCGCATCAGGTACCGGCTGCAAACCCAGGGCAGCACGGCGCATGCCCTCCCAGGTGGCCTGAAGGATGTTGATGCGGTCGATTTCCTCAGGCTCAATGGTTACGCAGTGCCAGCGGATGCGTGCATCACTGGTGATCTCCTCGTACAACCGCTCGCGCTTCACTTCGCTGAGCTGCTTGGAATCGTTGAGCACGGCGTGCGTAAAATCGTCCGGCAGCACCACCGCCGCCACACACACGGGACCGGCGAGAGGGCCACGACCGGCTTCATCAATCCCGGCCACGATGCGAAAACCCGCAGCGCGCAGCGTGTTCTCGTGGTCGATCGTTGGCATGGTAAGAATGGAGCGAAACAGCGACTATTGCACCTCGATGGGGAGGGTCACTTGTGCAGGGGCTCCGCTTTCAGGTGCCTGCCAGCGCAGCACTTCGGTGCCCGGCTTGGCGGGATCTTTGGCCAGCTTGTAAATCCGGATTTCCAGCGCGGCTTTTCCGCCTTCAGGCCTCGGCACCGGCTTCATGTGCAGAGTGATTTCGTTGTGCCCGTTGACGAGGCCGCCGATGAGAATTTGCTGATCCAGCCCATCCCGCACGGGATCGTAAGTGATGCCGTTCATGCTCATGGTCGTTTCATAGCCGAAGCTCTGCAGCTTGCTGCCCGCCTTGTAATCCGGAACACGGCACAAAGGCGGTGGTGGAGGAATGCTGCCGGGCGGCGTGTACTCGGGGGAGTCGAGAAAGTCGGGACGCTTGCCAGCCTTCAGTTCCTTGACCACGTCCGGCGCACCGTCCATGCGGGAGATGCGGTTGCTGTCATACTTCCACACCCCGTTCTCACGGCCAAACTTCAGTTTCAGCAGGTTTTCCCGGACGAGTTCCTTGTCCTGCCCCATGTCGATCCGGCCAAAATAAACGAGGTGTGCGGTATCCCCCACCGCCTGCGCTTCCAATAGGCGGAGCCCGGCCAGGACCGGAGGCTGCACATCGGAGGCAAACACAGCATCAGGGAACGTTTTGCGCTCACTGACCACCATGTTGCGAATCACCGTCTGACGGTAGAGGGTGATGCTTGCCGCCCAGGCCTTGGCATCTTTGCTCTGCATGGCATCGCGCCACTTGTAGTACACCTTTTCCAGCACCGCCTGCAGTCCGGCCTCGTCCTCCTGAGCAAAGGCACGAGGAAAGAGTTGAAACAGGGTTAACCCAAGGAGGAAGGAGAGGAAAGGGCGCATGGCGATTGCGGTCGGGACTACGAAGAAGGGCACGTTTCACGCAAAAACAACCGGTCTCCATCATTTTATAATTAGCATCCCGGGAAATTTGCTGTGATAGTTTTAATCCAGAGTAAAACCATTTGCTGATTTGGCGATTCTGGTAAACGTCAACGTCTTTACCCCCAAAACATGGAGT
>JAPLUN010000203.1 GCA_026397715.1 Verrucomicrobiota bacterium
CGCGACGCCGGCAACGACATCCGCCTGCCCGAGGCGGCGGTGAGCTCGCGCCATGCCGTCATCATCACCCGCTCCGGCCACTCCACCGTGCATGACCTCAATTCGAGCAACGGCACCTGGATCAACGGCAAGCGCGTCGAGTCCCAGGCCTTGCAGCACGGCGATGTAGTGCAGTTCGGGCGGCTGTCGATGAACTTTGTGGATGAGTCCAGCGCCAGCTCGGGTTCGTCCGCCAGCCGCGGCAGCACGCAGAAAAACGCCACCGTCAGCATCGACCAGCCGCAGCTACCGGTGCCGCCGCCATCCGCCGCTGCCGCCAAAGCCAATGTCACCGGCTTGTTCAAGGCCCCGCCGGCCCCCGCGGCACCGCAGCTGCCGCCCGATGCGCCCGACCTGGCAGAACTCGACCGCCTGATGGGCTCAATCCGCACCTATCGCAGCAGCGAGGAGCAACTCAACGCCCAGAAGAAAGAGGAAATGCTGGCGGAGTGGAAAAAGGTGATGAGCTATTGCGCCGCACTCAAGACCAAACTCAGTGCCGAGTCGCGCGTGCGGTACTTCGAGATTTCAGACCGCCGCAACGAAGTCGTCATCCGCATCGAGCGCACGCCGGGGCAGCCCACGCAGCTGCTGATGCTCACCTGGGGACACATCGACCAGCGCGCTCATCAGCAAGATGGCATCTGGCTGCGCCAACCTTCGCAGTCAGACAAGCGTTACGAAAAATGCAGCGACGTGATGCGCGACCTTGTCACCACAGTGGCGCACATGCTGGTCTAATGCCCTACGCGAGCGCGGCTTTCGGCTGCTCCGCCTGTGGCTTCAGCATCGCCTTCAAGGGCGTCACTTTCGGGCTCTGGTTGAGGTGATCCAGCGTCACCCAGCGGATCAGGCTGATCTGGCCGTCCATGTCCTCTGCAAGCGCGGTGCAGCTCTCCACCCAGTCCCCGCAATTGAGGTAGGTCACGCCGCCGATGTCGCGAATTTCCGCATGGTGGATGTGGCCACAGACCACGCCATCGAGCTTGCGGCGGCGGCACTCGCGGGCCACCGATTCCTCGAAGGTGCTCACCACGTTCACGGCGGTTTTCACATGCTGCTTGGCAAAGGCCGAGAGGCTCCAGTAGCCCATGCCGAACAGGCTGCGGCCCTTGTTGAACCAGTAGTTGAAGCGCATCGCGCTCTCGTAGAGCGCATCGCCCGTCACCGCGATCCAGGCGTGGTAGCGGGTGATGACGTCGAAGGCATCGCCATGGGTGATGAGCAGGCGGCGGCCATCGGCCGTCTGGTGGATCAACTCGTTGGCAAAGCGGATGTTGCCGAGGTCGATCTTGAAACCGACGAACTTGCGCAGGAACTCGTCGTGGTTGCCGGTGACGTAATACACCTTGGTGCCGCGTTTGGCCTTGGTGAGCACCTTGCGGATGACATTGGTGTGCTCCTGCGGCCAGTAGAAGGTGTTCTTGAGCTTCCAGCCGTCGATGATGTCGCCCACCAGATACAGCGTGTCGCAGGTATGGCTTTTCAAAAACTCGACGAGGTGCTCGGCCTTGCAGCCGGGCGTGCCCAGATGCACGTCACTCACCCACACCGTGCGGTAATGGGTCTTGCCTTCTTCAGGCTTGGCGTTGCCGGGTTTGGCGGTGAGCGGCTGGCGAGCCATGAGACGTCTCGGGTGGGTTCACACGGGCGTCATTTTCGGGATGGCTTGTGACGGGGGCGTGACGCCAGGAGGTTACGGCTGAGCCCCTCATTCCACGGACGGAGCCAAACACGGATTGACAGATGCCTGGCGGATTCTCAGGCTGTGGTAGTGGTGCGACGCGAGCTTGAACATGATGACGTCGGCTTTGCCGAAAGCGGCCCTGTCACCACTCCCATCAATAATTCAGGGGAATCAAAAACATGAAGAGAGATTTATGGTTTCGCATGTCGAGTCACCGTCGTGTTATCCGTCAGTTTTGACGCCTAATTAGCGTTAGGTGCCACAAAGCAAAGCGCCTGGGAGTGTCCTGATTTTTGTGTAAACGGCGGGTGGGTTAACGGGTTGGCATCCGATCTTCGAATTGGATGGTGAATCGGGTGAGTGCAGCTTTCCAGTCACGAATCGGCATGGTCCATCGCTGGCTGATGTTACGCAGGGCCAGGTAGAAGAGTTTCAGCAGCGCCTCGTCGCTGGGAAACGAGCCTCGATTCTTGGTGATCTTGCGCAGACTCATGTTCACCGACTCGATGGCGTTGGTGGTGTAGATCACCTTGCGAATCTCCGGTGGGTAGTCGAAGAAGGGCGTGATGCGGGCCCAGCTGCGACGCCAGCTTTGGCTGATCGGTGGATAGGCCTCACCCCATTTCTGCTCGAATGCGGTCAGATACCGCTCGGCTTCATCAACCGTAGCGCAGGAGTAGATCTTCTTCAGATCGGCAGCCACCTGCTCCCGCAGCTTCCAGCTGACGTAGTTCAAGCTGTGCCGCACCAGATGCACGATGCAAAGCTGGACGGCCGCGCGGGGGTAGACCGCTTCAATGGCTTCGGGAAAACCCTTCAGCCCATCGACGCAGGCGATGAAGATGTCCTGCACGCCGCGGTTCTTCAGCTCGGTGATGACTTGCAGCCAAAACTTCGCCCCTTCGGTCTGGGCAATCCACAGACCCAGCACCTCTTTCTCGCCGGCCAGATTGATGCCGAGTGCCAGATACACCGCCTTCACCCGCACGGCGCCAGCATCCCGCACTTTGACGTGGATGCAGTCGAGGTAAACGATGGGGTAGACCGCATCCAGCGGACGGCCCTGCCAGGCCTTCACCTCTTCGATCACGGCGTCGGTCACGGACGAGATCAGGGTGGGCGACACCTCGGTGCCATACATCTCCTGCAGGTGGCCCTGGATCTCGCGCACCGTCATGCCGCGGGCATACAGCGAGAGAATCTTGTCGTCGAATCCGCTCCAGCGGGTTTGGTGCTTGGGGATCAGCTGGGGCTCAAAGCTACCCTGGCGATCCCGGGGGATTTCAATGGGCAGTGCGCCAAAGTCGCCTTTCAGGGTCTTCTTGCTCTTGCCGTTACGCGCATTGCCGTCGGCATTCGCCACCGGCTGGTGCTTGCCGTGGCCTAGGTGCTCGGTCATCTCCGCATCCAGCGCGCGCTCGACCAACAGCTTGGTCAGCTGCTTGAGCAATCCATGCTCGCCAATCAGGTCTTCAGGCTTCCGGTAATTCGCCAGCAGGCTATCCAACAGCTCCGGCGATACTTCGTGCTTCTTCTCTACGGTCATCGCTACTCCTCGTAGCACGGCAGTTTCCTGCCAGTAGACCGTTTACACAAAATCTAGGACACGCCCAAGCGCCTTGTCCTCTCATCAAATTACTGAACCATCATGCCAAGCACAATTATCGAAGTCCGCCGCACTTACACCGCAGAAGAAGAAGTTAAAATTATTGAGGCTGTTCAAGCGGCGCT